>NZ_JBAPLV010000002.1:0-343165 GCF_037083865.1 Klenkia terrae | reverse complement strand
CCTTCTCGGCCACGTGCACCGGACTGGGACGGCTCACGATCGGAGCGGGGGCGATCGTCACGGAGGCGAGAGTAGTCGGTGGCGCAGGCGCCCGTGCGGCGGACCGGGGGCGCCCCGCCGCGCGTCCGGCGGCCGATCTGGAGCCGTTCCACAATGCTGGGCCGAGAGGACAGCTATGCGGCAGGAAATCTGATTTGTGCGGGCAGTAGTTGCCAAACAGCCCGGCCGGCGATGACCAGAACGTGACCTACCCCAGGTTTCGGCAGGTCTCAGCGTGGACACATCTCCACTGACGCCGGGAGAGACCGGCGCAGCGCCACCCCGTCACCACCTGGAGGTCCTCATGCTCTGGAACATCATCGTCCTGCTCGTCATCGGTCTGGTCGCCGGCTTCATCGCCCGGGCCGTCATCCCCGGCTCGCAGAAGCTCTCGATCGTCGCCACCATCGTGCTGGGCATCATCGGCTCGCTGGTCGGCAACCTGCTCGGCAGCCTGATCAGCGGCAACGGCTTCGAGCTGGGCACCGCCGGCTGGATCGGCTCCATCGTCGGCGCGATCATCGTGCTCGGCGTGTACGTGGCCGTCACCGGCCGCAAGAGCGTCCGGCGCTGACCCGGGGCGGCTGAGCGCCGCCCCCGTCGCCCCGGATCCCGGGCGCGACTGCAGGACCTCCGACGGGGGCCCGGTCCCACAGACCGGGCCCCCGTTCGTGTACCCGGCTCACGACGGGCGGTAGATCCCGATGTCCACGGCGACGGTGACCCGCACCGGTTCGGGCAACGCGGACAGCGCCGCGTCCAGCTGCCCGGCGCCCAGGTGCCGGGCGTGCGGGCCCATGCCCACGAGCACCCGCACCGCGGCGCGGTCCAGCTCGAGCTCCTCCCGGTGGGTCCGGACGGCGGTCCTGGCCAGCTGCGGCTCCAGGCTGCCGGCCAGCCGCCCGGCCTTGTCCGGGTCGACCGCCAGCAGCCCGAGCGGCCCGACCAGCTCCCCCAGGTGGTCCGCGGCCGGGGTGACGACGACCAGCCGGCCGTCCGGGCGCAGCACACGGGCGGTCTCGGGACCGTTGCGCGGGGCGAAGACGACCAGCACCCGGTCGACCGAGGCGTCCTGGACGGGCACCCCGGCCCAGGTGTCGGCCACCACGGCCAGCGCGCGCGGGTGGGCGCGGGCCGCCCGGCGCGCGGCGTACCGCGAGACGTCCAGGCCGATCCCGACCGCGTCCGGCGCCCGGTCCAGCACCCCGGCCAGGTGCGCCCCGGTGCCCGCGCCCAGGTCCAGCACGCTCCGCGGCGGACCGTCGGCGAGCACCGCCGCGGCCAGCGCGGCGGTCACCCCGGCGTAGTGGCCGGCGGCCAGGAACTCCACCCGGTCGGCCACCATCTGCGCGGAGTCCCCGTCGTGCGGGCTGCCCGAGGGCGGGAGCAGGGTGACGTGGCCCTGCCGGGCCCGGTCGAAGGCGTGCCCCGCCGTGCACCGCAGTCCGGTGGGGACGACGGCGAACCCGGCACCGCACACCGGGCAGGCCAGCACCGCGACGGCGGCGGGCGGCAGCGGCGGGCTCACCCGCGGGCCGGGAGGCGGTGCAGCTCGACGTCGCGCAGCTGCCCGGCGTCGGCGACCGCGGTCAGGTAGGTGCAGGACGGCTGCCGCCGGCGATCGGTGGGCGACCCGGGGTTGAGCAGCCGCAGCCCGCTCGTCGTCGTGGTGTCCCACGGGATGTGGCTGTGCCCGAAGACCAGCACGTCGACGTCCGGGTAGCGGGCCGAGCAGCGCTCCTCCCGGCCCTTCGCGTCGCCGGTCTCGTGCACCACCGCGATCCGGACGCCGTCGAGCTCGACCCGGGCGACCTCCGGCAACCGCTCGCGCAGCTCGCCGTGGTCGTTGTTGCCGTGCACCCCGACCAGCCGCCGGGCACGCTGCTCCAGCTGGTCGAGCAGGGCGACGTCCACCCAGTCGCCGGCGTGCACGACGACGTCGGCCGCGTCGATCTCGGCCCAGAGGGAATGCGGGAGGTCGCGGGCCCGCTTCGGGACGTGCGTGTCCGCCAGCAGCAGCAGGGAAACGGGCACGCGCCCATCGTGGCAGGGCACTACCGTCCAGCCGTCGGCCGACGTCGTCCGCACCGTGGCTCCCGCTCCCCCGACACCTCGGAGACCCCAGTGACCGACCCCGCCCACGACCGCACCGCGGTCGACGACCACCCCTACCCGCAGCGCTGGCTGGCCCTCGCCGTCATCGCCGTGACCGTCCTGATGATCGTGCTGGACGCGACCATCGTGAACATCGCGCTGCCCGCCGTCTCCGTCGACCTGGGCATCAGCGAGGCGAACCAGCAGTGGATCGTCACCGCCTACACCCTGACCTTCGGCGGCTTCCTGCTCCTGGGCGGACGCATCGCCGACTTCTGGGGCCGCAAGCGCACCTACCTGGTCGGCGCCGTCGGCTTCGCGCTGGCCTCCGCCCTGGGTGGCCTGGCCACCAACGAGGCGCTGCTGTTCGCCGCGCGCGCCCTGCAGGGCACCTTCGGCGCCCTCCTCGGCCCGGCGTCCCTGGCCCTGATCACCGTGCTGTTCACCGACGCCGCCGAGCGGGCCAAGGCCTTCGCCGTCTACGGCGCGATCGCCGGCGGTGGCTCCGCCGTCGGCCTGCTGCTGGGCGGGGTGCTGACCGAGTACGCCGACTGGCGCTGGTGCTTCTGGGTGAACGTGCCGATCGCCGTCCTCGCCGTCGTCGCCGCCTGGCGGATCGTGCCGGAGAGCAAGGCCTCCGGCGAGACGAAGTACGACGTCCCCGGTGCCGTGCTGATCACCGTCGGCCTGGCCTCGCTGGTCTACGGGTTCACCAAGGTCGCCGAGGCCGCGCAGGCCTCCGACGGCGGCAGCCCGTGGTCCGACGGCCCGGCCCTGACGTTCATCGGGATCGGCGTCGTGCTGGTGGTGGCCTTCGTCGTCGTCGAGTTCCGGGTGCGCAACCCGCTGCTGCCGATGCGCCTGGTGCTCGACCGCAACCGCGGCGGCGCCTACCTCACCGCCACGCTGGTCGGCGCCGGGCTGATCGGCTCGTTCTTCTTCCTCAGCCTGTACTTCCAGCAGGTGCTGGGCTACACCCCGGTCAGCGCCGGGTTCGCCTCCCTGCCCGTCACCGGCGGCGTGCTCGTGGCCGCGGGCACCGCGAGCCAGCTGGTCCCCCGCGTGGGGCCCAAGCCGCTGATGGTCGCCGGCGGTGTCTTCGCCGCGGCCGGGCTGTTCACGCTGTCCTTCCTCGGCCTGGACACCCCGTTCTGGCAGGTAGCACTGCCCGGCCAGGTGCTGCTGGGCCTGGGGCTGGGCTTCACCTTCGTGCCGCTGTCGAACCTGGCCCTGGTCGGGGTGGGCGAGCACGACGCCGGTGCGGCCAGCGCCGTGCTGCAGGCCGTGCAGCAGGTCGGTGCCTCCATCGGCACCGCGCTGCTGGCGACCTTCTCGGTCACCGCGATCACGAACTCGCTGAGCGAGCGGCCGCCGACGCCGGAGGACCCGACCGCGCCGCTGGTGGCCCAGGTCGAGGGCTACACGACCGCGTTCACCTGGGGCGCCGCGCTGCTGCTGGTGGCCGCGATCTCCTCGGCCGTCCTGATCAAGGCCGGCAAGGACGACCTGCCGGCCGAGATGGCCGTGCACGCCGGCTGACCCCGCACGCACGACGGCCCGGCTCCCCTCGCGGGTGCCGGGCCGTCGTGCGTCTGCGGGCAGCTCAGCCGTCGGCGGCCGCCATCGCCCGCAGCCGGGCGTTGTAGGCGTCGAGCTCGGCGTTGCCGACCCGGTCGATCGTGCGGTCGCGGGTCCGGTTGCGGCGGTTCTCCGACCCGGCCCACTGGAAGAAGACGACCGCCAGCACGAGCACGGTCGGCAGCTCGCCGAAGGACCAGGCGATCGCCCCGGCGGTGTTCTGGTCGGCCAGCGGGTCCACGCCCCACCCGGCCGGCGGCATCGAGAACGTGTCCACGACCAGGCTGCCGGCCATCATGATCGCGACGCCGAAGAACGCGTGGAACGGCATGGGGAGCAGCAGCTCGAGCATCCGGCCGGCGTGTCCGACGGTGCGCGGCCACGGGTCGGCGCCCAGGATCGGGCCGAAGAACAGCAGCCCGGTGACCAGGAAGTGCGCCAGCATCACCTGGTGGCCCAGCGGGTCGGCCATGAGGTCGTCGAAGACCGGGGTGAAGTAGACGCCGTAGAGGCTGGCGATGAACAGCGGGATCGTGAACCCGGGGTGGGACAGGAAGCGGGCCACCCGGCTGTGCAGCACCTCCAGCAGGAGTGCCCGGGGCGCCCCGGCCGCACCCCGGCCCCGGGGCAGCGCCCGCAGCGCCATCGTGACCGGGGAGCCGAGCAGCAGCAGCAGCGGCGACACCATCGACAGCACCATGTGCTGGGCCATGTGCACGCTGAACAGCACCATCGAGTAGCCGTGCAGCTCCGTACCGGTCACCGCGAACAGGGAGACAGCACCGGCGGTGAACGACGACGTCCTCCACCACGCCCACCGGACGCCGGCACGTCGCAGTCGGACCAGGCCCACCAGGTAGGCCACCAGGACCAGCAGGCTCAGCACGGCGATCCAGGACCAACCGTCCAGGCGCGGGGTGAACAGCCGTGCCCAGGTCGGCGGATCGGTGGGCATCCACATGTCGGAGTGGTCGAGCACGTGCTCCATGGTGCACCCGGTGGCCCGACTGCGTCGCACTGCCCCGGTGCGGGCCGGCGTGCTCCACGGTCGGCGGATCGGGAGACCGACGCCGGACCACCACAGCGGGCACCGTCACCGCCGTCACCACCGGCAGCCCGCGCGGCCCGGAGCAGCCCGAGGAGGCGCTACCGGGGCGCCGGCGGTCGGGGCGTCCCGGTGGAGGCCGCACCACGGGGCCCGGACGAGGGCTGCCGGCTCAGGGGACCGTGACGCCCCGCTCCGCCAGCCACTGCACCGGGTCGATCCGCTCGCCGTCGATGCCACCGGCGTGCACCTCGAAGTGCAGGTGCGGACCCGTGGACTGGCCGCGGCTGCCCACCAGCGCGATCGTGTCGCCGGCCTGTACGACCTGGCCCTCCGTCACGAGGATCGTCTCCATGTGGCCGTAGACGGTCACGTCACCGTTCTCGTGCTGGATGTACACGGCCTGACCGAAACCGCTGGCCTCGCCGGCCTTGATGACCACCCCGTCCATGGCGGCGTACTCGGGGGTCAGCATGGGCGCAGCGAGGTCGAGGCCGGCGTGCATGGTCCCCCAGCGGTAGCCGAAGGAACTGGTCAGCCGGGCGCCGTTGATCGGCATCACGGCCTGGGGGCGCGCAGCCTCCGCCGCGGCGTCCACGGCGGCCTGGTCGGCGGCGGCCTGGGTCGCGGCCGCGGCCTCCTGCTCGGTCTCGCGCTGGGCGCGGCTGGCGGCCATCTGCTGCAGCTGGGTCACCGCGTCGGTCTCGGCGACGCTGGCGTCGGGCGCGGCGGCCAGCCCCAGGGCGTCGGCCACGCTGACCACCTCGGCGGCGGTGGCCTCGCTGGCGGTGACCGCCTGGTCGGCCTGGGCCTGCGGGTCGCCGGTGGTGGTCAGCAGCCCCACGCCGGTCGCCCCCACCAGCGCCGCGGCCAGGTAGAGGGTCGGCTTGCGCATGCGCGCCGGGCCCGACGGCGCGGAGCGGGAAGTCTTGGGCTGGCGGTGCCGGCCACGGGGGACGCGGCCCTCGGCGATGGCGGCGATGATCTCGGCGGCGGACACCTCGACGTCCTCGCGGGGCTCGTCGGCCAGCACGAGGTCGCCGTCGACGGCGTCCTCGCGGGCGACGGTGCCGGCGGCGGGGTCCAGGTCGGCGTCGAGCTCGCGACCGGCCCGGCGGGCCACCTCGCGGACGACGTCCTCACCGGTGGCGGCGACCACGGCCGGCACGGGGCAGGCGACGGGGGCGAGCGGGACGGCGGAGCCGGAGCCGTACTCGTCGGCCCAGACGCCGACGATGGCGTTCCACTCCCCGGTCGAGGGATTGCGGGTGTCCAGCGACAGCGCCCCACCGAGCTGTCGGTCCCCGTCGGTGACCAGGGGGTGTTCCGGGTGTTGCGGCTTCATGCACCTGGCTCTCGTTGCGTTACGGGGGGTGGGCGGGGCCCATGTAAACATGCCGTGACCTGGCCGTGACCAGGCTCCAGGTCACATTCGGGCCATTTCGTGGGATACGTCACCACCAGACCTGCCAACTGACGACCCTGCGTGACGTGTCGAATGCACAGCGCCCCGGGTGACGCCGCACCGGTGGGCAGCCCTACGCACGGTGAACTCGACGGCACGCACCGTCGGGTAGCTGTGCTCGCGGGTGTCTGTGCGCTTCCGTCAGGAACGGAACCGTTTCGATCTGATCGCTCCTGGACGTGACCGGTCTCATGGCCGGGCCAGGATGGCTCCGGGGGTCCGATGGCCTTGGCTGGGGGAAGCCCCTCGTCTCCGTCGCAGAGGACTGTTGTGCCCCGCGCCCTGCTCGCCCTGTCCATCGGTGCCTTCGGCATCGGCACCACCGAGTTCGTCGTCATGGGCATGCTGCCCGAGATCGCGGACGGTCTCGGGGTGTCCGTCTCCGCCGTCGGGCTGCTGATCAGCGCCTACGCGGTCGGTGTCGTCCTCGGTGCGCCGACGCTCACGGCGCTGGGCGTGCGGTTCACGCCCAAGCAGACCCTGATCGGGCTGATGGTCGTCTTCGTCGTCGGCAACGCCCTCTCGGCGCTCGCCCCGACCTACGGCACGCTGGTCGGCGCCCGGGTCCTCACCGCGCTCGCGCACGGCTCCTTCTTCGGCGGCGGCGCGGTCGCCGCGCGCCGGCTCGTGCCGCGGGACAAGGCCACCCAGGCCATCTCGCTGATGATGGTCGGGCTGACCCTGGCCAACGTCATCGGCGTCCCGCTGGGCACGTTCGTGGCCCAGCAGACCAGCTGGCGGCTGGTGCTGGCGGCGTGCGCGGTGATCGGTCTGGTCACCATCGCCGGGCTGGCGGCCTGGATGCCGGCGGTCAGCGGGGAGCGGACCGACCTGCGCAGCGAGCTGCGGGCCTTCGGCCGCCGGCAGGTCTGGATGGTGCTGGGCGTGACCATGATCGGCTTCGCCGCGCTGTTCGCCGTCTACTCCTACGTCTCCCCCATCCTCACCGAGCTCGGCGGGCTCACCGAGGGCTGGGTGACCCCGGTCCTGGCGCTGTTCGGCATCGGCACGACGATCGGCACGCTGGCCGGCGGCCGGCTGGGCGACCGGTACGGCCTGCGGTTCGTCGTGGTCGGGCTGCTGGTCAGCGCCGTCCTGCTGGTCGGGTTCGCGCTGACCGCCCGGACCCCGGCGGCCGCCGTCGTCCTGCTGGTGCTGTTCGGCACCGTGGCGTTCGCGGCCGGCCCGGTCGTGCAGAACAAGGTGATCGAGGCGGCCCGGGTGCGCGGGGGCTCGCTGGTGTCCGCCGCCAACCAGGGCGCGTTCAACGTGGCCAACGCCCTGGGCGCGGCCCTGGGCGCCGGGGTGCTGTCGGCCGGGCTGGGCTACACCGCCCCGATCTGGGTCGGCGCGGCGCTCGCGCTGGCCGGGACGGCGGTCTGCCTGGTCGCGCTGCGCACCGAGCACGTCGACGCCCGGACGCCGGACCCGGTCGTCGCCGACGTCGACACCTGGGAGCGGGTCACCGCCACCGTGCGCTGACCCGCCCCGCGGGGTACACCGGAGCCATGACGACGACGGCAGACCGCGCCGGGCAGTTCGCCCTCGGCGACCGCACCGTGCAGCGCATGGGCTACGGCGCCATGCAGCTGGCCGGACCGCACGTGATGGGTCCGCCGGCCGACCGGGAGGCCGCCGTGGCGGTGCTCCGCCGGGCGGTCGAGCTCGGTGTGGACCACATCGACACCAGCGACTACTACGGCCCGCACGTGACCAACGAGATCATCCGCGAGGCGCTGCACCCCTACCCGGAGCAGCTGACCCTGGTGACCAAGATCGGCGCGCGCCGGACGCCGGAGGGCGAGTGGCCCGAGGCGCTGGGCGCCGACGAGCTGCGGCAGGCGGTGCACGACAACCTCGACCACCTCGGGCTCGACGCCCTGGACGTGGTGAACCTGCGGATGCCCGGCTTCGCGGAGCCCGTGGAGCGCTCGGTCGTCGAGCCGATGGAGACCATGGCCGCGCTGCAGTCCGAGGGCCTGGTCCGGCACATCGGGATCAGCAACGTGAGCACCTCGATGCTGGCCGAGGCGCAGTCGATCGCCCCGGTCGTCTGCGTGCAGAACCACTACAACCTGGTGCACCGGGACGACGACGCGATGATCGACGCGCTGGCCCGTGAGGGCGTGGCCTACGTGCCGTTCTTCCCGCTGGGCGGGTTCTCCCCGCTGCAGAGCAAGGCGCTGGAGTCGGTGGCCCGGACGCTGGAGACCACGCCGATGGAGGTCGCACTGGCCTGGCTGCTGGCCCGCTCGCCCAACATCCTGCTCATCCCGGGCACCTCGTCGGTGGCCCACCTGGAGTCCAACCTGGAGTCCGCCGCGCGGGTGCTCGGCCCGGCCGAGCTGGCCGAGCTGGACGCCATCGGCGGCCCCTGACACCACGTCCCGCCCCCCGGCCCGCACCGGGGGGCGGGACGGTTCTCAGACCGTCTCGGCGACGGACTCCCGCTGGTTGCGCAGGCGCTCGAACTCGGCCTTGTCCAGCGGGACGGCGTCGGACCTGCCCAGGTCGTCCAGGGCCACCCGGTGGGTCTCCCGCGCCGACCACGCGGCGACGGCGACCGCGATGCCGATCCCGAACACGATGCTGCCGACGATCAGGGGCACGTTGGACCCGGGCGGGGCGATCGCCGCGAACAACGACGGCAGGAACGCGGTGATCATCGTGCCGATGTTCTGGCTCACCGCGAAGCCGGTCACGCGGGTCCGGGTCGGGAAGAGCTCCTGGTAGAAGCTCGGGAACACCGCGTTGTAGCCCTGGTAGACCGACCCCCACATGACCAGGGCGAACACGAACGCCAGCAACACGTTGTCGATGCTGATCGCGTACAGGTAGGCGTAGGCCATGGCGGTCGAGCCGAGCGAGCCGACGATGATGCAGGGGCGCCGGCCGATCCGGTCCGAGAGGTTCCCGACGAACGGGATGAGCACCATGGCGACCAGGTTGCCGACCACCGAGATCCAGAGGTAGGTCGCGGTCGAGAAGCCCACGCCGTAGGCCTCGCTGGTCGCGTAGGTGGCCCCGAAGACGGTGGCGGTCAACGGCACCGCGTTCATCAGGGCCATGACGACCACCCGCAGCATGTCCAGACCGTTCTCCTGGACCACCTGCACGATGGGGGCCTTCGGCACCTCGCCGGTGGCGGCCTTCTCCTGGAACGCCGGGGTCTCCTCGACCTTCCGACGCACGACCAGGCCCACCACGATCACCACGGAGCTGAGCAGGAACGGGATGCGCCAGCCCCAGCTCTGGAAGTCGTCCTCGGGCAGGACGGCGGCCAGCGGCAGGAAGATCGCCGCCGCCAGCAGCTGCCCGCCCTGGACGCCCTGCAGGGTGAAGCTGGTGTAGAAGCCGCGCTTGCCGAACGGCGCGTGCTCCATCGTCATCGTGCTGGCACCGGCGATCTCGCCGCCCACGGCGAAGCCCTGGATCAGCCGCATGAGCACCAGCAGCGCCGGGGCGAGCACGCCGACCTGGCCGTAGGTGGGCAGCACGGCGACCAGGAAGGTCGAGATGCCCATCATCAGCATGCAGAGCACGAGCATGTTCTTGCGCCCGTGGGTGTCACCCCAGTGGCCGAGGACGAAGGCGCCGATCGGCCGGGCCACGTAGCCGACCCCGAAGGTGGCCAGCGAGGCGACGACGGCGACCTGCGGGTCGTCGGCCGGGAAGAACACCGTCGGGAAGACCAGCGCGGCGGCCTGGGCGTAGATGAAGAAGTCGTAGTACTCCAGCGCACTGCCCAGCCAGCCGCTGAGCGCGGCCTTCACGGGTGTCCGCTTCACGGGCGGGGCGGCCGGGGGGCTCGGGGTCGCAGTCATGCGCAGGGCTCCTGGATCTATGGCGTCGGTGCCTGGATCGGGCTTATGTACCAACTGGTTAGTACGAACCAGAGGATGAGGTGGCCCCGATCACCCTGTCAAGGGGACACGGGGTCCAGCGGGTCGCGACCACCCCGGGCAGGACGGCGACGTCGGCCGGGGACGGCCGGCAGCCGGCGTCCCGACGACGGGAGGGTCGCGAGGCACGAGCGCCCCTCCCCGAGGAGGGACCACCAACGGCTCAGCGCCGGCCGGGCACGGCCCTTGGCCGCGGTGTGATCCGCAGGATCACGATGAGCACAGATACCCGAGCACCAGGTCGCCGAGCAGCGCGCGCTGGCGGTCCCGCAGCCCGGGGGCGAGCATGTCGCGGCCGAAGAGCGCGCCGAAGGTGTGCTGGTTCGCCGTCCGGAAGATGCAGAAGCTGCTGATCACCTGGTGGACGTCCAGGGCGTCGGCGTCGGCCCGGAAGACGCCGTCGGCCCGGCCGCGGTCCAGGATCGCCCCGAGCACGTCGAGGGCCGGGTTCGCCAGGTTCGACAGCACCGCGGAGCCGGCGATGTGCTCGCCGTGGTGGATGTTCTCGATGCTGACCAGGCGGATGAAGTCCGGGTGCGCCTCGTGGTGGTCGAACGTGAGGCCGGCGAGCTCGCGGATCGCCTCGACCGGGTCGAGGTGCTCGACGTCGAGCTGCTGCTCCAGCCCGCGGATCCGGGTGTAGGCGGCCTCGAGGGCGGCGACGTAGAGCTGCTCCTTGCCGCCGAAGTAGTAGTAGATCATCCGCTTGGTGGTGCTGGTCTTGGCCGCGATGACGTCGACCCGGGCGCCGGCGTACCCCGAGTGCGCGAACTCCTCGGTGGCGACGGTCAGGATCTCGGCCCGGGTCCGCTCGGCGTCCCGGGTGCGCTCGGGCGGGGTGCCGGTCGGCTGGGCTGACACGCCGTCCTCCTCGCTGGTCCGCCCGGGTGGCGGCGTCCCGAGCCTAGGGCCGGGTGTGCAGGCGCCGCGGGCCGATCCCCCGGGAGGGGTGGTGCCCGGCGTCACGGTGTGGTGTCCTGGGGTGCAGCAACTCACCAGTTGGTACATACGGAGGTCGCCCGTGAGCCCAGCCCGTCCCGGCACCGTCGTCGGGCTGATCGGCTCGGGCATCGGGCCCTCGCTGTCCCCGCAGCTGCACGAGGCCGAGGCCGACGCGCTCGGCCTGCGGTACGTCTACCGCCGGCTGGACCTCGACGTCCTGGGCAAGGCCCCCGAGGAGGTCGGCGAGCTGGTCCGGGCCGCGCAGCTGGCGGGCTACGACGGGCTGAACGTGACCCACCCGTGCAAGCAGCTGGTCCTCGAGCACCTCGACGAGCTCTCCCCCGACGCCGCCGCCCTGGGCGCGGTGAACACGGTGGTGCTCGCCGACGGCCGGGCCGTCGGCCACAACACCGACTGGTCCGGCTTCGCCCGCAACGTCGACCGCGGCCTGCCCGACGCGGCGATGGACCGGGTCGTCCTGCTGGGGGCCGGCGGCGCGGGGGCCGCGGTCGCGCACGCCCTGCTCACGCTGGGCACCGACCGGCTGACCGTGCTGGACGTCGACGCCGCCCGGGCCACCGAGCTGGCCCGCGCGCTGACCGGCCGCTTCGGCGCCGGCCGCGCCGGGGGCGGGGACCTGACCGGCCTCGGGACGGCGGTGGCCGCGGCCGACGGCCTGGTGCACGCCACCCCGACCGGCATGGCCGCCCACCCCGGTTCGCCGGTGCCGGCGGACCTGCTGCGGCCCGACCTGTGGGTGGCCGACATCGTCTACCGCCCGCTGGCCACCGAGCTGGTCACCACCGCGCGCGAGCGGGGCTGCCGGGTGCTCGACGGCGGCGGCATGGCGGTCTTCCAGGCCGTGGACTCCTTCCGCCTGTTCACCGGGCTCGAGCCCGACGCCGACCGGATGCTGGCGCACTTCGCCGCGCTGGTGGACCCCGCGGGCTCCCCCGTTGGCTGACCGGTCGACCCGGCGGCGGGCGGTGGCCACCGTCTGCCTGTCCGGGACGCTGGAGGACAAGCTGGTCGCCGCGGCCGGCGCCGGGTTCGACGGCATCGAGGTGTTCGAGCCCGACCTGGTGGCCTCGCCGTGGTCACCGGCCGAGCTGGCCGCCCGCTGCGCCGACCTGGGGCTGGCGATCGACCTGTACCAGCCCTTCCGCGACCTGGACTCCACCGACCCGGCCACCGTCGCCCGCAACCGGCGCCGGGCGCGGGCGAAGTTCGACGTCATGGCCGCCCTCGGCGTGGACACCGTGCTGGTCTGCTCGGCCGTGGCGCCCGACGCGGTCACCGACGACGACGAGCTGGCCGCCCAGCTGCACGCGGCCGCCGAGCTGGCCGGCGAGCGCGGGCTCCGGATCGCCTACGAGGCGCTGGCCTGGGGCACCCACGTGTCCACCTGGGACCACAGCTGGGACCTCGTCCGCGCCGCCGACCACCCGGCGCTGGGACTGTGCCTGGACTCCTTCCACGTGCTCTCGCGCGGCGGCGACCCGGCCGGCTTCACCGCCGTCCCCGGGGACAAGCTGTTCTTCCTGCAGCTGGCCGACGCCCCGCAGCTGTCGATGGACGTCCTGCAGTGGTCGCGGCACCACCGGCTCTTCCCCGGCCAGGGCGCCTTCGACCTGCCCGCCTTCCTCGGCTCCGTGCTGGCCGCCGGGTACGCCGGGCCGCTGTCGCTGGAGGTCTTCAACGACGTCTTCCGGCAGTCCGACCCGGCCCGGACGGCGGTGGACGCGATGCGGTCGCTGCTGGCCCTGGAGGCCGCGCTGCCGGTCGACCCGCTGGTGCTGCCCCCCGCCCCGGCCCTGACCGGGCACGCGTTCACCGAGCTCGCCGTCGACGGTTCCTCCGGGCCGGTGGTGGCCGACGTGCTGGGCCGGCTGGGGTTCGCCCACACCGGGCAGCACCGGTCCAAGCCGGTGCAGCTGTGGGAGCAGGGCAGCGCGCGGGTGCTGCTGAACGCCGGTGCCGCCCGCCCCGCCGACGGCGAGGCCGCGGTGGTCGCGCTGGCCGTGGAGTCGGTGGACCCGACGGGCTCGGCCGCCCGGGCCGAGGCGCTGCTGGCGCCGGTGCTGCCGCGAACACGGGGGAACGCCGAGGCCGAGCTGTCCGCGGTGGCCGCCCCGGACGGCACCCAGGTGTTCTTCGCGCGGACCGGGCCCGACGGGTGGCCGGCGGACTTCCTGCCCACCGGGGAGACCTCCGCCGGCGCCGGGCTGACCCGGACCGACCACGTGGGGCTCACCCAGCCCTTCGACGCCTACGACGAGGCCGGGCTGTTCTACGACTCCGTCCTCGGCCTGGACGCCGGCAGCGGGTCCGAGGTCGCCGCGCCGTTCGGCCTGGTCCGATCCCGCGGGGTCACCACCCCCGACCGCGGCGTCCGGCTGGCGCTGTCCGTGTCGCTGCTGCGCCGCGGCGGCGGCTGGGCGCCGGGGGTGCCCGACCCCCAGCACGTCGCCTTCGCCACCGACGACGCCGTGGGCACGGCCCGCGCGCTGCGCGCGGCCGGGGCGCCGCTGCTGGCGGTGCCGGCGAACTACCACGACGACCTCGACGCCCGCCTGGACCTCGACCCGGCCCTGCTGGCCGACCTGCGCGAGCACGGCCTGCTCTACGACGCCGACGCCGACGGCGCCTTCCTGCACCTCTACACCGAGGTGCTGGGCGGCCGGGTGTTCTTCGAGGTGGTGCAGCGGCTGGCTGGCTACGACGGGTACGGCGCGGTCAACAGCCCGGTCCGGATGGCCGCCCACCGGCGGGCCCGTCAGGAGACCCGGGCAGCGGCTCCCAGCACGCGGTCCAGGTAGGCGTTGCCGAGCACGCCGGCGGGGTCCAGGCGGTCCCGGACGGCGACGAACTCGTCGAACCGGGGGTAGCGCTGCGCCAGCACCGCGGCGTCCAGATCGTGCTCCTTGCCCCAGTGCGGGCGACCGCCGACCTCCCCGGCCAGCGCGGCGAAGGTGCCGAAGTAGTCGGTCGGGTCGCTGCGGGCCGGCACGTGGACCGCCACGTAGGCGGTGTCCCGGCCCGACGCGGTGGACAGCGGGACGTCGTCGGCAGCGGCGTAGCGGACCTCGGTCGGGATCGGCAGCCGCCAGCCGCGCGCCGCGGTCAGCCGGGCCAGCTCCCGGAGCAGGTCGGCCACCGACTCGCGCGGCACGGCCTGCTCCATCTCCCGGAACCGGAACCGGCGGGTGGAGACGAAGACCCGGTGGGACAGGTCGGTCGCCGTCCGGGGGCTCAGAGCGGTGGAGGCGAACCGGGCCAGCGGCGGCACCAGCGCGGGGACGGCGCGGCCGGCGGCGATCAGCGCGGAGTACGCGCCGTTGGCCAGCACCTCGTCCTCCCACAGCACCTGCCGGCGGGGCAGCGGCGCGAGGCCGGCCAAGACCGGCACCCGGGTGTTGCGCTTGGCCAGGCACATGTCGGTGTGCGGGAACCAGTGGAACTCGACGTGGTCGGTCGAGGTCATGAACTCGTCCAGGTCCTCCAGGACCTCCGCCAGCGGCATCGGCCGCTCGTCCATCTGCAGCGCGAAGGCCGGCTCGGCCTGCAGCGTGACCGTCGCCAGCACCCCGAGCGCCCCCAGGCCGACCCGCGCCGCGGCGAACACCTCGGGCTCGAGGGTGGCCGAGCAGTCCAGGACCGCGCCGTCGGCGGTCACCAGCTGCAGGGCGCGCACCTGGGTGGCCAGCCCGCCGAACCGCGCGCCGGTGCCGTGGGTGCCGGTGGACAGCGCCCCCGCCACGGTCTGCCGGTCGATGTCGCCGAGGTTGGTCAGCGCCCAGCCCTCCCGGGCGAGCACCGCGTTGAGCCGGTGCAGCGGCATCCCGGCCTGCACGGTCACCAGGCCGTCGGCGGTCAGGTCGACGAGGTCGGCGTGCCGGTCCAGCACCAGCTGCACCTGCTCGGGCCGGCCGATGCCGGAGAACGAGTGCCCGCTGCCGATCGGCCGCACCCGGCGACCGGCGACCGAGGCCTCGTGCAGCACCGTGGCGATCTCACCGGTGGTGCGCGGCCGCCGGACGTCGATGCCGTCGGCCCGCTGGTTGCCCGCCCAGTTCCGCCACCTCATGCGCGTGGACGCTGCCCGGCGGCGTCCGGCGGGTCAAGCACGCCGGTCACCGGGCGCGTTGCACCCGCGCCTCGTCGAAGACCGGCTCCGGGGTCTCGCGGACCCGGCCGTCGGAGCCGAAGACCAGGAAGCGGTCGAAGGAGCGGGCGAACCAGCGGTCGTGGGTGACCGCGACGACGGTGCCGTCGAAGGCGGCCAGCGCCTGCTCCAGGGACTCCGCGCTCAGCACGTCCAGGTTGTCCGTGGGCTCGTCGAGCAGCAGCAGGGTCGCGCCGGACAGCTCCAGGAGCAGCACCTGGAACCGGGCCTGCTGACCACCCGACAGCGACCGGAACAGCGAGTCCCCGGCCGGGGCCAGCCCGTACCGGCGCAGCACGGCCATCGCCCGGCCCCGGTCGATCCCGGGTCGGCCGGCCTCGCCGTGCCAGAGCAGGTCGGTGAGCGTGCGCTCCATCCACTCCGGGTGCGCGTGGGTCTGGGCGAAGAACCCGGGGACGACGCGGGCGCCGAGCTTCCAGGTGCCGGTGTGGTCGACGTCCTGACCGGCCAGCAGCCGCAGGAAGTGCGACTTGCCGGCGCCGTTGGAGCCCAGCACCGCGACCCGGTCGCCGTAGTCCAGCTCGACGTCGAAGGGCTTCATCAGCCCGGTCAGCTCCAGGTCGGCGGCCACCAGCACCCGGATGCCGGTGCGGCCACCCTTCAGGCGCATCGCCACCTCCTGCTGCGGCGGGCGCTCCGGCGGCGGGCCGGCGGCCTCGAACTTGGCCAGCCGGGTCTGCATCGCGTGGTACCGGTTGGCCATGTCCGGGGAGTTCGCCGCCTGCTGCTGCATCGTGCGGGTGAGGTCGACCAGCCGCTGGTGCTCCTCCTCCCAGCGCAGCCGCAGCTCGGCCATCCGCTCGTGCCGGGCCTCGCGAGCAGCCGGGTAGCTCTGCCAGTTGCCGCCGTGCACCCACGCCGTCCCGCCCTCGACGGTGACCACCCGGGTGGCGACGGTGTCCAGCAGCTCGCGGTCGTGGCTGACGAACAGCACGGTCTTGCGGGTCTCGGCCAGCCGGGCCTCCAGCCAGCGCTTGCCGGGGACGTCGAGGTAGTTGTCCGGCTCGTCGAGCAGCAGCACCTGGTCGGGTCCGCGGAGCAGGCACTCCAGCGCCAGCCGCTTCTGCTCCCCGCCCGACAGCGTCTGCAGCTCGCGGTACTTGCACTGCTCGTAGGGGACGGCGAGCGCGGCGACGGTCACGGTGTCCCAGGTGACCTCGACGTCGTAGCCGCCGACGTCGCCCCAGTGCGCGAGCGCGTTCGCGTAGGCCATCTGGGTGGGCTCGTCGTCGGCCTCCATCATCGCCAGCTCGGCGGCCTCGACGGCGTGCCAGGCGTCGCGGACGGCGGGCGGCGCCAGGTCCACCAGGAACTGCTGCACGCTGGTGGCGTCGCGGACGGAGCCGATGAACTGGCGCATCACGCCCAGCCCGCCGACCAGGGCGACCGACCCGGCGTCGGGGGTCAGGTCGCCGGTGATGATCCGCAGCAGGGTGGTCTTGCCGGCGCCGTTCTCCCCCACCAGCGCGGCGACCGCGCCGTCGCCGACGCGGAAGGAGACGTCGTCCAGCAGGACCCGCCCGTCGGGCAGGGTGAACCGGATCCCGGTGACGTCGACGTATCCCACGCCGACCAGTGTCCCGGACGCCCGGGCCGGGTCAGCCCAGCAGGATCGAGAACACCACCGCGCCGGCGGCGAGCACCATCGCCAGGACGACGATCCCCGCCACCACGCGTTGCTTGTCCCGGTCCATCACAGTCCGGCCTCGTCCAGAGGCTCGGCGCGAGCTTGCTCGTGCTGAGGAGGACGAGGTCCTTCGACCATCATGGGCGGGACCGTACCGGGGTCAGACCGAGGCGGCGGGCTGGAACTCGGTCGGCGCGAAGCCGGCGGCCTGCTCCATCTCGCGCACCAGCGGCAGCACCTTGGCGCCGAAGTACTCGATCTCCTCCTGGAAGTGCAGGAAGCCGGTGAGGAACAGGTCCACGCCGTGCCGGCGGAACTCGACGATCCGCTCGGCGATCTGCTCCGGCGTCCCGATCAGGTTGGTCTTGAAGCCGTCGTTGTACTGGACCAGGTCCTCGAACGAGGAGTCCGCCCACATGCCCTTCTTGTCCCCGGTCGAGCTGCCGGCCTGGGCGACGGCGTCCCGGAACCCCTCGACGGCGGGCCGGTCGGCCTTCGCGACGATCTCGCGGAGGGTGTCGTGCGCCTCGGCCTCGGTGTCCCGGGCGATGACGAAGCCGTTGAGGCCGAACCGGACCCGGCGGCCCAGCGGGTCGGCCACGGCGCGGACGTCGCGGATCTGCTCGTCGATGCCGGCCAGGTCCTTGCCGTTGGAGAAGTACCAGTCCGAGACCCGGCCGGCCATCTGCCGGGCCGCGGTGGAGTTGCCGCCCTGGAAGACCTCGGGGTGCGGCCGGCCCGGCGAGGACAGCGGCTTGGGCTGCAGGTCGAAGTCGCGGAAGCGGTAGAAGTCGCCACCGAGGGTGTAGCCGTCCTCGGTCCAGATGCCCTTCAGCGCGCTGATGAACTCCTCGCTGCGGCGGTAGCGCTCGTCGTGCTCGAGCCACGGCTCGCCCATGGCGGTGAACTCGCCCTTGAACCAGCCGGAGACGACGTTGACGGCGAACCGGCCGTTGCTCAGGTGGTCGGCGGTGGCGCCCAGCTTGGCCAGCACACCGGGCTGCCACATGCCGGGGTGCACGGCGGCGATGACCTTGAGCCGCTCGGTGGCCAGCAGCAGCGCCAGGGAGAAGGACACCGACTCGTGCTGGAACGCGGCGCTGTAGCTGGCCATGTAGCGGACCTGGCTCAGCGCGTACTCGAACCCGACCGCCTCGGCGGTCTGGGCGAGCTTCTTGTTGTAGTCGTAGCCCCAGTCGGTGCGCTGCTCGATGGTCGAGGTGACCAGGCCGCCGCTGACGTTGGGGACCCAGTAGGCGAACTTCGAGGCCTGGAGCTCGTCGTCGGGGGTGGTGGGTGCGCTCATGGCAGGGGTGTCCTCACGGAGGTGGGGGGAGACGTGCGTGGGCCGGTGCGGGAGCGGGAGCTCAGCGCGGACGGGCGGTCGTGCACGCGGTGCTGGAGACGCGGCAGAAGTCCACGACGCGGCGTCGGGTCAGCTCCTGGGTCGGCACCCGGCCAGGAAAGCACACCGACCTGGTGGACTTCACCTCGAGACGGGTCGCGTCCCCCACAGGAGCGTGTCCAGCGCGGTGCCGCCGGGGGTCTCCCGGCGCACCTGCTCGCACCGGTCGACGTCCAGCAGCGCGGCCACCGGGGCCAGCCGGTGGACCGAGTGCAGGATCGCCGGGTCCTGCGGGCCGCCCACGCCGTGCGCCACGTTGTCCACGTCGTGGCCCAGCACGAGCAGGTGCCCGCCGGGCCGCAGCCAGCCCACCGCGCGGGTCAGCAGCGCGGCGGTCTCGGCCTCGGGCAGGTGCAGGTAGGCCACCAGGACGAGGTCCAGCGACGCCTCGGCGGCCCGCCACCCCGCCACGTCGGCGACGGCCCACTCGACGTCGTGGCCGTAGGGCGTCGAGCGGCCGCGGTCCAGGCCGACGGCGGAGAAGTCCACGGCGGTGACCCGCCAACCCCGGGCGGCCAGCCACAGCGCGTGCCGGCCCTCCCCCGCGGCCAGGTCGACGGCGTGGCCCGGCGGCAGGTCGGCGCACAGCTGCGCCACGACGGGGTTCGGCGTCGCCGACCACTGCTGCCTGTCGGCGTACCGGGCGTCCCAGTCGGTGGCGTGCACGGGCGGGAACGTAGCCCCCGAGTCTGTGCGGCGGGGGGCTCCGCTGCGCGGCTCGTCGGACGACGTGAGCCCGGTCGCGGGCTTCCGCTGGACGGGGTCGCCGGCGCCGGGTGCCCGCGGGTCGACCCCGAGGATGGACCGGTGCCCCCCGTCGTCCGCCGTGCTCTGCCGCACCTGGTCGGCCGGCGGCCCCCGACGGCGGCGGCGCTGTGGGCCGCCGGCGGGCGCAAGGCGGTGTCGGCCGCGTTCTCGGTGGCCGTGCCGCTGGGCCTCGGCGTCGCCACCGGGCACGCCGACCTGGGCTCGGCCGCCGCGCTGGGCGGGCTCACCGCGATCTACGGCCACCAGCTCTCCTACCGCCGCCGGGCCCGGGTCGTCGCCGGCTGCGGTGCGGTCCTGGTGCTGGCCGTCGCGCTCGGCGGGCTGACCGGCGGGACGCCGTGGCTGCTGTCGGTGGTGCTGGGCCTGCTGGCCGGCGCCGCCGCGGCGGGCACCGCGGTCCTCCGGATCGGGCCGCCGGGCGCCCTGGGCGTCGTCCTCGTCGGGGGCAGCGCCAGCGCGCTGGGCGCGGCGCCGACCGTGCTGGCCGGGCACGTGGCCGCCGCGGCGGCCGGGGCGCTGCTGGCCTGGGTGGTCGTGGTGCTGCCGTGGCTGTGGGACCCGGCCGGTCCCGAGCGCCGGGCCGTCGCCGCCGCGGAGGCCGCCGTCGCGGGCGCGGCCGCCGTCCGGCCGGCCGTGGTGGCCCGGGCCCTCCGCGCCGCCGACGCGGCCGTCGCGGGGGGCAGCCGCCGGCGGGCCTCCCTGCGCCCCCGGGTGCGGGAGCTGGAGGCGCGGTTCCTGCAGGAGCTGCCGGTGGCCGACGTCCCGGCGCCGCCGGGCGACCCCGGTCCGGCGCCCGCGTCCCGCGCCTTCCCGGCCTGGGTGGCCACCTCGACCCGGATCACCGTCGGGGTCACCGCGGCCGGGCTGCTGGCGGCCGGGCTGGGCCTGGCCAGCACGTACTGGGCCTCGACGACCGCGGTGGCCATCCTGTTGGGCACCGACGCCCGGGCCACCCGCGCCCGGTCGGTGCACCGGATCACCGGCACCCTCGTCGGCGTGGGCGTCGCCGCGCTGCTGCTGGCCGCCGACCTGCCGGTGGGGGTCGAGGTGGTCGTGGTCGGCGTGCTGCTGATGGGCGTCGAGCTGCTGGTCGCCCACCAGTACACCCTCGCCGTCTCCTTCATCACCCCGCTGTCGCTGCTGCTGGTGCACGTCGGCGTGCCCGACCGGACCGGCACCGAGCTGATCACCACCAGGCTGGCGGAGACGCTGGTCGGCATCGCGCTGGCGCTGGCGGCCGGCCTGCTGCTGCTCCCCCGCTCGGCCAGCCGGCGGTTGCCCGGCGTCGTCGCGCTGGCCGGCCGCCGCACCGCCGAGCTGGTGGCCGGGACGGGCGACGAGCAGGCGCTGCACGCGGCCCTGGACACGCTCAACGAGGTGGCGACGGCGGCCCGCGCCGAGCTCCGCCCGGCACCCGGGACGGCGGGGTGGTTGCGCCGCGGTCGGTGGACCAGCGACCTGGGCTGGGGCCTGCTGGCCGCCCGGGCGCGCGGCGAGGACGACTTGGCCGGCGTCCTGGCCGACCGGGTGCGCGCCGGGCGCTGAACCGTTTCGGACCCCCCTGGGCCGGGGAGGTCCGTGAGGCTGCGCGTCCAGAGAACGGCGTCGTCGTCCCCCCTGTCCCCCTTCTCCAGGGAGAACCATGCCTCCTCACCGCTTGGCCGACCAGTCCGCCCCCGCCCAGGTCAGCGCCTCGGGTGTCCCCTTCGAGGCCGCCGCGGGCGACCGCGACCCGCGGGCCCAGGGCGGTGACCACCTCACGTCGCCCAACGGCGTGCGCATCCCGGACACCGACCACGCGCTCAAGGCCGGCCGGCGCGGGCCGACCCTGCTCGAGGACTTCCACCTGCGGGAGAAGATCAGCCACTTCGACCACGAGCGGATCCCGGAGCGGGCCGTGCACGCCCGCGGCGCCGGCGCGCACGGGGTGTTCACCGCCAACGGCTCGGCGGCCAGCATCACCCGGGCGCCCGTGCTCGCGGAGAAGGGTCTGGAGACGCCGGTCTTCGTGCGGTTCTCCACCGTGCTGGGCTCGCGCGGCTCGGCCGACACCGCCCGGGACACCCGCGGGTTCGCGACGAAGTTCTACACGAAGGAGGGCACCTGGGACCTGGTCGGCAACAACATGCCGGTCTTCTTCATCCAGGAGGCCATCAAGTTCCCCGACCTGATCCACGCCGCGAAGCCCTCCCCGAACCGGGAGATCCCGCAGGCGCAGTCGGCGCACGACTCGTTCTGGGACTTCGTGTCCCTGCACACCGAGGCCACCCACCACACGCTCTGGAACATGAGCGACCGGGGCATCCCGCGCAGCTACCGGATGATGGAGGGCTTCGGCGTCCACTCCTTCCGGCTGGTCAACCAGGACCGCGAGACCGTGCTGGTGCAGTTCAAGTGGACCCCGAAGCTGGGTGTGCACTCCCTGACCTGGGAGGAGGCGCAGCTGGCGATGGGCACCGACCCGGACTTCCACCGCCGCGACCTCGCCGACGCCATCGAGGCCGGGGCGTACCCGGAGTGGGAGCTCGGCGTCCAGGTGTTCCCGGACAACGAGGAGCAGACCTACGAGGGCATCGACCTGCTCGACTCCACCAAGATCGTGCCCGAGGAGATGGTCCCGGTGCAGACCATCGGGACGCTGCGGTTGACCGGCAACCCCACGAACTACTTCGCCGAGACCGAGCAGGTCGCCTACAACACCGGCCACGTCGTCCCGGGCATCGAGTTCACCAACGACCCGCTGCTGCAGGGCCGCAACTTCTCCTACCAGGACACCCAGCTGACCCGCCTGGGCGGCCCCAACTGGACCCAGCTGCCGATCAACCGGCCGCAGGTGCCGGTGAACGACAACCACCGCGACGGCTTCATGCAGCAGGGGATCCCCACCGGGGAGGCGCCCTACAGCCCCAACACCGTGGACGGCGAGAGCCCGCAGCCCGCCGACTGGGACGAGGGCGGCTACGTCGTCGTGCCGCGGGAGGTCCAGGGCCAGGTCGTGCGCGAGGTGGCCGCGTCCTTCGAGGACCACTTCAGCCAGCCGGCGATGTTCTACGCGTCGCTGTCGGACGTGGAGAAGACGCACACGATCGAGGCCTACACCTTCGAGCTCGGCAAGGTGTACGAGCAGGCGATCAAGGAGCGCGTGCTCGGCGTCCTCGCCAACATCGACACCGAGCTGGCCAGCCTCGTCGCCGAGGGCCTCGGGCTGCCGGCGCCGAAGGGGAAGCCGGCCGAGCACCTGCCGCCGTCCCCGGCACTGGCCCAGGTGACCGGTGAGTCGTTCCCGCTGGACGGCCGGCTCGTCGCCGTCGTCGCCGGGCCGGACTCCGACCTGGCCGGGATCGCCGCGCTCCGCGAGGCACTGGACGCCGAGGGCGTGCAGCTCAAGGTGCTGGCCCCGCGCGGCGGGAAGCTGGGCACGGGCAAGAACCAGCAGGTGGTCGAGCGGACCAACGTGACCGCCCGGTCGATCGAGTTCGACGCCGTCGTCGTGGCCGACGGAGCACCGAAGGACGGCGACATCAAGGCCACCGTCCTGCTCCAGGAGGCGCTGCGGCAGCTCAAGCCGTTCGCAGCCTGGGGCGACGGCGCCGAGGTGCTGACCACGGCCGGCGTGTCCGGACCCGGTGTGTTCACCGGCAAGGGCGTCGACGACGTGGTGGCCGACCTGGTCGCCGCCATGGGCCAGCACCGGGTGTGGGAGCGGGCCGACCTGGTCACCGCCTCCGCCGTCCCCCCGGCCGTCTGACCGCCTGAGCTGCAGAACGGGGTTTCCGCCCTCATCCGGCTCTGGATGAGGGCGGGAACCCCGTTCTCGGGGTCAGGGGCGCAGGCGGAGGGTCTGGCCGGGGGCGAGCTGGGCGCAGCGGTCGACGTCGACGTCGGCGACGTAGCCGATGACCGGGTACCCGCCGGTGACCGGGTGGTCGGCCAGGAACAACACCGGCTGCCCGGACGGCGGCACCTGCAGCGCCCCCCGCACCATGCCCTCGCTGGCCAGCTCGCCGTCGCGCCGGCGCTCCAGCACCGGCCCGGCCAGCCGCAGCCCGACCCGGTTGCTGTCGCCGGTGACCTCCCACGCGGTCGTCGTCAGGGTCCGGTGCACCTCGTCGGCGAACCAGTCCGCCCGCGGCCCGGGCCGGACGGCGGCCACCAGCTCCCCCGGCACCGGCTGGGCGACCGGCGCGAGGTCGACACCGGGCCAGTCCCCCGCTGTGCCGACCGGCAGCACGTCACCGACCGCCAGCGGCGCCGGACCCAGCCCGGACAGCAGGTCGGTCGACCGCGACCCGAGCACCGGCTCGGCGGCGATCCCGCCGCGCACCGCCAGGTAGCTGCGCAACCCCGTCGTCGGCGGCCCCAGCCGGAGCGTCGAACCCGCCGGCAACCAGGTCGGCGCCCCGTACGGCGTCCCCGCGCACCGGGCGCCGGTCAGCGCCACCCACACCCCGGTCTCGGCCCGCACCGCGAGCCCGCCGGCGGTCACCTCCAGCACAGCCGCACCGGCGTCGTTGCCCAGCAGCCGGTTGGCCAGCGCCGCCGACGTCCGGTCGCAGGCACCCGACCGGCCGATGCCCTCGGCGGCCCGCCCCGGTCGGCCGAGGTCCTGCACGGTGGTCAGCGGCCCCGCGGAGAGCACCGTCAGCACGTCAGGACACGTCCCGGAAGCGGACCCGCACGCCCGGCCGCAGCAGGGCCGCGGGATCGCGGTCGACGTCGAACATCGCCAGGTCGGTGCGGCCCAGCAGCTGCCACCCGCCCGGGGACTCCCGCGGGTAGACGCTGCTGAACTCCCCGGCCAGCGCGACCGACCCGGCCGGCACCCGGGTGCGGGGGCTCGACCGCCGCGGGATCGCCCAGTCGCCGTCCGCCGCCGTGGCGTACCCGAACCCGGGCGCGAACCCGCAGAACGCCACCGTCCAGACCGTGCCGGTGTGCCGGGTGACCACCTCGGCCGGCGAGCAGCCCAGCACCTCGGCCACGTCGGCGAGGTCCGCGCCGTCGTAGACCACCGGCACCTCCAGCTCCTCGGCCTCCGGCCGCGCCCCGGGCACCGGTCGGGCATCCCGGACCCACCGGGTGACCGCGTCGACCGACGTCCGGGTCGGGTCCAGCGCCACCAGCACGGTGCGCCCGGCCGGGACGACGTCCAGCACGCCGTCCGGGGGCTGCCCGAGCGCCGCGTGCAGCGCGAGCACCTGGTCCAGGTCGTCGAGCTCGGCGAGGACGGCGGCGTCCCCGCTGGGCAGCACCCGCATCAGCTGAACGGGGCCAACGACAGCCCGGCACCGGCGAGCGCATCGCGCACCCGGCGGGCGATCTGCACCGCGCCCGGGGTGTCCCCGTGCACGCAGATCGAGCCCGGCTGCAGCGACAGCTCGCCGCCGTCGACGTCGAGCACCGGCTGACCGGTCGCCATCGCCACGCACCGCGCGGCGATCTCCTCGACGTCGTGCAGCACCGCGCCCGGCAGCCGCCGGGACACCAGCGCGCCGTCGGGCGTGTAGGCCCGGTCGGCGAACGCCTCGGCCACCGTGGTCAGCCCGGCCTCCCCGGCCAGCCGCAGCCAGGCCGACCCGGGCAGCCCGAGCACCGGCAGGGTGCGGTCGTAGTCGACGACGGCGGCGACCACCGCGGCGGCCTGCTCCTCGTGGGTGACGATCGCGTTGTAGAGCGCGCCGTGCGGCTTCAGGTAGCGGACCCGGGAGCCGGCCACCCGGGCGAACCCGTCGAGGGCTCCGAGCTGGTAGATGACGTCCTGGGTCAGCTCGTGCGGGTCGACGTCGATGAACCGGCGGCCGAACCCGGGCAGGTCGCGGTACCCGACCTGGGCACCGATCGCCACGTCGTGCTGCACCGCGCGCTCGCACACCCGCCGCATGATCGTGGCGTCGGAGGCGTGGAAGCCGCAGGCCACGTTGGCGCTGGTGACGATCTCCAGCAGGGCGTCGTCGTCGCCGAGGGTCCAGGAGCCGAAGCCCTCGCCGAGGTCGGAGTTCAGATCCACGGCACTCATGAGAACAGGTCGATCACCGGGCGGACGGAGTTGACCGCGAGGTACAGGGTCAGCAGCCAGGCGACCCAGCCGATGCTCAGCAACCAGCGCGGGTACCGGTAGCCGCCGAGCAGGTCGGTGCGCCGGGTCGCCACCCACAGCAGGACGGCGATGCCGATCGGCAGCAGCAGCCCGTTGAAGGCCCCGGCGAAGACCAGCAGCGTGGTCGGCGCGGCCCCGATCAGCAGGAACGCCCCCGAGGTGACCACGATGAACCCGACGACGAGCAGGGTCCGGGTGCGGTCCGACGTCCCGGTCCGCGACGTCACGAACGAGACCGAGGTGTAGCTGGCGCCGATCACGCTGGTGATCGCCGCGGCCCACAGCACGACGCCGAACACCCGCATGCCCACCTCGCCGGCCGCCTGGCCGAACGCGGACGCCGCCTGGTTCTCCGGGTCCAGGGCGGCACCGCCGGTGACGACGCCGAGGATGGCCAGGAAGAGCACGATCCGCATGACCGCGGTGATCAGGATGCCGGTGACCGACCCGCGGGTGATGTCCCGGACGTGCTCGGGCCCGGTGACGCCGGAGTCCAGCAGCCGGTGCGCCCCGGCGTAGACGATGTAGCCGCCGATGGTGCCGCCGACCAGGGTGGTGATCGCCAGGATCGACACGTCCTCGGGCAGCACCACGTTGCGCAGCGCCTGGCCGACCGGCGGGCCCGAGGTGATCGCGATGTAGGTGGTCAGCGCGATCATCACCAGCCCGAGGACGACGACGATCCGGTCGACGGCCACCCCGGCCTTCTTGGACAGGAAGATGCCGATCGCGACCAGCGCGGACAGCGCGCCGCCGATCTTGGGGTCCAGGCCGAGCATCGCGTCCAGCCCCAGCCCGGCGCCGCTGACGTTGCCGATGTTGAACACCAGACCGCCGACCAGCAGGAACGCCGCCATCACCCAGCCGAGGCCGGGCAGCACCAGGTTGCCCAGCTCCTGCGCGCGCCGGCCGCTGACGCCGATCACCCGCCACACGTTCAGCTGCAGTGCGATGTCGACCAGGATCGAGATGACGATCGCGAAGGCGAACGCCGCGCCGAGCTGGACGGTGAACGTCGTGGTCTGGGTGATGAAGCCCGGGCCGATGGCCGAGGTGGCCATCAGGAACATGGCGCCGAGCAGGGTGGACCGGGTGCTCGTGGCCAACCGCCCGCCCCCGGCCGGTGGTGCCGCGCCGGTGGCGGGCGCGTCGTCGGGCTGGGTCATCGCGGGTCTCCTCGGCAGGACGGGGGGTGAGCTGCGCCTCAACCTAGAGAGTTGTTGAACAATCCGACAAGAGGTGACATCAACGATTGACTAGCCGGACACGCGACCGTCACGGCACGATGGCGGCGTGAGCACCCAGCAGTCCTTCCTCGACGAGCTGGCCGCCGAGGTCTCCGGGCTGCGCCGGGCGAGCACCGCCGAGCGGGTGGCGGAGATCCTGCGCCGCCGGGTCACCGAGGGCGACCTGCCGCCGGGCAGCCAGCTCTCGGAGGAGCAGCTCAGCGCCGTGCTGCAGGTCTCCCGCAACACCCTGCGCGAGGCGTTCCGGCTGCTGGGCCACGAGGGCCTGCTGGTGCACCGGCTGCACCGCGGGGTGTTCGTCACCGAGCTCAGCGACGACGAGCTGGCCGACGTCTACCGCGTGCGCCGGGCGATCGAGTGCGACGTGGTCCGGCGGCTGGGCGCGACGGCGCCGGACCCCGAGGTGCTCGAGCCGCTGCGCGCCGACGTCGCCGACGGCGCCGCGGCCGCCGCCCGCGGCGACTGGACCGGCGTCGGGACGGCGAACATGCACTTCCACTCCCACCTCGTCGCCCTGGCCGGCAGCCCCCGGCTGGACGCCGCGACCAGCCGGCTGCTCGCCGAGCTGCGGCTGGCCTTCCAGGGCGCGGACGCCGAGGCGATGCACGCGCCCTACGTCGAGCGCAACGGCGCCCTGCTGGACCTGGTCGCCGCCGGCCGCACCACCGAGGCCGCCGCGGCGCTGGAGGACTACCTCGACGTCTCCCTCGCCCACCTGACCGATCTCCGCCGCGACCACGAGGAGCAGCCATGACCGCGACCACCCCTGCCGAGGCCCGTGCGGCGTTCCGCGGCGGCCTCGCCGTCCCGTCGTCGGGGTGGGCGCCCGGCCTCACCCAGGCCAACCTGGTCGTCCTGCCCCGCGACTGGGCCTGGGACATGCTGCTGTTCGGCCAGCGCAACCCGCGCCCGGTGCCGCTGCTGGACGTCACCGACCCCGGCAGCACGACCACGGTGCTCGCACCGGACGCCGACCTGCGGACCGACCTGCCGCGCTACCGGGTGTGGCGGGACGGCGAGCTGGTCGACGAGCCCACCGACGTCGTCGACCTGTGGACCGAGGACCTGGTGGCCTTCCTGGTCGGCTGCAGCTTCAGCTTCGAGACCGCGCTGCTGGACGCCGGCGTCCCGGTGCGCAACATCGAGCAGGGCCGCAACGTGTCGATGTACCGGACGAACCGGGAGTGCCGGCCGGCCGGGCGGCTGTCGGGCCCGCTGGTGGTCTCCATGCGACCGGTCCCGGCGCCCCTGGTGGCCACCGCCGTGCAGGTCACCGCCCGGATGCCCGAGGTGCACGGCGCGCCCGTGCACGTCGGGTCGCCCGGGGCGCTGGGCATCGCCGACCTGGACCGGCCCGACTTCGGCGACCCGGTCGACGTGCAGCCCGGCGACGTCCCGGTGTTCTGGGCGTGCGGGGTGACCCCGCAGGCGGCGCTGACGGCCTCCCGGCCGCCGTTCGCGATCACCCACGCGCCCGGGCACATGTTCGTCACCGACGTCCCCGACTCGGCCTACCGGCAGCTCTAGGCGTCGTCCGGCTCCGGCGGGGTCTCGGCGCCCTCGCGCTCGTCGCGCTCGGCCCACTCCAGCAGCGGCGCGATGTCGAACACCTCGCGGTCGATGTCGGCGTGCAGGTCGCCGAGCTCGGCGAAGCGGGCCGGCACCGTGGCGATGGTGAAGTCACGCGGGTGGGCGTCGTCCACCTCGTCCCAGCGGATCGGCGTGGACACGGTGCCCTCGGCGTTGCCGCGCACGCTGTAGGCCGCGGCGATGGTGTGGTCCCGCGCGTTCTGGTTGTAGTCCACGAACACCGCGGTCGGGTCGCGGTCCTTGCGCCACCAGGTCGTCGTCACGTCGGCCGTGCGCCGCTCGACCTCGCGGGCGAAGGCCAGCGCGCCCCGGCGGACGTCGGTGAAGCCGTGCACCGGGGGGATGCGGACGTAGACGTGCAGGCCGTTGCCGCCCGACGTCTTGGGGAAGCCGACCGCGCCCAGCTCGTCGAGCACCTCGTGCACCACGGAGGCGACCCGGCGGACCGCGGCGTAGTCGGCGTCGGGCATCGGGTCCAGGTCGATCCGCCACTCGTCGGGCAGCTCGGTGTCGGCCCGGCGGCTGTTCCACGGGTGGAACTCCACCGTCGACATCTGCACCGCCCAGGCCACGTGCGCCAGGTGGGTCACGCACAGCTCGTCGGCGGTCCGGTTCCAGCGCGGGAAGTGCACCCGCACGGTCTCGATCCAGGGCGGCGCCCCGGCCGGGACCCGCTTCTGGTGCACCTTGTCGCCCTCTACGCCCTTGGGGAACCGGTGCAGCATGCACGGCCGCTCGCGCAGGGAGTTCACGATCCCGGGGCCGACGGCGAGGTAGTAGTCGAGCAGGTCCTTCTTGGTCTCCCCGCGCGCTGGGAAGTACACCCGGTCCGGGCTGGACAGCCGCACGTCCAGACCGTCCACCTCGACCTCGATCGCGTCGCCGGCCTTGGTCATGCGGGCAGTCCTACCGCACCGGCCGACAGGTCCCACAACGAGCGCGCGCGGCGGTCGTCGGTGGCCCAGGGCATCGCGGGGGCCGGTGACCGGTCGGCGTGGAAACCGCCGTTGCGCCAGCCCTCGTCCGCTGTCGCCAGCCACACCAGGGTGTCCGCGCCCTGCGCCGGGGTGCGGAAGCTGCGGGACAGCCCCAGCTTCCAGGCCAGCCCGGACAGCCCGCCCGACCGCGCCCCGAACGACGTCGCGACCGCGCCCGGGGTGTAGCAGGTAGCGGTCACGTCCGGCGCCCAGCGACGGGCCAGCTCGCGGGTGGTCAGCGCGTTCATCGTCTTGGCCCGCGAGTAGGCGAGCATCCCCGAGTAGGGGCGCGGCGGGTCCGCGGTGACCGTCCGCGGCAGCGGACCGATCCGGTGCATGAAGGACGACGTCGCCACCACCCGTCCGCGGGCCGCGCGCAGCGGCTCCTCCAGCAGGCGGGTCAGCAGGTACGGGGCGAGGTGGTCGACCTGGAACGTGGTCTCGAACCCGTCGACCGTGGTCACCCGCCGCGGGAAGGACCCGCCGGCGTTGTTGGCCAGGACGTCGATCCGCGGGTGCCGGGCCACGAGGTCGGCGGCCAGCGCCCGGACGTCGTCCAGCCGCGAGAAGTCCACGGTGTGCCGCTCGACCTCGCGGTGGTCGTCGGGGTGGCCCTGGGTCTGCAGCTCGTCGGCGACGGCGGCGGTCTTGTCCGGCGACCGGCCGACGACGACCACCTGCCACCCGTCGCGGTGCAGCCGGCGGGCCGCCGCCGCCCCGATGCCGTCGGAGGCACCGGTGACGACGGCGACGCGGGCCTGCGTCAGCTCGGGCGCTCCACCAGGACGACCGGGATCGAGCGGTCGGTCTTGCGCTGGTAGTCGGCGTAGTCGGGGAACGCGGCGACGGCGCGCTCCCACCAGACCGCCTTCTCCTCGCCGTGGATCTCGCGGGCGACGCCGTCCCAGACCTGGTCGCCGTCCTGCACCGTCACCTCGTCGGGGTGCGCGGTCACGTTGAAGTACCAGGTCGGGTGCTTGGGCGCGCCGCCCTGGCTGGCGACCATCGCGTAGACGCCGTCGTGCTCGACCTTCATGAGCGGGTTCTTGCGCACCTTGCCGCTCTTGGCACCGCGGGTGGTAAACACCACGACGGGCTCGGGGCGGTTCGGGAGGGTGTTGGCCTCGCGTCCGCCGCTGCGCTCGTAGGCCTCGACCTGGTCGCGGACCCACTTCTCCGGGCTGGGCTCGTACTCGCCTTCCAGTGGCATGCCCCGACCCTAGGGCCGCCCGGCCGGCCCGGCACCAGCACCGCAGCGCCCCCGATCGCGGAACCGGCGCGCCTGCCAGCCGAGGACCAGCACGGCCGCGGTCGCCATCGCCGCTCCCCCGCCGGCGAACGCCGCTGCGACCGCCGCGCTGCGGGTGTCCGGCTCCCCCGGCGCACCGGCCAGGCCCCCGGCCAGGGCAGCCAGCCCCACCACTCCCCACGCCCAGCCGCGACCGGCCACCACCGGAGCCGCCGGCGTCCGGCGCCACCACAGCGCGCACCAGCCCAGCAGCACCAGGCCGCCCAGCACGCCGCCGCCGTCGGCCAGCCAGCTGTAGACCGGCACCCCGGCCACCGGCTCGTACAGCGCCGGCACCAGGTCCACGCCCCACCGCCGCGGGTGGGTGAAGGCGTCCAGCACGACGTGGGTCGCCGCGCCCACCACCACGGCCGGCGCCACCACGAGCAGGTCCCGCCACCCGGTCAGCCGGCCGCGCAGCCCGAGCGGGACGCCGGCCAGCCGGGCCCGCAGCGGCGCGGGCGAGGACGCCACCACCGGCCGGCTCAGGACGCCGTGCCACAGCGCCCAGACCAGCAGTCCGGTGAGCAGGTCGACGGTCACGACCGCCGTCCAGGTGTGGGTCCTCCACAGCGGGTCCACCGGCAGGTAGGCCGGCAGGTCGGGGACGACGCTGCCGATCACCAGCGCCGACGCCGGCAGGCGGGTTCGCAGGAACGGGAGGACGGCGGCCGGGTGGCTGCCGGTGAAGGGCACCGGCTCAGCCCGCGCTGTCCTCAGCCCTGCGCGAGGGTGTGCGCGACCAGTGCGTTGGCGTGCCCGTGGCCCATGCCGTGCTCGGTCTTGAGCCAGGCGACCAGCTCCATGTGCTTCGCCCCGGGCTGCTCCGCCCGGCGGGCACGCACCGCCTCCTGCCACTCACCGATCGGCCGGCCGTACTTCTTCTCCATCGCGGGGAAGTAGCTGGCGGGTCCCTGCACCTTCTCGGTCACCGGTGCAGTGTGGCGCGCTCGGCCCGCGGACGGCAGGGTGGGCGCCATGGTGGATTTCGGCAAGCTCGCGAAGCAGGCGCAGGACGCCCTGGCCCAGGGTGCGGACAAGCTCGAGACGGCGGTCAAGGACAACGCCGGGCGGATCGAGGGCGCGGTGGACAAGGCCGGCCAGTTCGCCAAGGACAAGATGCCCGACCGCGCGGCCCAGATCGACAACGCCACCCAGAAGGCCAAGGCCGCCGTCCCCCGCCACGCGGACGGCACCTCGGCGACCCCCGACATCCCGCTCGCGACGGACACCGAGACGGCGGCCCCGGCGTCGACGGCGACCCCCACCGCGCCGACCGCTGCCCCCGACCCGCTGCCGACGCACACGGCGCCGGACACCAGCGCGCCGTCCTGGGCACCGCCGGGCACCACCCCGACCGTCCCCTCGGCCACCCCGTCGGCCACCCCCGAGGTCGACCGCGCCGCCGAGCAGGCCGCGCCGTCCAGCTCGGGCTACGCACCGCCGTCACCGACCCCCGAGGTCGACCGCGCCGCCCGCGACCAGGGCTGACCGGCCCCCGGTGAGCGCACCCCTCGAGGACACCGCCGACGACGTCGCCACCGGCATCGCGGCGGGCTACGCGTTCACCGGGCCGGCGCTGGACCTCGGCTCGGTGGTGCACGGCGGCGCGCCGCACCCCGACGCCCAGGTCCGGGTACCGCTGTCGATGATGACCCAGCACGGCCTGATCGCCGGGGCCACCGGCACCGGCAAGACCAAGACGCTCCAGCTGCTGGCGGAGCAGCTGTCGGCCCAGGGCGTGCCGGTCGTGCTCGCCGACGTCAAGGGCGACCTCACCGGGCTGTCCCGGCCCGGCGAGCCCGGTGACCGGATCACCGCCCGGGCCACCGGCACCGCCGACGCCTGGACGGCGACCGGGTACCCGGTGGAGTACCTGGCCCTCGGCGGGCTGGGCACCGGCGTCCCGGTGCGGTCGACCATCACCTCCTTCGGCCCGGTGCTGCTCAGCAAGGTCATGGGGCTGAACAAGACCCAGGAGAGCTCGCTGGGCCTGGTCTTCCACTACGCCGACGCCGCCGGGCTGCCGCTGCTGGACCTCAAGGACCTGCGGTCGGTCATCTCCTGGCTGGTCAGCGACGAGGGCAAGGCCGACCTGCAGGGCCTGGGCGGGCTGAGCAAGGCCACCGCGGGGGTGATCCTGCGCGAGCTGATCGCGCTGGACGACCTGGGCGGCGACGTGTTCTTCGGCGAGCCCGAGTGGGACACCGCCGACCTCATGCGCACCGCCCCGGACGGCCGGGGCGTGATCAGCTCCGTCGAGCTGTCCGCGGTGCAGGACCGCCCGGCGCTGTTCTCCACCTTCCTCATGTGGCTGCTGGCCGACCTGTTCGAGGACCTGCCCGAGGTCGGCGAGGTCGACAAGCCCAAGCTGGTGTTCTTCTTCGACGAGGCCCACCTGCTGTTCACCGGGGCGAGCACCGCGTTCCTGGACTCGGTCACCCAGACGGTGCGGCTGATCAGGTCCAAGGGGGTCGGCGTCTTCTTCGTGACCCAGAACCCGACCGACGTGCCGACCGCGGTGCTGGGCCAGCTGGGCAACCGGGTGCAGCACGCCCTGCGCGCGTTCACCCCCGACGACGCCACGGCGCTGAAGAAGACCGTGAAGACCTACCCGAAGTCCGACGCCTACGACATCGCCGAGACCCTGACCTCGCTGGGCACCGGCGAGGCGATCGTGACCGTGCTGTCCGAGCGCGGGGCACCGACGCCGGTGGCGTGGACGATGCTGCGGGCGCCCCGGTCCTTCATGGGCGCCGTGGAGCCCGCGCAGCTGCAGGCCGCGGTCGCCGCCTCCGCGCTGCTCCCCCGCTACGGCGCCGCGGTGGACCGCGAGTCGGCCTACGAGCGGCTGGCCACCCGGCTGGCCCCGCCGCCCACGGCCCCGACCCCGGCGCCGGCCCCCCGCGCCGAGCCGGCACCGCGGGCACCCCGCGAGCCCGCCCCGCGGCCGCGCCGGGAGCCCGCGCCCGAGCCCGACTCGAGCGTGGTGGCCGACGTCCTGGGGTCCTCGGCGTTCAAGGCGTTCGCCCGGTCGGCCGCGTCGGCCCTGGGCCGGGAGATCACCCGCGGCATCTTCGGCACCCGCCGCCGACGGTGAGCGCGGTCAGCCGTTGGGCGGGCGGATCAGGCTGACCACGACCAGCCCGGCGAACACCACCGCGAACACCCAGGCCGGGACGCCGAGCATCCACGAGGTCAGCAGCGCCGACAGCAGGCAGACGCCACCGACCACGCCGATGGTCATGAACCTGCTCTCGGCTCCTCGGTGACCGGCCACGGGGCCACCCTCACAGCGCCGGGTCACAGGAGCGTCACGGGTCGAGAAGCGTTCCCCACCTGTGATCTGCCAGGGTGACCCGGTGACCGAGCAGATCCCGCGGGTGGTGGTGCGCGGCGAGACCACCCTCCGGGTGCGCCCGAGCCACGCCACGCTGAGCATCACCGTGACCGCCCGGGACAAGCGGCGGGACCGTGCGCTGTCCCTCCTCGGCGACCTGCAGCGCGGGGTCACCGACCTCCTCGCCCAGCACGCCGACCTGGTCACCCGGCACTCCACCGCCTCGGTCGGCGTGCACCCCGAGCAGGCCGAGCGGAACCGGATCACCGGCTACCGGGCCTCGGTCACCACCCAGCTGCGGCTCGACGACGTCGACCGGGTCGGCGAGGTCGCGGTCGCCGCGGCCGCGCTCGAGGGCAGCTCGCTGTGGGGCCCGAACTGGCGGCTGGACCGCGACGACCCGGCGCACGACCAGGCCAGGACCGAGGCCATCGCCGAGGCGGTGGCCCGGGCCCGCGGCTACGCGGCCGCGGTCGGCAGCACCGTCACCGGGCTGGTCGAGCTGCGCGACGTCGGCACGGGCGCCCCGGCGCCGGTGATGATGGCCAGCGCGGCCCGGGGACGGGCCGGCGCGGCCGCGGCACCCGAGCTGGAGCTCGAGCCCACCCTGCAGGAGGTGCACGGCGCGGTCGAGGCCGTGTTCCTGATCTCTCCCCCCAACCTCGAGGAGCTCTAGATGGTGCGGTTCCGCGAAGGCGCGAAGCTCGACACGTCCGGCGTGCAGGACCGCCGCGGCGGAGGCGGTGGCCGCGGGCTCGCCGTCGGCGGCGGGGGCATCGGGATCGTCGGCATCATCGCCTTCGTCCTCGTCCAGGTGCTCGGCGGCGGGGGCTCGGGCGGCGGAGGCGGCGACGTGGCCAGCATCCTGTCCCAGCTGCAGGGCGGCGGGGGCGGCACGGCCGACAACACCGAGCTCGAGCAGCAGTGCCGGACGGGGGCCGACGCCAACGACAGCGCCGACTGCGCGGCGGTGGCGATCATCGACTCCATCCAGGACTACTGGACGACGGCGCTCCCCGACACCCTCGGCACGCAGTACGCCGACACCCCGACGGTCTTCTTCTCCGGCTCGGTGCAGACCGCGTGCGGCGGGGCGACCAGCGGGTCCGGGCCGTTCTACTGCCCCGGCGACCAGCTGGTCTACGTCGACCTGACCTTCTTCGACCAGCTGGAGACCCAGTTCGGCGCCCGCGGCGGCACGTTCGTCGACGCCTACGTGCTGGCCCACGAGTACGGCCACCACGTGCAGAACCTGCTGGGCACCAACCAGCAGGTCACCCCGGGCGAGACCGGTCCGACGTCGGGCACGGTCCGGCTCGAGCTGCAGGCCGACTGCTACGCCGGGGTCTGGGCCAACCACGCGACGACGACGTCCGACGACGGCCAGGAGCCGTTGATCACCGAGATCACCGACGACGACGTGGCCCGGGCGCTGGACGCCGCCAGCCGGATCGGCGACGACTTCATCCAGACCAACCTGGGCAACGGCACCGTCGACCAGGACGCCTTCACCCACGGGTCCAGCGAGCAGCGCGAGCGCTGGTTCTCCACCGGCTACAGCTCCGGCGACCCGGGCGCCTGCGACACGTTCGGCACCGACGACCTGGGATGAGCGACCTGCACATCGCGGTCGAGGGCCCGGTCGCCACCCTGACGGTGGACCGGCCGGCCAAGCGCAACGCGATGACCCGGGCGATGTGGGCGGCCGTCCCCGGCCTGCTCGCGCAGGTCGTGGACGACGTCCGCGTGCTGCTGGTGACCGGGGCCGGTCCCTCGTTCTGCGCCGGGGCCGACATCGGCGAGCTGCTCGGCGGGGAGGACCCGACCGACCCGATGGCCGGCCTGCGCGCGGACAACCTGGCCGCCCAGGCGGCGATCCGGGCGTTCCCGCACCCGACGCTGGCCGTCGTCCGCGGGCACTGCATCGGCGGCGGGGTGGAGCTGGCCGCCAGCTGCGACCTGCGGTTCGCCGACGACACCGCGGTCTTCGGGGTCACCCCGGCCCGGATCGGGGTGGTCTACCCGCCGGCCCCCACCAAGGCGCTGGTCGACCTGGTCGGACCGGCGACGACGAAGTACCTGCTGTTCTCCGGGGAGCTGCTCGACGCCGTCGCCGCGCTGCGGGTCGGGCTGGTCGACGAGGTGCTCCCCGTCGACGGGCTGGCCGACCGGGTGGCCGCGTTCGCCGCCGTCCTGGCCGGGCGGTCGGCGCTGACCCAGCGGGCCACCAAGGAGGTGGTCGCCGAGCTGACCACCGGCGGGGACGCCGAGCAGGTGGCCGACCGCTGGTTCGGCGAGACCATCGCCTCCGGCGAGCTGGCCGAGGGCGTGGCCGCGTTCGCCGAGCGCCGGGCCCCCGCCTTCCCGTGGGACGGCGGAATCAGCGCCGGCTGACGCTGTTGGAGCCGGTATGACCACCATCGGCATCATCGGGGCCGGCCTGATCGGCTCCCAGCTCGCCCGCATCTCCACCGACGCCGGCTACGACGTCGTGATCTCCAACTCCCGCGGCCCGGAGACCCTGGCCGACCTCGTCGCCGAGATCGAGGCCCGGGACACCCGGCAGGGTGCGATCTCCGCGGCCACCGCCGCCGAGGCCGGCGCGGCCGGCGAGGTCGTCGTCGTCACGGTGCCGCTGAAGAACCTGGCCGACGTCCCGGTCGAGCCGCTGGCCGGCAAGACCGTGATCGACACGAACAACTACTACCCCGAGCGGGACGGCCACATCGCCGAGCTCGACGAGGAGTCGACGACCACCGCGGAGATGGCCCAGCGCCACCTGCCGACGTCGAAGGTCGTCAAGGCCTTCAACCACATCTACTCCGAGCACCTGACCAGCAAGCGCAGCGAGAGCGGCACCCCGCACCGCCGGGCCCTGGTCATCGCCGGGGACGACGCCGACGCCAAGGCCTGGGTCGCCGACTACATCGACCGGATCGGCTTCGACACCTACGACGTCGGCCCGCTCGCCGAGGGCTGGCGCATCCAGCGGGACACCCCCGGCTACGGCCCGGAGTACGACGTCGAGCAGCTCCGCCAGGCCACCTCGGAGGCCGAGCGCTACCGCGACATGTGAGCGACGCAGGCCGCGCCGCCGCCGCCTCAGACGGTGAGCGCGGCCTCGTCGGCCGCGACCGCCGCGTTCCACTCCGGCTTCTCGGCCTGCCAGCGGTCCTCGGTGCGCCCGACCCGCCAGTAGCCCGACACGCTGAGCAGCTCGCGCGGCACCTCCCACCGGGACCGGACGACGCGGCGCAGCTCCCGCACGAAGCCGGCCTCGCCGTGCACGAAGACGTGCGGCACACCGCCGGGCAGCTCGGTGGCCAGCACCGCGGCCGTCAGCGCCGCGCCCACGGGCTGCTCGCCGCGGTGCACCCAAGTGACCCCGGGCAGGTCCTGCTCGTCGGCGGGACCCTCCACCTCGACGAACACGTGGGCGACCGCGCCGGCCGGCAGCCGGGGCAGGGCCGCGGCGATCGCCGGCAGCGCGGAGTCGTCGCCGACCAGCAGGTGCCAGTCCGCCTCGGCGGCCGGGGCGTAGGCCCCGCCGGGCCCGGCGAACTGCAGCAGGTCACCGGGGCGGGCAGCGGCGGCCCAGGGCCCGGCCACGCCCTCGTCCCCGTGGGTGACGAAGTCCAGGGTCAGCTCCTGCGCAGCGGCGTCCCAGGCGCGGACGGTGTAGGTCCGGCTGACCGGCCACAGCTCACGCGGGTGCTCGGCCTGCACCACCTCGGCGTCGAACGGCGCGGCGTAGGGCGCCCCGGCCGGGGGCAGCTGCAGCTTCACGTAGTGGTCGGTGAAGTCCCCCGCGCCGAAGCCGGCCAGGGCCTCGCCGCCCAGCACGACCCGGACCAGATGCGGGGTCACCCGCTCGGTGCGCACGACGGTGCCCACCCGGGTCACCCGTCGCTTCTTCGGTGCCTGCGTCACGTACGTCCTCCTGGTTAGGCTGCCCTAACCGTACGCCACGCAGGCACCGCGCAGCTCCGGCCTCAGACGAAGGCGCTGAGCCCGGTGACCGACCGGCCCACGATGAGGGTGTTCATCTCGCGGGTGCCCTCGTAGGAGTACAGCGCCTCGGCGTCGTTGAAGTACCGGATCACGTTGTTCTCCAGCACGATGCCGTTGCCCCCGAACAGCTCGCGGGCCATGGCCACGGTCTCGCGCCCGCGGGCGGTGACGTAGGCCTTGGCCAGCGCCGCCTGGTCGTCGCGCAGGTCGTCGGTCTCCTGCAGCTGGGCGATCCGCACGACCATGCCCAGGCTCGCGGTGACGTTGCCGAGCATCTTGGCCAGCAGGTCCTGGATCAGCTGGAAGCTGCCGATCGGCTTGCCGAACTGGACCCGCTCCTTGGCGTAGGCCAGCGCGTACTCGTAGGCACCCATCTGGCAGCCGACGCCGGACCAGGCCACGCCGCCGCGGGTGACCTTGAGGACCTTGTTGACGTCCTTGAAGGTGTTGCCGCCCTCGAGCTTGTGGTCGGCCGGGATGCGGCAGTCGACGAAGGTGATGTCGGCGTTCTGCACCGTGCGCAGCGCGAACTTGTCCTCGATCTTGGTGGCGGTGAAGCCCGGGGTGCCCTTGTCGACCACGAAGGTCTTCACCGCGTCGTCGGCCTCGTCGCGGGCGAACACCACGACGTGGTCGGCGAAGGTCCCGTTGCCGATCCAGCGCTTGGCCCCGTTGAGCACCCACGAGTCGCCGTCCCGGCGGGCGGTGGTGCGCAGGCCGCGGGCGACGTCCGAGCCGCCCTCGGGCTCGGTGAGGGCGAAGGCGCCGATCTTGTCCATCGACATCATCTCGGGGATCCAGCGCTGCCGCTGCTCCTCCGAGCCCAGGATCATGATCGAGCCCATCGCCAGGCCGTTGTGCACGCCCAGGAACGTGGCGATCGAGGGGTCCACCCGGGACAGCTCCAGGGCCTGGAACCCGCCGTACAGCTTGGACGCCGGCAGCCGGCCGTCCCACTCGTAGGCGCGGCCCACCACGTCGATGGAGGCGAACTCCGGGATGAGGTCCATCGGGAACTCGGCGGCGGCCCAGGCGTCGTTCACCCGCGGCCGGACCTTCTCGTCGAGGAAGTCCCGGAGCGTCTGCAGCTCCTTGCGCTCCTCGTCGGACAGCAGGGTCTCGTACCCGAAGAAGTCCCCGGTGAGCAGGTCGGCGGTCATGTGGTGGATCTCCCTCGTCGACGACGGCGTCTCCCCACCGATGGTCCGCCGGTTACCCGCCGGTAGCCACTCCAGGCGTGCCCGGTCCGGGTGACCTTGCCCCCAGGCCCCCTAGGCTCGCCGCGACCACCCACCGAGCACGGGAGACCACGTGCGGTTCCTGCAGGGCACGGCGCTGGGCGTCGCGATCGGCTCCGTCTTCGCGGCGACGGCCGACGTCTACCGGCCCTACGCCGTCGTCCTCGGCGTCGTGGCCGTCGTGCTGGTCGTCGTCCTCGCCTCCCGGGACGTGGCCCGGCCGGCCCGGCGCGCCCGACCCCGGCCCGCCACCCCGGCTGCCTCGGGACCGCGGGCACCGACCGGGTTCTTCGTCGGCCGCCGGCTGGGTGACGCCCTGCTGTGGCTGGCCCAGGAGCACGGGGTGTCCGTGCTCGAGCAGGTCGAGGTCACCGAGGACTCCGTCCTGGTCACCGACCTGGGTCCCCGCGGCCGCCGGACCAGCGCGGTGGAGTTCGTCGACGGTGCGCTCACCGTCGACCAGGACGACCTGCCGGTGGAGCCCGGGGCCGGCCTGGACACCTCGGGCCGGTTCCAGGCCCGCGACCTGGCCCCCGACGTGCTGGCCCGCGCCCTCGAGCGGGCCGCGCGGCAGCACGCCGCGTCGTGGACCGACGTCGCCGACCTCAGCGCCCGCATCGAGCAGCCCGACCGGTTGCGCGCCGAGGTGACCGTGCAGCTGGTCAACGGCGCCGACGGGTTCGAGGACGAGACGCTCTGGACGTCGGCAGCCGGCGACCTGCTCTACCTGCAGCGGTCCCCCGCGTGAGCGCGCCCGCCAGCACCGTCGTCGTCCCGGGCGAGCCCGCGCCGCGCCGACCCGGCGGCTTCGTCCTCGGGCTCGTGCTCGGCCTCGCCGTCACCCTCGGCGTGGTGGGGGCCGAGAAGGCCGGCGTCCTGCCGCACCTGTACAGCAGCTCGTCCACGGAGTCCGACGGCGACGACGACGTGCCGTTCACCGACCCGGATCGGCTGCAGGCCGCGCTGGACGCCGCCGTCGACGACGCCGGCACCACCCGGGTCACCCAGCTGGTCGTGGAGGACAGCACGTTCTCTGCCGTGCTCCTGGACGCCGACACCGGCCTGTGGACCCGCTACCAGGAGTACGACTTCGACGCCCCGGGCGAGGGACGCGCCGAGCCGCTGCCCGCGCAGCCGCCGGCCGAGGCGGAGTTCGCGCTGTCCGACGTCTCCGCCCCCGCGCTGGTGGAGGCACTGAGCACCGGCAACCGCGCGCTGGGCGGCGAGGACGACGACGTGGACCTCCTCGAGCTGGTGGTCGAGCGGCCCTTCCCCACCTACGGCGACCTGCTGCTCACCGTCTCCCAGCCCTACTCCGGGGCCGGCGACCGGGTGTGGCTGTCCGCCGACGGCACCGTGCTCCGGGCCGAGATCGGCTGACCGGGCGCCGCTAACCTGCCCGCATGGTCTCCCTGGGCACGCCCCTGTCCCCCTCGGCCACCCGCGTGATGCTGCTGGGCAGCGGCGAGCTGGCCAAGGAGGTGCTCATCGCGCTGCAGCGCCTGGGCGTGGAGACCATCGCGGTCGACCGGTACGACGATGCCCCCGGGCACCAGGTGGCCCACCACGCGCGCACGATCACCATGAGCGACCCCGAGCAGCTGCGGGCGCTCGTCGAGGCCGAGCGGCCCGACGTCGTCGTCCCCGAGATCGAGGCCATCGCCACCCCGACGCTGGTGGAGCTGGAGGCCGAGGGCGTGCGCGTGGTGCCGACCGCGCGGGCCGCCCGGCTGACCATGGACCGGGAGGGCATCCGCCGGCTGGCCGCCGAGACCCTCGGTCTGCCCACCAGCCCCTACCGGTTCTGCGACTCGCTGGCGGAGCTGCAGGACGGCGCCGCCGCGGTCGGGTTCCCGTGCGTGGTCAAGCCGGTGATGTCGTCGTCGGGCAAGGGCCAGAGCACGGTGCGCACGGCGGACGACGTCGAGGCGGCCTGGACCTACGCGATGGCCGGCAGCCGGGTCGCCGGCACCCGGGTCATCGTCGAGGGCTTCGTCGACTTCGACTACGAGATCACCCTGCTCACCGTGCGCTCACAGCGCGAGGGGCAGACCGTCACCGACTTCTGCGCACCGATCGGGCACCGGCAGGAGTCCGGCGACTACGTGGAGAGCTGGCAGCCCCAGCCGATGAGCGAGGTCGCGCTCGAGCGCGCCCGGGCGATCGCCGCCGCGGTGACCGGCGACCTCGGCGGGCTGGGCCTGTTCGGCGTCGAGCTGTTCGTCCGCGGCGACGACGTCTGGTTCTCCGAGGTCAGCCCGCGCCCGCACGACACCGGCATGGTCACCATGACGACGCAGTGGCAGGACGAGTTCGAGCTGCACGCCCGGGCGCTGCTGGGCCTGCCGGTGGACACCTCGCTGCGCAACCCCGGCGCGTCCGCGGTCGTCTACGGCGGGGTCGAGGCGGTGGGCATCGTGTTCGACGGGGTGGACGAGGCGCTGGCCCTCCCCGGCGTCCAGCTGCGGTTGTTCGGCAAGCCCGAGAGCTTCACCCGCCGCCGCATGGGCGTGGCCCTGGCCCGCGCCGAGGACGTCGACGCTGCGCGCGCCACCGCCCGGGAGGCCGCCGGCCGGGTGCGCCCGCGCGCCTGATCAGGCCTCGCCCCGGAACGCCAGCGCCGCGCCGGCGGCGTCGGCGAACCGGCGCGGGTCGGCGGTCGCGTCGAACGGGCTGACCGCCACGGACGCCCGGCCACGCGTCACCACCCGGCGCCAGGTGCCGACCACCTCGCCGTCCTCGACGAGCATCGGGGCGAAGACCCCGTTCCCGCCGGGGACCACCGTCTGCCAGTGCTCGGCGGCCAGCACGTGCGAGCGGTCGGTGACGCCGAGCAGCAGCTCGTCGAAACCGGCCAGCGCACGGACCCCGTCGGGCCCGGCCGCCGGCGGCTCGCCCAGGGTCCAGAGCACGGCCCCCTCGCACCGCACCTCGGTCAGCTCGTCGCGCACCGCGGCGAAGCCCGCCCGCACCTCGGTCAGCGTCAGACCGGTCCACCAGGCCAGGTCGCGCTCGGTGGCCGGACCGTGCCCGGCCAGGTACCGCCGGACCACCTCGGCGACGGCCGCCGCCCGGTCACCGACGGCCTCGCCGGGCGCCCACTCGTCCAGCAGCACGAAGGCCTGCAGCGCCCCGCCCGCGGTCTCCCCGCGCGGCGGGCCCAGGCACAGCAGGCCCTGGTGGGCCAACCGGCCGTAGAGGTGCGGCCCGCGCTGCCCGGTGACGTCGAGGCCGGCCGCGGTCCACGCGGCCAGCAGCTCGGGCCGGGTCAGCGCACCGCCCCCGGCCAGCTCGGCGCGGGCCACGTCGCCGGCCCGGTCGACGTCGTCGTCGGTCAGCCCGAGCTGGCGGTGCCGCGGCTGAGCGGTGCGCACCTGGCGCCCCGCGGTCAGCCCGAGCAGCAGCCGCAGGTCGGCGGGGGTGGTGGCGAACAGGGTGCCGCGCATCGGCCACGCGCGGACCACCTCGCCGGCGGCGAAGGACGCCCAGACGTCGGCGACGGTGCTCCCGGGCACCCGGGAGCCGATCGCCCACTCGGCCTGCCGCAGGTCCTGCGCCTGCATCGCCAGCAGGCCGGCCACCGCGGCGACCACTCCGCCCCGTGGACGGGTCAGGCCCAGCGCGGCCAGCCGCATCCGGCGCAGGGCGGTGACGTCGACGTCCATGGGGCCTCCGGGGGTCGGACGGCGACGGTAGCGGTGCGCACCGACATCCACCCCGGCTCCGTCCACGGGACCGGCCGCCGTCCACAGGTCGACCGCGGACGTCGGGGTCCTGCGGCACGCTGCTGGTCATGCGCACCCCGTGGCGGAGCACCGGCCGCCCACCCGTCGACCCCGACCCGCTGGAGCTGCTCCGCGCGGCGGGCCGGCTGGCCCGCGACCCCGACGCCGGCGACCTGCTGGACCCGCTGGTGAGCGCGCTCGCCAGCGCCCACCCCGCCCTCGACCTGCCCGGCGCGGAGACCACGCTGGCCGACGGGGTGGCCGCCGCCTACGACCGCGGCTGGCAGCCCACCGACGTGGTGCACGTGGTCCGCCGGCGGGTCAGCCAGCGGGCCGGCCGGCTCGCCGCCGCCGTCGTGGTGGCCCAGGCGCGCACCACCCGGGCCGCCGACCGGGCCCCGCGGGCGTGGGCCGACCAGCTCGACGCCCTGGGTCCCGCGGCCGGGCTGGCCGGCTGGTGGGCGGGCACCGGGGTGGACCCGGCCACCGGGTGGCGCGACGTCGTCCGGGTGCTGGGCCTGCTGCCGGACCTGCCGCGGCTGGAGCACCTGCTGCCCGGCCCGGCCGGCTGGCCGCAGCACCGCCGTGCCGACACCCCGGTGCCGACCGGCCCGGTCGACGAGAAGGCGCTGGGCCGGGTGCGGGCCCTGCTGGCCAAGGCCGAGCGCACCGAGTTCCCCGAGGAGGCCGATGCCCTGACCGGCAAGGCCCAGGAGCTGATGAGCCGGTACGCCATCGACAGCGCGGTGCTGGCCGACCAGCGGGGGCCCGACCTCGGGGCCGACGTGGTGGCCCGGCGGCTGCACCTCACCGACCCGTTCACCGGCGCGAAGGCCCAGCTGCTGCACGCGGTCGCCGTGGCGAACGGCTGCCGGGTCGTGCTGCTGCGCGAGCTCGGCATCGCCACCGTGGTCGGCCTCCCGGTGGACCTGGAGCTGGTCGACCTGCTGTTCACCTCGCTGCTGCTGCAGGCCACCCGCGCCCTGGCCGACGCCGACGGCCCCCGCACGGCGGTGTTCCGGCGCGGCTTCCTGGTCGCCTACGCCGCCCGCATCGGGGAGCGGCTGGCCGTGGCCGGCGAGCGCGCCGCGGCCGGCGCCGCGCAGCAGCACGGCGGGTCCCTGGTGCCGGTGCTCGTCCGACGCGAGGCCGCCGTGCAGGGCCGGGTCACGGAGCTGTTCCCGCACCTGCGGCGCACCCGCAGCCGTCCGGTGGACGCGGCCGGCTGGTGGGCCGGCCGGCGGGCGGCCGACGGCGCCGACCTGGGGACCGGCCGCACCCCGCTGCCGGGGTGAGGTCAGCGCGGGACGGGACCGGTGGAGGCCCGCACCACGAGGCGACCGGGCACGACCACCGGCCGGCCCTGGAACCACCGGTCGGCGGCCCCCATCCGCTCGACCAGCACGTCGACGCAGCGGGCGCCGACCTCGGCGAAGTCCTGGTGCACGGTGGTGAGCGGGGGCCGCAGGAACTCGGCCTCGGCGATGTCGTCGAAGCCGACCACGCTCACCTGCCCGGGCACGTCGACCCCGGCCTCGGCCAGCGCGCGGACCAGGCCGAGCGCCATGTGGTCGTTGGCCACGAACACCCCGGTGACCTCGGGCCACCGCCGCTGCAGCTCCAGGCCGGCCGCGTACCCGGACCGCGCGCTCCAGTCACCGACCAGCGGCTCGCGCAGCCGGAGCCCGGCGGCGGTCATGGCCTGCTGCCAGCCGTCCAGCCGGGCCTCGGCCTCCAGCCAGTCCAGGCGGCCCCGGACGTGGGCGATCTCGGTGTGCCCCAGGTCGAGCAGGTGCCGGGTGGCCTGCTGCGCGCCGTCGAACTGGTCCACCACGACCGACGGCACACCGGGCGCCGTCCCGCCCTCGACGGCGACCGCGGGCAGGTCGGCCGGCAACCCGGCCATCACCTGCACCGCGGCGCGCTGCGGGGCGAGCACGACGACCCCGCACACCGACTGGGCGACCAGCCGGTCGACCGCGTCGGCGAAGGCCTGCGGGTGCGGGTCGGGCACGGTGACCACCTGGGTCTGGTAACCCGCGGCCCGGGCGGCCTGCTCCAGGCTGAACAGGGTGCTCGCCGGGCCGTGCAGCGTGGTGTCGAACGCGATCACGCCGATGGTGTCGGACTGCCGGCGGGCCAGCGCCCGGGCGGTGAGGTTGCGCCGGTAACCCAACTCGGCCATCGCCGCCAGCACCTTGGCCCGGGTCTCCTCCTTGACGTAGGGGTGGTCGTTGAGCACCCGGGAGACCGTCTGGTGGGAGACACCGGCGAGCTCGGCGACGTCGGCCATGACCGGTCGTCCGGGTCTGTCCTCCACCGCAGCCTCCTGCTCCGCACACGTCGCGCGCATCGTGGCACGGGAGAGCGCCGCTGTTAGCGTTCACAGACCCGCTGCCGTCCGCCAGGAGCCACGCATGCCTTCCCCGCACCCCAGCGGCACCCAGCACGAACTCGTCCTGGACGACGTCCGCGCGGTGGTCACCGAGGTCGGCGGCGGGCTGCGCAGCCTCGCCGTGGCCGGCCGCGACCTGGTCGTCGGCTTCCCCGTCGAGGTCCCGCGCCCGCTCTACCGCGGCTCGGTGCTGGCGCCGTGGCCCAACCGGGTGGCCGACGGCCGCTGGACCTCGGGCGACCAGGTGCAGCAGCTGGCCCTCACCGAGCCCGACCGCGGCAACGCGCTGCACGGCCTCACCTGCTGGAGCGCCTGGGAGCTGCTGGACCGCACCGCCTCGACGCTGCGGCTGGGCGTGCGGGTCTGGCCGCAGCAGGGCTGGCCGCACCTGCTGGACGTCGTCGTGGGCTACGAGCTGACGCCGGCCGGTCTCCGCTGGACCGTGGAGGGGCGCAACACCGGGGAGTCCGCGGCGCCGTGGGGCAGCTCGGTGCACCCCTACCTCGTGGCCGGTCCCGGCCGGGTCGACGACTGGGAGCTGCAGCTCGACGCCGCGCGGGTGCTCACCGTGGACGACGAGCGGCTGCTGCCGACCGGCCTGGCCGACGTCGAGGGCACCGACCTGGACTTCCGGACCAGCCGCTCGCTGCGCGGGCTGGCCGTCGACCACGCCTACACCGGGCTGGGCGCCGCCGAGCGTGCGACGGCGACCGTGCGGGCCGCCGACGGCGGCGGGGTGGCGATGCACTGGTCGACCGCCGAGCTGCCCTGGGTGCAAGTGCACACCGCCGACCGTCCCGACCCGGCCGACGACCGGGTGGGGCTCGCGGTCGAGCCCATGACCTGCCCGCCGGACGCGCTGAACTCCGGCACGGACCTGGTGGTGCTGCAGCCCGGGGACACGCACTCCGCGAGCTGGGAGATCGAGGCGCTGCGGTCGTAGCGTCGGGGCATGGATCTGCCCCCGGCACTGCTCGAGCTGCTCCGCTCCCCCGCGCCCTGCTTCATCGCCACGCTGATGCCCGACGGCGGGCCGCAGATGACCCAGACCTGGGTGGACGTCGACGACGCCGGCCGGGTCGTGGTCAACACCGTCGCCGGCTTCCAGAAGGTGCGCAACGTCGAGCGGGACCCGCGGGTGGCGCTGAACATCGCCGACCCGGCGAACCCCTCGCGGTACTTCGGGGTGCGAGGCCGGGTGGTGGCGATGACCACCGACGGCGCCGCGGAGCACATCGAGGCGCTGGCGCAGAAGTACCTGGGCGGCCCCTACCCGTGGTTCGGCGGCCGGGACCAGCAGCGGGTGGTGCTCACCGTCGAGGCCGACACGGTGCACTCACCGCAGGGCTGACCAGCTGATCGCCCGGTGGGACGGCGCCCTCGTCCGCCGTCCCGCCGAGCCCGGTCAGCTCGTGAAGATGCTGACACCACCCGGACCGACCAGCAGCCCGACGACGATGAGCACGATCCCCCAGAGCAGATGCTTGCGGAAGGTGCTGGAACTGTCGACGAACCGGATCCACCGTGCGGACCGGCCGGTCGGCACCCGCCCCGCCCGAGGATCATGGCCCGGCGTGAGCCTGCCCGACGCCCTGTCCCGTCTGCCCAAGGCCGAGCTGCACCTGCACGTGGAGGGCACCCTCGAACCGGAGCTGGCCTTCGCCCTGGCGCAGCGCAACGGCGTCCGACTGCCCTACGGCGATGTCGAGGAGCTGCGCCGGGCCTACGACTTCGCCGACCTGCAGTCGTTCCTGGACCTGTACTACGCCTGCATGCCGGTGCTGGTGACCGCCGCGGACTTCCACGACCTGACCGCCGCCTACCTGGCGCGGGCGCACGCCGACGGGGTGGCACACGCGGAGCTGTTCGTCGACCTGCAGGTGCACCTGGGCAACGGGGTGTCCGCCGACGACGTGCTGGACGGGATGACCTCGGCGCTGGCCGCGGCGGGCGAGCGCTGGGGCATGACCGGGGGCGTCATCCTGTGCGTGGTCCGCGACCGACCGGTCGAGACCGCGCACGCCGCGCTGGACGCGGTCGCGCACCGGGTGCACGACCTGGTCGGCATCGGGCTGGACTCGGCCGAGGTGGGCTACCCGCCCTCGCTGTTCGTGTCGGTGTTCGACCGGGCCGCCGCGATGGGCCTGCACCGGGTGGCGCACGCCGGCGAGGAGGGTCCCCCGGCCTACGTGCGGGAGGCGGTCGAGCTGCTCGGCGTGGAGCGGGTCGACCACGGCATCCGCGCCGTCGAGGACCCGGACGTGCTGGCCCTGCTGGTGGGGCGGGGCATCGCGCTGACGGTGTGCCCGCTGTCCAACGTGCGGCTGCGGGCGGTGCCCGACCTGGCGGCGCACCCGATCCGGGCACTGCTGGACGCCGGTGTCCAGGTGACGGTCAACTCCGACGACCCGGCCTACTTCGGCGGCTACGCGGCCGACAACTACGCCGCGCTGCTCGCGCTGGGATTCACCGCCGAGGAGTTCGCCGGTCTGGCGCGCACGTCGGTGCGGGCCTCGTTCGCCGCCGACGACCGCAAGGCCGAGCTGCTCGCCGGCATCGACGCCTGGGAGGCCGCCGGACCTGTCTGACCCGCGGGCCACACTGGCCCGGTGCCCTTCGTCACCCGACCGCACGTCGAGCAGCTGGCCGACCGCCGGTGGCGACTGACGGAGCCGTTGGTCTACCGCGGACGCCGCGAGGACTGGGTGGTGCCGGTCGGGTTCGTCACCGACTTCGCATCGGTGCCGGTGCCGGTGCGCTGGCTGATCCCGGCCGACGGCCCGTGGACGGCGGCCGCGATCGTGCACGACTGGTTCTGCTCGGTCGGCATCGAGGCCGGGGCGATCAGCAGCGGGGACGCCGACGCGGTGTTCCGGCGCATGTGCCGGGAGCTGGGCACCCCGATCCCGCGGCGGTGGCTCATGTGGGCCGGGGTCCGCTGGGGTGCACTGGCCTCGGCGGTCCGCCGGCCGGGCATCGCGCGGGACCTGCCCGGCGTCGTTGCCATCTCCCTGGTGGCGGCCCCGCTGGTGCTGCCGGTCTCGCTGGTGGTCGCGGTGGGGCTGCTGGTGGACCTGGCCGCCGACGTCGTCCTCCGGTTCGTCGGCGGCCTGCTGGGGCGCCGCCCCGACCCGCCCGGGCCGTGGCTGGAGGAGGGCAGCGCTGTAGCCCCGCCCATGGGCAGTAGCTAGCGCACGACGGCCGGCCTTGGTTCAGACGAGGCGGGGTTCGAGGAGGATCTCGGTGCCGTCGGGGCGGTGGGTGCGCCATCGGCCACCAGGATCTCGCTGCACCCGGAAGCCGTGGTGGACCTTGGTGTGGTGCCGTTCGCACAGCAGCGCCGAGTTCTCCAACGAGGTCTCCCCGCCGTGCGCCCAGTGCACGAGATGGTGCACATCGGCCCAGTGGTGGGGTGCGCCGCAGCCGGCGAACACGCAAGTCTCGTCCCTCGCCACGACTGCTCGCCGCAGTGCCGGGGTGACCACCCGGTGGGCGCGGCCCAGGTCCAGCGGGACGCCGTCGGGGCCCATGACGATCCTCGACACCACCGCGTCGCAGGCCAGCCAGCGGGCCCGGGCGGCGGAGATGACCGCACCGAAGCCGGTGCTCGCCGTCCCGGGCCCGGTGCCCTCGCCGACCAGGTCCTCGACACCGACCGTGATCACGACGTGCGGCTTCTGGGTCCGCAACGTGGGCAGGTCGCCGGCGGCGAGCTGGTTGTCCGCGAGCTGCACCAGCGCGTCGGCGTTCTGCTGCCACCGCGTGCGCAGGTCACCCTGCGGCCGGTCGGCCTGCACGATCGACTCCAGCGCCGCCTTGACCTTCTCCCCGCCCACCGCATCCAGGTCGAACCGGCCGGTCACGCTGCCGTCGGCGTGCGTGGCCACGCTGAGCCGCCGATCCTCGGTCGGGTCGGGCTCAGCACCGTCGGGGTCCAGGGCGGCCTCGAACGCCTTGACCGCCACCGCCAGGGTCTGGTGCGACGAGGAGACCGCCAGCGCTGCCCACGTGCGGTCGAACGCGGCCAGGTCGACGTCCTGCTCCGCCGCCCGGGCCCGTTCCTGCTCCCCCACCGTCGAGGCCACCACGTCGACCTGCGCGGCGGTCACCGCACCCTCGGCGAACCCTGCGGCCAGCGCCGGGAAGTGCTCCAGCGCGCGACCGGTCCGCACGATCCGGCTCGCCTCGGCGGCCGAGAGCCGCAGGTGACCGATCAACCAGGACCGCATCGACACCAGCCCGTCGTGCTCAGGGGCCTGGGTCAGCTCGGCGTGCCGGGCGGTGCGGGCGATCTCGGCATCCAGCCGGTTGCGAGCTGCCACGAGCACCGCCGTCCGCTCCAGGGTCTGACCACCGGTGAGCCCGTGCAGGTCCTCTGCGCCGAAGCTGTCCAGGGCCGACCCGAGCTCGCTCACGACACCTCCCCGGCATTCGAATGTGTGTTCGAAGTCTACCGCGAGGGGGTGTCAGCGACAACACGAAAGACCAGTTCAGAGCCGGGATCGGGCCTCATCCGCGGTGCGTCAGGGCCCCCCGGGCGGCCTGCTCGGCGAACGGGTGGCCGAAGAACCCGGGCAGGCCCCCGGTGTGCAGCCAGACGGTCCGCTCCCCCGGCCGGACGTCGCCGTCGGCCACCGCGGCGACCAGCCCGGCCATCGCCTTGGCCGTGTAGGTCGGCTCCAGCACCAAGCCCTCCGTGCTGGCCGCCGTCCGGATGGCGTGCTCCCCGGCCGCGGTGAGCGCCCCGTAGCCGGCGCCGACCTGGTCGGACCGCAGCCGCAGGGCGCCGACCGAGCCGCCGAGCGCCTCGACCAGGGCGGTCACCCGCTCGACCGGGTCGTCGACGGCCCCGGTGTCCACCCCGAGGACCCGCTCGGCGCCGAGCCCGGCGACCAGCCCGGCCATCGTGCCGCCGGACCCGACGGCGGTGACCACGTGGGCCAGGTCCGGCGCCTGCTCCTCCAGCTCGGCGGCGCAGGCCAGGTACCCCCGGGCACCGGTCGGCGAGGACCCGCCGAGCGGGATGAGGAACGGCCGCTCCCCCGCGCCGCGCAGCTCATCGGCCACCGCGACCGGATCCCCGCCGAGGACGACCCGGGCACCGAACAGCCCCTCCAGGGCCAGGTTGCCGGGGCGCTGCGGGTCGGCGTCGCCGGCGAGCACGAGCACGCACCCCAGCCCGCGCCGGGCGGCTGCCGCGGCGGTCATCCGGGCGTGGTTGCTCTGCACCCCGCCGCTGGTGACCAGCACGGACGCGCCCGCGCCCTCGGCCTCGGCCACCAGGTGCTCGAGCTTGCGGATCTTGTTGCCGCCGCCGAGGTCGGTGAGGTCGTCGCGCTTGACCCACAGGTCGCCCGGTCGGAGCCCGACCGCGACGGCGAGACGAGGTGCGGCGTCCAGCGGGGTGGGCCAGTGCGAGAGGGCGACGGTCACCCCGGGATGGTCGCCCCGGGCGGTAGCCTGCGCGCGCCGACGTCGTCCAGGAGGTCCCGTGCTGGGTCGCAGTTCGTTCACCGCCGACGAGGTCGCTGCCGCCCGCGCCGACGTCGCCGGCCAGCTCGCCGCGTTCCGTGCCGTGCCGGCGGGGCCCGAGCGGGATGCGCTCGAGCCCCGCTTCGCCTCGGCGGTGCTGCTGGCCCTGGACCGCCGCTTCGTGCACCGGACCCGGGGCCTGTCGGGGAAGAAGGGCACCCCGTTGAACGAGCTGGAGCTGGTCGCCGACGGGCTGATGGGCGACGGACAGCTGCCGGCCAGCACGGTGATCAGGTACGACGCGGCCGCTGCGGTCCTCGGCCTGGCGGTCGGTGCGGAGATCGCCCCGTCGGCCGACGACGTCGAAGCGCTGGCGGCCGCCGTCCTCACCGAGCTGGACGCGACCGCCGGCTGACCCTCAGGCCGGGGCGCGGCCGGGCTGCAGGTGCTGGGTGAACCAGTCCACCTGGACCGCCGAGGAGATCGCGAACCCCTCGACGTAGGCGTCGAAGTGCCCGCCGGGCAGGACGACCAGCTTCTTCGGCTCCCGCGCGTCGTGGAACCCGTCGATGGCGATCTTGGTGGGGGTGAGGACGTCGTCCTCGGCGACGCACATGAGCAACGGGGTCGGCGCGATCAACCGGATGTAGGCACCCGGCTGGTACTCGGAGAACCGCTCGACGCTGCGCAGCGTGCAGGAGTTGACGTAGCTGGGCGCGCGCAGCTCGTGGGTGCCCATGAACCAGAAGTAGGAGTCCGGGGTCGGCAGCGCGCTGGGCGCCATCGGGTCGGCGTTGACCACGTCGATCATGGCCGGCGCCTCGCCGCGGGCCCGGGCGCGCCGGTCCTCGTCGAAGCCGGCCCGGGCACCGCGCACGAAGTCCGCCCGCACGAGCTGCCGGAAGTTGGCGTCGCCGTCCACGACCGGGACCTGGGCGCTGACGCACCGCACCCGGCGGTCGGTCGCGGCCACGACGAGCACGTGGCCGCCCGAGTAGCTCGAGCCCCAGATGCCGATCCGCTCGGCGTCCACGCCCGGCAGCGTCTCGGCGAAGGTGATCGCGGTGCGGAAGTCGTCGATCTGGTCGTGCGGGGTGATCTCGCCACGGGGTTCCCCGCCCGAGGCGCCGAGGTTGCGGTTGTCGTAGACCAGCACGTGGAACCCGGCGGCGGCGAAGACCTCGGCGTAGACGTCCAGGTACATCTCCTTCACCGCGGCGAAGCCGTGGCACATCACGATCACCGGGGCGGGGTCGGTGGTGCCCGGCCGGTAGTGCCACCCGCGCAGGGTGACGCCGTCGGCGTCGAACTCCACGTCGGTGCGCTCGGGTGCGGGCTGGGTGCTGGTCACGGGTGGTCCTCCACGGCGTCGTGGGCAGGTCCGGGTGGACCGGCGGTGGCCGAAACCTAGGGACGCCGACGGCCCAGGGCCATGGACGGGGACGCCGTCCACCCGACTCTGCGCGCCAACCCCCCGCGCAGCCCTCGCCAGCGCGGTGCCAACCTCCCTAGGGTTCGGGCACTCCGTCGACGAGGACCGAGGTGGTGGCCGTGACCGACGAGGTCCGGACCGTGCAGGGGGTGGGCCGCGCCCAGGCGCAGGACGCGTGGGGCCGACTGCTGTCGTCCACGCACCTGCCGTGGAGCATCGCCGAGCTGGACGCCGACGCCCCCGGGTTCCGGGCCACCGTCCGGCGGCGCCACCTCGCCGACCTGGTGCTGGTCGACTGCACCTGCGACCCCTGCTCGGGCACCCGGCGCGCGCACGACATCGCGGCCACCGACGGCGAGTACCTGGTCATGCTCATGACGCTGTCGGGACGGGAGGTCGTCGGCCAGGGCGGGCGCCAGGCACAGCTGCGCCCGGGCAGCGTCGTGGTCTGGGACTCCACGACCCCGGCCGAGTTCGTCGTGCAGGAGCGGTTGGTCAAGCGCAGCCTCGTCGTCCCGAAGGCGGCGCTGGCCGAGGTCGGGTCACGCGGGCTGCTGCTCACCGGCACGGTCCTGGACAGCAGCGCCCCCGCCGTCACCCTCCTCGGCGCCTACCTGGACGGGCTGTCCAGCACGCTGGACGACCTGCCGCTGGCCGCCCTGCCGGCGGCCCGGAACGCCACGATCGAGCTGCTCGCCGCCGCCCTGCAGGACGCACCGGCCGGACCGCCCGGGCACCCCGCGGTCGTCCGGGCGGCCGCCGAGGCCCACGTCGACCGGCACCTGGGCGACCCGGCGCTGGTACCGGCCTCGGTGGCGGCCGCGCTGGGGGTGTCGCTGCGCACCCTGCAGCGCGCCTTCGCCCCCACCGGCGAGGGCGTCGCCGGGCACATCCGGACCCGACGGCTGGCCCGGGCGAGGGACGAGCTGCTCGCCGGCCGCACCGTCGCCCAGCGCTGGCACTACGCCGACGCCAGCCACTTCTCCCGCACGTTCAAGCAGCAGTTCGGCCACAACCCCAGCGAGCTGCCGGGGCCGGCCGCCCGTGCACGGTGATCTCGAGGAGCCCAGCACCATGACCCACACGCTCATCGCCCTCTACGCCCAGCCCGAGGACCCGGCCGCGTTCGACCGGCACTACGCAGAGACCCACAGCCGGCTCGGCCTGGCGTTCCCCGGGCTCCGCTCGTTCACCGGGACCCACCCGGCCCCGGGTCCGGACGGCGCACCGGCCCCGTTCCACTTCGTCGCCGTCCTGGAGTTCGACGACCAGGCCGCCCTGGACGCCGCCATGGCGGGGCCGGAGGGGCAGGCCGCGGTCGCGGACCTGGCGAACTTCGCGGGGGCCGGGGTCACCCTGGTCAGCGGGGAGACCACCGTCTACCGCGAGCCGGTCAGGGGATGAGTCCCTCGGCCCGGTAGCGGTCGAACAGGCGCAGGAACGAGTCCTCGGTGCGCACGTAGCCGGTGAAGCCGAGCAGCCGGGAGCGGCTCATGTCGGCGAGCACCTCGATGTCGCGACCGAGGTCGGAGTCGGTGTGCCACCACGACGCGACCCGGGCGAGGTCGGGCTCGACCAGCCCGTGCTCGGCGACGACCCGGGCCCAGACCGGCTCGGCGTCGGCCATCTGCTCCTCCAGCGGCCGCGGGGCGTCGGAGTAGCCGATCGGCTCGACGTCGAGCGCGGCGGCGAGCCGGGGCCACATCCACCGCCAGCGGAAGACGTCCCCGTTGACCACGTTGAACGCCAGGTCCGCGGCGGCCTCGGTGGTCGAGGCCCAGATCATGTGATCGGCGAGCTGGCCGGCGTCGGTCATGTCGACCAGGGAGTTCCACTGGGTCTCGGACCCCGGAAACACGAACGGTCGGCCGTCGGCGCGGCAGATCGCGGCGTAGGCGGCCAGCGTCGAGCCCATGTTCATGGCGTTGCCGACGGCGTGGCCGATGACGGTGTGCGAGCGGTGCACGCTCCAGGTGAAGCCCTGCTCGGCCGCCGCCTCGAAGAGGGCGTCCTCCTGGGCGTAGTAGAAGTTCTCGACCGGCAGCCGGTCGGCGTCCTCGTGGAACGGGGTGTCGGGCATCTCGCCCTGGGCGTAGGCCTCGAATGGGCCGAGGTAGTGCTTCAGCCCGGTGACCAGCGCGACGTGCCGCACGCTGCGGCCCGGCGCCAGCGCGGCCAGCAGGTCGGCGACCATCGCCCGGTTGACGACGATGTTCTCGGCCTCGGTGTCCTGCTTGGACCAGGCGCAGAAGAACACGTGGGTCGGCCGCAGCTCGCCCAGCGCCTCCGCCAGGGAGTCCGCGGAGCGCAGGTCGGCGCGGACGTGCCGGGCACTGGAGCCCTCGACCGGGTTGCGGGAGAGGCCGGAGACCTCCCAGCCGCCGGCGGTCAGCTTCTCCACCAGCGCGCTGCCGGTGATGCCGCTGGCGCCGACCACGAGGGCGTGGGCGCCGAGGAAGGGTGGGGTGGGGGTGGTCTGCAGGGTGCTCATCCTTCAGGGCAGCACCGCGGGCCGTCGCCGTGTTCCGTGGCGCGCACGGGGGATGATGGGGCGATGGAGATGCTGCGCCGCCTGCAGGCCGAACGACCCGTCGTGTTCTGGCTCGTCCTGCTGGTCGGCTTCTGGGTCGCGTTCCGACTGCTGATCTTCGTCGCGGAGCTGATCCTCGGCCCGTTCGGCCTGCCGGGCTGGGCTCCACTGGCGCTGGTGCTCGTCGGGCTCGTCGTCGTCGCCCGTAGGCAGAACTCCCGCTAGCCCGGAGACGAGTCAGGCCGTCCACCCAGCGGGTGGACGGCCTGTTCACGTGGGTGGAGCTGAGGGGACTCGAACCCCTGACCCCCACACTGCCAGTGTGGTGCGCTACCAGCTGCGCCACAGCCCCTTGCGACCCGGTCTGGTGTGTCCGAGCCGTTGACAACCATACAGTCCCCGGACGGCCACCCCCGAGGAGGGTCCCGGTCATCGGCGTGGCGTCCCGCTCCCCACGGCGGGAACCCGGTTGACCTGCCGTCGGACCATGGATGCGTGCGCGTGGTCTTCACCCGGATGGCCGACCGGCGCCCGGTGGTCACCCCGCTGACCCGGGACGACGGCGTCGCCTTCACCCTGCGCGGCGCCGGCGGCGGTGACGACCTGCCGCACGACCTGGTGCACCTGCTGGTCGAGACCGAGCTCCGGGTCCGCGACGGCATCTGGGGCGCCATCGCCGACGGCGTCGTGTGGGGCTCGATGACCCACGTCTCCGGCCGTCAGCGCCCGCACGCGCGGGAGCGCTCCGACCAGCTGAAGAAGGACCGGCACGGCGCGGTCGGCCGGGCCGAGGCGCTCGCCGACGTGGTGGCCCGGCTGTCCCGGTCCGAGCCGGTGCAGCGCGGCGAGGCCTCGTGGGTGCCCGCGGCCGAGCTGCGCCGGGCCGCCGACGCGCTGGCCGCCGCCCGGCAGCGGTGGCGGGCCCTGGCGCCCGGGCAGACGTGGGAGCTGCACTGGACCACCCCCACCGGGCGACCCTGAGCTGCCCCGCGGGGCCCGGCGCACGCCTCGGGGGCGATCATGGACGACGTGAGCCGGGTGCTGGTCGTCGACGACGACCCTCAGCTGCTGCGCGCGCTGCGGATCACCCTGCGGGCCGCCGGCCACGAGGTGGTCACCGCCCCCGACGGGACGACGGCGCTGCGCGAGGCCGCCGCCAGCCACCCCGACGTCGTCGTCCTGGACCTGGGCCTGCCCGACCTCGACGGCACCGAGGTGCTGGCCGGGCTGCGGCCGTGGTTCACCGGCCCGGTGCTGGTGCTCTCGGCCCGCTCGGACAGCCGGGACAAGGTCGACGCACTCGACGCCGGCGCCGACGACTTCGTGACCAAGCCCTTCGACATGGACGAGCTGCTGGCCCGGCTCCGCGCGGTGGTGCGCCGCCGACCCGCCGAGGGCGGCGAGGCGGTCGTCGCGACCGAGCACTTCACCGTCGACCTCGCGGCCCGGCAGGTGACCGCGGACGGCGTCCCGGTGCGGCTGACCCCCACCGAGTGGGCGCTGCTGTCGGAGCTGGTGCGCGCCCGCGGCCGGCTGGTCGGCCAGCGCCAGCTGCTGCAGTCGGTGTGGGGGCCGGCCTACGAGACCGAGACGAACTACCTGCGGGTCTACCTGGCCCAGCTGCGCCGCAAGCTCGAGCCCGACCCGGCCCACCCCCGCTACCTGCACACCGAACCGGGGATGGGCTACCGCTTCACGCCCTGAGGCGATCGATCAGATGTCGACGCCGCGGTCGCGGAGCCACTCCTCCGGGTCGACGGGCTCGCCGTTGATGCCCCCGGAGTGCACCTCGAAGTGCAGGTGCGGCCCGGTCGACTGCCCGCGGCTGCCCACCAGGGCGATGGTCTGGCCCATCTCGACCGCGTCGCCGGCGGAGACCGTGATCTCCTCCATGTGCCCGTAGATCATCACGTCGCCGCTGACGCCCAGGATGTAGACGGCCAGTCCATAGCCGCTGGCCGCTCCGGCCTTGATCACGACGCCGTCCTCGGCTGCGTACTCCGGGGTGAGCATCGGGGCGGCCAGGTCGATGCCCCTGTGCATGGTCCCCCAGCGCTGGCAGAAGCAGGTCGTCATCCGGGCCCCGTCGACGGGCATGACCGCGTCGGGCCGGGCGGCCTCGGCGGCCGCCGCGGCCTCGGCGTCCCGCTGGGCACGGGAGGCGGCCACCTCGGCCAGCCGTTGCTGCGCCTGCGCCTCGGTGATCGCCATCTGCGGCATCACCTCGGCCTGCTCGTCGAACAGCGAGGTCTCCGAGGCCTCCAGCGCCTGGACGACGTCGGCGTCCACCGACGAGGCACCGGCCTCCGGTGCGACGGGGACACCGAGGACACCGGCCAGGGCGCCGCCCAGCGCGAGGGCGACCAGCAGGGCGGCCGGACGACGCCGCAGGTGTGTGCCCGGACCATGCCCGACCCCGTTGCCCCGAACGGCCACGCTTGCTCCCCCTGTGCGTCCCGACCACCCCGCGCGGTCGACAGCGCACAACGTAACGAGCCGTGATGCCTCTGTGACCCCCTGGTCGGCGTGCCGCCCGCGACACGCCGTCTGGAGAATGACAACGGTGTAGTTCAGCCGCGCCGGTGCGGTGCGGGCGCGGGCGCGGGCACCGCCAGCGGGACGCCGGTGGCGTCCCGTGCCGCCGTCCGGCGGGCCAGCACGGCGACCCCGACCACCAGCCCGACCACGCCGACCACCTGGCCGGTCGTGGCCAGCACGCCCGGCGCCAGCCGCTCGCCGTACACCGGCGCGGCCAGGCCGACGGCGACCAGCGGTTCGAGCACCGCCATCACCGGCAGGCACTCGATCAGCGCGCCGGACTGGTAGGCCCACTGCGCGAAGGTGATCGAGGCGGCCCCGGAGACCAGCAGCAGGTAGGTGGTCCAGCTGGTGAGCAGGTCCCCGGGCGGGCGGGCGACGACGTCCTTGAGCAGCAGGCCGGTGATGCCGAAGCCGAACCCGGCCCCGAGGCCCAGGGCGAGCGCCTTGTGCGGGGCCCGCGGGCGCAGCGCCCACAGCGCGGCCAGCACCATCACCGCCGCCGCGGCCCCCACGCACATCAGCAGCGGACCCGGCCGGGCGTAGGACCCGCCGTGGTCCGGGCGGGCCGACAGCACGAACAGCCCCAGGGTCACCGCGACCACCCCGGCGGAGATCCACTGCCCCCGCTCCGGCAGCACCCGCCCCGGGTGCCGGCGGTCGACCAGGGCACCCAACGCCAGGGAGATGACCAGCCCGCCGGACAGCAGCGGCTGGACGACGACGACCGGACCGAACTTGAGCGCCGCGGCGTGCAGCAGGAAGCCGCACAGCGCCGCGGCCTGCCCGCCGATCCAGGCGCGGTTGCGGACCAGCTTGCCGACCAGCCGCAGGACCGCGCCCTCGGGCAGGTCCTGGCCGGCGGTGGTCGCCGCCCGGTGCTGCACCACGGTGGAGACCGCGAACGCGCACGCCGACAGCAGCGCCAACGCCACGGACAGGCCCAGGTGGGGCTCCACCCCGGGGGGTGGCCCCCCGCCGGCCGTCAGCAGCTGCACCCCGTCCACGACTGCGAGCCTGCCACGACCGTCCCGCGCACGCGGCCCAGACCGGGACCGGTGCCCCGGCGGAGGGGCCGGCGTCGGCGGTGCGCGACCGGCGGGCGGCGGCCGCTCCCCCGACGGCCAGCCCGATCCCGCCCGCCAGCAACACCACCACCGCGGCGCGGGCGAGCAGGGCCGGACCGGTGGCCGGCACGGTCGCCGCCCGCCGCACGTCGACGCCGGGCAGCACCTGCCCGGGGCGGCGGTGGTCACGGCCAGGACGGCGGCGCGGCGGAGGGCGCAGGACCTGCTCGTCCCCGGTGGGACGTCCTGCGGATCAGCCGACGGGACCGTGCTGTCGGCGCACCGACGGCCGACGGCTGGCGGCTGTCCGCGCACCTGGGCGACCGGCAGTCCGCCGACGACCTCACCCAGGGATCGCCGAGGTGCCGGTGGGCACCGTCCGCTCCCGGGTCGCCCGGGCCCGCGCCGACCTCGTCGCCGCGCTGGACGCCGGATCGGCGGACGCCGCGCACGGGTAGATGAAGGCCCGGTGAACGGTGGGTGGCCAGGAGGGGTCCTAAGCTCCGCGCGTGCCCTTCAGCCTCACGCCCAAGGACTCGAGCTTCTACGAGATGTTCGCCGTCTCGGCGCGCAACCTCGTCGAGGCCACGTCGGTCCTCGGTGACTTCGTGCACGACCACGCGCGGCGCGAGGAGCTCGCCCGCAAGCTGCGCGACCTCGAGCACGCCGGGGACAACGCCACGCACGCGGTCTTCCGCCAGCTGAACTCCAGCTTCGTCACCCCGTTCGACCGGGAGGACATCTACAACCTGGCCAGCGACCTGGACGACGTCATGGACGCCATCGAGGCCGCCGCCGACCTCGTCGTCCTCACCGGCCTGGGCACGCTGCCCGCCGAGATGGGCCAGCAGGTCGCCCTGCTGCAGCGCTGTGCCCAGGTCACCGCCGACGCCATGCCGCGGCTGAAGGCCATGAAGGGCCTGTCGGACTACTGGATCGAGGTCAACAGCCTGGAGAACGAGGCGGACAAGCTCTACCGCCGACTGCTGTCCCGGCTGTACTCGGGCGAGTTCGACGCCCTGGAGATCCTCAAGCTCAAGGAGGTGGCCGACCAGCTCGAGGAGGCCGCCGACGCCTTCGAGCACGTCGCCAACGTCGTCGAGACCATCGCGGTCAAGGAGTCCTGAGCCCACCGTGGACGGGCTCTTCCTGGCGATGGTCGTCATCGTCGTCGTCGCGCTGGCCTTCGACTACACCAACGGCTTCCACGACGCGGCGAACTCGATCGCCGTCGCGGTGTCCACCAAGGCGCTGACCCCGCGGGTCGCCCTCGCGCTGGCCGCGGTGATGAACCTGGTCGGGGCGCTGATCTCCACCGAGGTGGCCAAGACCGTCGGCGCCGGGATCATCGACACCCCGTCCGGGTCCGGCGGCCTGCAGATCGTCTTCGCCGCGCTCATGGGCGCGATCACCTGGAACCTGATCACCTGGTACTTCGGGCTGCCCAGCTCGTCGTCCCACGCGCTGATCGGCGGCCTGGTCGGCGCGGCGCTGGCCGCGGTCCACTCGGTGCAGTGGGCGGGGATCATCGAGAAGGTCGTCATCCCGATGGTGCTCTCGCCGCTGGTCGGGTTCGGCCTGGGCTACCTGTTCATGCTGGCGATCCTATGGTCCTTCCGGGGCGCCAACGTGACCCGGGCCAACCGCGGGTTCCGCTACGCACAGATCGTCAGCTCGGCGACCATGGCGCTGGGCCACGGCCTGCAGGACGCTCAGAAGACCATGGGCATCATCACCCTCGCGCTGGTCACCTCGGGCCAGATCGACAGCTTCGAGGTACCGCTGTGGGTCATCCTCGCCGCGGCCCTGGCGATCAGCGCGGGCACCTACGCCGGCGGCTTCCGGATCATGCGCACGCTGGGCCGGCGGATCATCCAGCTCACCCCGGCCGGCGGCTTCTCCGCCCAGACCGTGGCCTCGGCGGTCATGGTCACCACGGCCACGGTGTTCGCCGTCCCGGTGTCCACCACGCACATCACGACCACCTCGATCATGGGCGTGGGCGCCACCCGGCGGCTGTCCGCGGTGCGCTGGGGCGTCGCTGGCAACATCGTCGTCGCGTGGGTGCTGACCCTCCCCGCGGCCGGCGCCGTCGCGGCTGCGGTCTACTACCTCACGCACGCGATCGTCGGCTGACAGGAGTCCCGTGGGCGACCTGCGACTGGGGACGGCGCAGGGTCGCTGGACGGTGCTGGCCACCGTGCTGGCCTCGGCGATGGCGTTCCTGGACTCCACCGCGGTCAACGTCGCGCTGCCCACCATCGGCCGCGACCTGGACGCCTCGCTGTCCGGGCTGCAGTGGACGGTCACCGGCTACACCCTCGCGCTGGCCTCGCTCGTGCTGCTGGGCGGCGCGCTGGGCGACCGGTTCGGACGGCGACGGGTCTTCCTGGTCGGCGTGGTCTGGTTCGCCGCCACGTCGCTGCTGTGCGGCCTGGCGCCCTCCACCGGCCTGCTGGTGGCCGCCCGGGTGCTGCAGGGCATCGGCGGGGCGCTGCTGGTGCCCGGGTCGCTGTCGATCATCCAGGCCTCCTTCGCCCACGCCGACCGGGCGAAGGCCATCGGCCTGTGGTCGGGGCTGGGCGGGATCGCCGGGCTGGGCGGCCCGTTCCTGGCCGGCTTCCTGGTCGACACCGTCAGCTGGCGGTGGGTGTTCCTGCTCAACGTGCCGCTGGCCGTCGCCGTCGTCCTGGTGGCGCTGCGGCACGTGCCCGAGAGCCGCGACCCCGCCCACCACGGCCGGTTCGACGTCGGCGGCGCCCTCACCGCAGCACTCGCCCTCGGCGGGGTCACCTACGCGCTGATCGACGCCGGCGCGGGACCGGGCACCTGGGTCGCCCTCGCGCTCGGGCTGGCCGCCGGGGTCGGGTTCGTCGTCCAGGAGCGCCGGGCGGCCGACCCGATGCTGCCGCTGGGCGTCTTCGCCGACCGGCAGTTCACCGGGGCCAACCTGACCACGCTGGCGGTCTACGGCGCGCTGGGCGGCATGTCCTTCTTCCTGGTGCTGCAGCTGCAGACCGTCCTCGGCTACGACGCGCTGGCCGCCGGGGCCGCCGTCGTCCCGTCGATCCTGATCATCTCGCTGCTGTCCTCCCGGGCCGGTGCATTGGCCGGCCGGATCGGACCCCGCCTGCCGATGACCGTCGGCCCGCTGGTCGCGGGGTCCGGCGTCCTCTACCTGTCCTTCGTGGACGCCGGCACCGGCTGGGTGACCGGCGTGCTGCCCGGGTCGGTCCTGTTCGGTCTCGGGATGGCGGCCACCGTGGCCCCGCTGACCGCGACCGTGCTGGGCGCCGCCCCCAACCACCTGGCCGGGGTGGCCAGCGGGGTGAACAACACCGTCGCGCGGGCCGGCCAGCTGCTCGCCGTCGCCGCGCTGCCCCTGGTGGTGGGCCTGTCCGGCGACGACTACGCCCGCCCGGACGCCTTCACCGACGGCTATGCGCTGGCCATGCGGGTGTGCGCCGGACTGCTCGCCGTGGGCGGCCTGGTGTCGTTCCTGACCATCCGGGACGACGTCCTGGAGCCCGATCCCACCTGACGGGACGTCCCGTTGCCTTCTTTGTGCATCGGGCTGGTAGACATTGACCTCGTGTCGACGACCCGCCTGCTCCCGGGGGACCTCCTGGTGAGCCGCATCCACGTCGACCTCGTGCGCGTCACCACCACGGCCTGTCCGGCCCGCTGACCACACCCGGGGCACCGCTGCCCCGACCTCCGGCGCGGGTGCGCGGCCGGGGGACTCCCCCCTGTCGCGACCCTCCCCTGGAGCTCCACCGTGCGCACCCTCATCCTGTTCGCCCTCGTCGGCCTGGGCGCCCAGCTCGTCGACGGCAGCCTGGGCATGGCCTACGGCGTCACCTCGACGACGCTGCTGCTGGCCGTCGGCGCCAGCCCGGCCGCCGCGTCGGCCACCGTCCACCTGGCCGAGATCGGCACCACACTGGTGTCGGGCGCCTCGCACTGGCGGTTCGGCAACGTCGACTGGAAGGTCGTCGCCAAGATCGGCATCCCCGGTGGTGTCGGGGCCTTCGCCGGCGCGACCTTCCTGGCCTCGCTGGACACCTCGGTCGCCGCCCCGCTGATGAGCGCGATCCTGCTGGTGCTGGGCCTGTACGTGCTGATCCGCTTCACCTTCCGCGGCCTGAACAAGCAGAACCTCGGCAAGCCGATGCGCAAGCGCTTCCTCGGCCCGCTGGGCCTGGTCGCCGGCTTCGTCGACGCCACCGGCGGCGGCGGGTGGGGGCCGGTCGGCACGCCGGCGATCCTGGCCAGCGGCCGGATGGAGCCCCGCAAGGTGATCGGCTCCATCGACACCTCGGAGTTCATCGTGGCGCTGGCCGCCTCGCTGGGCTTCCTGTTCTCCCTCGGCTCGCAGGGGATCGACGCGACCTGGGTGGCCGGCCTGCTCATCGGCGGCGTCATCGCCGCGCCGATCGCCGCCTGGCTGGTCCGGCACGTGCCGCCGCGCCTGCTGGGTTCCGCGGTCGGCGGGATCATCGTGTTCACCAACACCCGGTCGCTGTTCAACGCCTTCGAGGTCGCCGACGCCGTCCGCTGGCCGGTCTACGCGGTGATCGTGCTCGGCTGGGTCGCCGCCGTCGTCCACTCGTGGCGGGTCTACCGGGCCGACACCGAGGCCGAGTCGGTCGAGGCGGCCGCCAAGCTCGAGCAGGAGCGCCGCGACGCCCTGGTCGCCGAGCTCAGCCGCGACGACGACGCGGTCACCGCCGGCCGCCCCCAGGCCCCCAGGGACTGACCACCCGCCCGCCTTCCCCGCGTGATCATGGGGTTGTCGCCGGACGACGCGCCGGGCGCGCGTGTCGATCGGACGACAACCCCATGATCACGTCCGGAGGAGGGTCTCCTCCAGGTCGGCGGGGAGGCCCGGCAGGGTGCGGCCGGGCGGGGGCTCGGGGCGCGGGTGGGTCTGCATCCACACCCAGGTGTCGGCGACCGAGTCCCGAACCGGCCGGCTGGGCAGGCCGAGCTCCCGCGCCCGGCCGGTGTCGACGTCCCAGGCAGTGCGGGCCACGTCGGCCGGCAGCCACAGCGGCAGGTGCTGCCACGGCTGCACCCCGGCGGCGAGCAGGTCCGCCTCCGGGACGACGACCCACTCCGCGTCGCCACCGGTGACCTCCCGGCAGGTGTCCAGCAGCCCGCCGAGGGTGGTCATCCCGGCCGGGCCGGTGGCGTTGACAGCGCCGGACCGCTGCCCGCACACCTGCACCAGCCAGCCGGCCAGGTCCCGGGCGTCGACCAGCGCGATCGGCTGGTCGAGGGCGTCGGGGACGACGACCGGCCCGCCGGCCGCGATCCGGTCCAGCCACCAGCCCAGCCGGTGGAGCGGGTCGAACGGCCCGACGACCAGCCCGGCCCGGGCGGTGAGGAACCGGTCGCGGAGGGCACCACCCAGCACCCGCTCGGCGTGCGCCTTGACGGGCCCGTACTCGTCGTCGTCGGTGTCCCAGGTCGGCTCGTCCTCCCCGCGCAGCGGCCCGGGCGGCCAGCCCCGGTAGGCGTTGAGGCTGCTGACGAAGGCGTAGCCGGCCGGGTCCAGCGCGGTCGCGTGCTCGGCGGCCGCCCGGGTCTGGCACGAGGTGTCCACCACCAGCTCGGGCGCCCAGGCCAGCACCTCGGCGGGGAGCGGGTCGTCCCGGTCGGCGTGGAAGGCGCGCACACCGTCGGGCGGCTCCCCCGACACACCCCGGGTCAGCGTCGCGACGTCGTGACCGGCTGCGCGCGCGGCGTCGACCACGTGCCGGCCGAGGAAGTGGGTGCCGCCGAGGACGAGGAGTCGCATTCCCCCACCCCATCGCGGCGGCGACCGGGCGTCCAGCCGGTTCGCGCAGGGCCGATGCGTTGCCCGCGACCGACCGGGTAGGGGTGCAGGGCGACGGCGCCGACCACGGCGCCGTGCACAGCCGTGGAGGTAGCACCCGCATGTCCGTGATGGCCATCATCGGAGCCGGTCGGGGCCTGGGCGCCCAGGTGGCGCGCACATTCGGCGCGCAGGGGTACGACATCGCGCTGATCGCCCGCAACCAGCAGCGGGTCACCGACCTGGCGCACGACCTCTCGGCCGAGGGGATCACCGCCGGCGGGTTCGTCGCCGACGTCCGCGACCCCGACTCGATCACGCACACGCTGGAGACCGTCGCCCAGGCGATGGGCCCGATCGAGGTGCTGCAGTACAGCCCGCTGCCGGACAAGACGTTCCTGCGGCCGGTGCTGGAGACCACCGTCGCCGACCTGGTCGGGCCGGTGGAGTTCTCGATCTACGGGCCGGTGGCCGCCGTCCGGCAGGTGCTGCCGGGCATGCGCTACCTGCCCAAGGACGCGAAGCCCTCGATCCTGTTCGTCAACGGCGGGTCGGCGACCGTGCCGAACAAGGGCGTGGCGGGCACCAGCATCGCCTTCGCCGGGCTGACCGCCTACGCCCAGCTGCTGCACGAGGTGCTCGGCGAGGAGGGCATCCAGGTGTCCCAGCTGGTCATCCCGGGCGCGCTGGTCGAGGGGGACCCGGTGAAGGGTCCCGACGTGATGGCCGGCCACCTGTGGGACCTGCACACCCTCCGGGACGCCTTCCGGTTCACCGTCGAGGGCTCGGACTAGCGGGCCAGCACGGCCCCGTCCGCGGTGGGGACGGCGACGCCGCGCGTGGTCGGCGTCCGCTCCCCCGCCTCGACGGCCAGCGGCAGCCGGTTCTCCGCCGGCGGCAGCGGGCAGGTCGCCAGGTCGGTGTAGGCGCAGGGCAGGTTCGTCGCCCGGTTGAGGTCGACCACGACCCGGCCGTCGGCGTCGGGCACGACCTGGAGGGACCGGAAGGCGTAGGTGGTGTCCCCGGAGGTCTCGTCGGAGAACAGCACCATCAGCCGGCCCTCGCCGTGCCCGGGGAACGCCCGCAGCGACAGCGGCCGGCCGTCCAGCTCGAACTCCACGGTGCCGGGGGCGTCGTAGACGTGCTCGACGCCCTCGAAGGCGCCGCCCACCGTGGTCGGCTCGGGGGCGGCGAAGGGCACGAAGCGGCCCTCCACGGCCCACCGCGGGTCGGCCGGGTAGGCGGGCGTGCCGGGGTGGGCCAGCCGCAGCGGGGACTCCGGGTCGCGCAGCCGGACGACGTGCCGGCCACCGCGCTCGGCCACCTCGACGACGGTGTCGCCCGCGGTGGCCAGCACGCTCTCCCGCAGCCCGAGCGCGCCGAACACGTGCTCCCCCACCACCGGCCGGTCGCCGACCGCGAGCTGCTCGTCGGCAGCCAGCTCGACCACCACGCCGCGGTCGCCGTCCGACCAGCGCCCGGGCACGCCCTCGATCGCGATCGGCTGGTCGGTGAGCCAGGCCAGCGCGGTCACCGACAGGAAGCCGTGCGGCGCGGTGAGCGTGGCCTCCTTGGCCTCGTGCCACTGCGCCCAGTCGGCGGCGAACGTGTCGGACTGGGTGTCGGGCAGCGTGCTGGTCACGGGTCCTCCAGGGGGTGGTCGTCTCCCCTGCCCCAACCGGGACCACCCGCCCGGCGATTCCCACCGGATCGGTGGGATTTCAGCCGGCGGTCTGCACCGGGATCTCGCCGGTGCGCAGGGCAGGGTGCCGCCCGGCCGCGGTGAGCACGGCGCGGGCGGTCAGCGCGGTCCCGGGGACAGCGGCCATCCGCAGCGCGCGGGCGCTGAACAACGCCTCGGTGGCCGGCGGCACGACCAGCAGCTCCAGGTGCAGCTGGTCGGGGCCGCAGGTCAGCGACACCACCTGGGGGTCACCGGTGCCGAACCCGCCGACCCGCACGATCCGGTCCCCGACCGCCAGCTTGCGCGGGACGGCGTGCCAGGTGCTGAACGGGTAGGTGAACCGGGTGACCAGCACGCCGCGCCGGGCCAGCGCGGCCACCAGCTCGGGCAGCTCCAGCGCCAGGTCGGTCGACCGGGGCCACCACGCACCCCGCAGACCGGGGCCGGCATCGGTGCGCAGGCTCACCCGGACGTCGATCCCCCCGCGGAAACCCGGGAGCTCCTGCTCACCGACCCACGCCGCCCGGTCCGCCACCGGCACCACCCCTCGCTCGATCCCCACCAGGCAACGCTAGGCGCGGCACCTGGGCCCTCCGGCGGGACACGCCACGTCCCAGCCGCCCCGCGAGCCACACGGCCAGCCCTCACGGTGGGTGACCACGCGAGAGCGAGCCACCTCACCCCGGGACGACGACGCCCCCGTCACCTCGGGGTGACGGGGGCGTCGGACGTGCCGGGGGGCGACTACTCCGGCTTGGGCTTCTTGTTGCGCGAGCGGCCGCGGGTGGTCTGGTCCAGCTCGACCTTGCGGATGCGGACGACGGTGGGGGTGACCTCCACGCACTCGTCCTCGGCGCAGAACTCCAGCGCCTGCTCCAGGTTGAGGATCCGCGGCGGGATGAGCCGCTCCAGCTCCTCGGAGGTGGACTTGCGCATGTTGGTGAGCTTCTTCTCCTTGGTGATGTTCACGTCCATGTCGTCGGGACGCGAGTTCTCACCGACCAGCATGCCCTCGTAGACCTCGGTGCCGGGCTCGACCATCATCGAGCCGCGCTCCTGCAGCGAGAACATCGAGTACGTGGTCGCGACGCCGGAGCGGTCGGCCACCAGGGACCCGGTGGGCCGCGCGCGCATCTCGCCCAGCCACGGCTCGTAGCCCTCGAGCACGTGGTTGAACACGCCGGTGCCGCGGGTCTCGGTGAGGAACTCGGTGCGGAACCCGATCAGGCCGCGGGAGGGCGCGATGTACTCCATGCGGGCCCAGCCGGTGTCGTGGTGCACCAGGTTCTCCAGCCGCGCCTTGCGCACGGCCAGCGCCTGGGTCAGCGTGCCGACGTACTCGCCGGGGGTGTCGATGGTGACCCGCTCGACCGGCTCGTGCACCTTGCCGTCGATGACCTTGGTGACCACCTGCGGGCGGCCGACGGTCAGCTCGAAGTCCTCGCGGCGCAGCTGCTCGACCAGGATCGCCAGGGCCAGCTCGCCGCGGCCCTGCATCTCCCAGGTGTCGGGGCGCTCGGTGGGCAGCATGCGCACCGAGACGTTGCCGACCAGCTCCTGGTCGAGGCGGTTCTTGATCAGGCGGGCGGTGACCTTCTTGCCCGACTTGCCCGACAGCGGCGAGGTGTTGATCCCGATGGTGATCGAGATCGACGGCTCGTCGACGGTCAGCGCCGGCAGCGGGCGCGGGTCGTCGGGGTCGGCCAGGGTGTCGCCGATGCCGATGTCCTCGATGCCGGCGATGGCGACCAGGTCGCCGGGGCCGGCGCTGTCGGCCTGGACACGGGTCAGGCCCTCGGTGGTCAGCAGCTCGGTGATCTTGACCTTGGTGATGGTGCCGTCGACCTTGCACCAGGCGACCTGCTGGCCGCGCTTCATCTCACCGGAGTGGATGCGCAGCAGCGCGAGGCGGCCGAGGAAGGGCGAGGCGTCGAGGTTGGTGACCTGCGCGCGCAGGGGCTCCTCGGCGTCGTAGACCGGGGCCGGGATGGTGTCCAGCAGCGTCTTGACCAGCGGGCCCAGGTCGGGGCTGTCCGGGACGGTGCCGTTCTCCGGCTTGTTCATCGACGCCTGGCCGGTGCGGCCGTTGCAGTAGACGATCGGGAACTCGAGGGTCTCCGCGGGCAGCCCGGCGTCCTCGAGCAGCTCCATGAACAGCTCGTAGCACTCGTCGACGACCTCGTCGATGCGCGCGTCGCCGCGGTCGGTCTTGTTCACCGCGAGGATGACCGGCATCCCCTTGGCCAGCGCCTTGCGCAGCACGAAGCGGGTCTGCGGCAGCGGGCCCTCGGAGGCGTCGACCAGCAGGACGACGCCGTCGACCATGGACAGACCGCGCTCGACCTCGCCGCCGAAGTCCGCGTGGCCCGGGGTGTCGACGATGTTGACGATGACCGGGTCACCGTTCTCGTCGGCCAGCCGGATCGCGGTGTTCTTGGCGAGGATGGTGATCCCGCGCTCGCGCTCCAGGTCCATGGAGTCCATGACCCGGTCCTGCGTCGAGTCGTTGTCGGTGCCTTCGCCCTTGGCACGACCGAGGGCACCGGCCTGCCGGAGCAGGGCGTCGACGAGGGTCGTCTTGCCGTGGTCGACGTGGGCCACGATCGCCACGTTGCGCAGGTCGTTACGGGTGGGCATGCGAAGAGCACCTCAGGAAGATCGGGGTTTCGCAGCGCTGCACGCCGCGGGGTCGCCGACCGGCGACCCTCCCATGGTAGGCGCTCCGGAGGGGATGCCCGGCGTGTGCGCTGTCACGCACCCCTCGGGGGGAGGCGCGACCCGCCCCGGCTCACCTGTCGGCGACCCCGTAGCTGATCCCCGCGGCGACCACGGTGACCAGGCCAACGGCCAGCCAGGCCGGCCAGCCGACGCCGATGGCCAGCACGTGGGCCAGCACGAACGCCACCAGGTAGACCGCGGCCAGGCCGGCGGTCACGGCCCAGCCGCGGCGCCGGCGCCACAGCCACCCGGCCGCGACGCCCCCGGCGACGAAGACCAGACCGCCGAGTGCCCGGACGCCGGTGCCCTGCGCGATGCCGAACCCGGCCGCCAGCCCGACGGCCACCGGGAGCGCGCTGGGCAGCGAGGTGAGCGGGGACGTGCGGGACGGGGTGCTCGTCGTCATGGACCCAGTCTCCCCCGTCAGGACGTCGCCGCCGCGACCGCGGCCGACAGCCCGTCGGCGGACAGGTCGGTGAGCGTGGTGCCGTCCACGAACACCGTCGGGGTGCCGGTCACGCCGTCCTTGGAGGCCTGGTCGGTGGCCCGCTCCACCCAGCCGCCGTAGACCTGGTCGCGGATGCCGGACTCGACGGCCTCCGCGCTCGCCCCGGCCTGCTCGGCGTAGGAGATCAGCTGGTCGTCGGTCAGTCCGCTGCCGGTGGCCTCGTCGGGCTGGTTGGCGTACAGCAGGTCGTGGAACCGCTCGAGCACGTCGGTGCCCGAGGTGGAGGCGACCACGGCCGCGGCGTTGAGGGCCCGGGTGGAGTAGTCGTCGTTGCGCGAGGAGTCCAGGAAGGCCATGCCGTGGTAGACGATCCGCACGGTGCCGGCGGTGACCAGGTCCTCCAGGGTGGAGCCGGCGGCGTCCTCGAAGTCCCTGCAGTTGGGGCACTGGTAGTCCTCGTACAGGTCCACCGTGACCGGGGCGTCGTCCGGCCCGACGGCGAACGTGTAGCCGTTGCCGTCGGCCACGGTGCCGCTGGGCACGGCCGCGTCCGCGGCGGTCGACGTCCGGGCGGTCTGCACGACGATCGCGACCACGACGGCGATCACCACCACGGCGGCGGCGATCGAGCCGCCCAGGATCGTCCGGCGGCGGCGCTGCTCGGCGGCGCGCTGGGCGGCCTCGGCCTCCCGCTTCGCGGCGATCCGCCGGCGGGCGGTCTCCTTCTTGCTCGACGTGCTCATCTCGACGTGCTCATGGTGTGGCGGGCTCCAGACGGTGGGCGAGGGCGAGACGGGAGTGCGGCCAGCGGGCGAGGGCCAGGGCGACCAGCAGCAGCGCGGTGTCCCGGGCCACCTCGGCCGGGTAGGCGGTCTGGCCGGCGTCGACCTGGCCGCCGCCGAAGCAGCCGCAGTCGATCTGCAGGCCGCGCGCCCAGGCCGAGCCGATGCCGACCAGGAAGACCACCATCAGCACGGCGGCCGCGACCGCCGACGCCCGGACGAGGACGCCGGCCAGCAGGGCCAGGCCGACGACGACCTCCAGCGCCGGCAACCCGAAGGCGACCGGGCCGACCAGGCCCTCGGGCAGCAGCCGGTAGGCCCGCACGGCGCGGACGGCCGCCGCGGGATCGGGCACCTTGAGCGCCCCGGCCACCACCAGGACGCCGCCCAGCAGCAGCCGGGCAGCCAGCGCCAGCCAGGGACGCACCTCGTCGGACCGCACGACAGCACAGTCGTCGCCGGACCCCCGGGAGTTCCTGGGAACCGGCTGCGGATCTGCCCAGGACCTGCTGGTCAGGGCCTGCACGCGCCGGTCCGGACGCGGCGAGGGCCCCGGGGTGTGGTCACCCGGGGCCCTCGTCGGTCGTGCGGCGGCGTCAGGTCGACGCCGCGGTGGTTCAGCTCGCGCGGAGCACGGCCTCGATCTCGAGCTCGACGGAGATCTTGTCGCCGACGACGACGCCGCCGCCGTCCATCGGCATGTCGATGTCCACGCCGAACTCCTTGCGGGAGATCGTGGTCTTGCCGGAGAAGCCGGCGCGCGTGCCGCCGTAGGCGTCCGGGCCGAAGCCGTTGAGCTCCAGGTCCAGGGTGGTGGGCTTGGTGATGCCCTTGATGGTGAGGTCGCCCTCGACGGTCCAGTCGTCGCCCTTGGGCTTGATCGACGTGGAGCGGAAGGTCATGACCGTGTGGTTGCCGGTGTCGAAGAAGTCGGCGGACTTGATGTGCGCGTCGCGCTGCTCCTGGCGGGTGTCGATCGAGTCCATGTCGATCGTGGCCTCGACGGTCGAGGCGGCCGGGTCCTCGGCGGTGACGAGGGTGCCCTCGAACTTGGTGAAGTACCCGCGGACCTTGCTGACCATCATGTGGCGGACGGAGAACCCGACCGTCGAGTGGCTGGCGTCGATGTCCCAGGTGCCGGCCAGGTAACCGGGGATCTGCGTGCTGGTCATGTCTGTCTCCAAGTCGTTGAGCGTTTGACTGCTTCGCCGGACCGTAGCGTAGTTGAAGGCTTGAGCATTCCGCTAGTACCCTTCTGGGCATGTCCGCAGAGGTGTCGGCTCCGTCACAGCCGCGTTGGCTCAGCCCCGAGGAGCAGCAGGCCTGGCGGGCCTGGCTCTACAGCACCCAGCTGCTGCAGGACCGCCTGGACCGCGAGCTGACCCGCGAGACCGGCATCTCCCATGCCTACTACGAGATCATGGTGCAGCTCTCGGAGACCCCTGGCCGGTCGCTGCGGATGAGCCAGCTCGCCGAGCGGTGCCTGTCCTCCCGCAGCCGGCTCTCGCACGCGGTGTCCCGGCTGGAGGAACGCGGCTGGGTGCGGCGCCAGGTGTGCGAGAGCGACGGCCGCGGCCAGCTCGCCGTGCTCACCGACGAGGGGTTCGCCGCCCTGGAGCACGCCGCGCCGGTGCACGTGGAGAGCGTCCGCACGCACCTGTTCGACCAGCTCAGCCCGGCGCAGATCGCGGCGCTGGAGGACATCGGCCAGACCCTGCTGGCCCACCTCGACCCGACGCGCTGACCCCGGGCGCCGCCCCCGGGGTCAGCGGAAGAACTTGTCCGGGGTGAGCGGCAGGTCCCGGACCCGGCGTCCGGTGGCGTGCGCGTAGGCGTTCCCGATCGCCGCCGCCGACCCGACGATGCCGACCTCGCCGATGCCCTTGGCGCCCAGCGGGTTGTGCAGCTCGTCGACCTCGTCGACCCAGCTGATGTCCACCTCGCCGACGTCGGCGTTCGTGGCGACGTGGTACTCGGCGAGGTCGTGGTTGGCGTAGTGGCCGTGGGTCGCGTCGAGCACCGCCTCCTCGTGCAGCGCCATCGACAGGCCCATCGTCATGCCGCCGAGGAACTGCGAGCGGGCGGTGGTCGGGTTGATGATCCGGCCGGCCGCGAAGACCGCGGTCATCCGCGGCACCCGGACCTCGCCGGAGTCCCGGTCCACCCGGACCTCGGCGAAGTGCGCACCGAAGGCGTGGCTGGAGTACTGCTCGGCCTCGTCGCCCGGGCCGGAGGACCCGGTCACCGTCAGGCCGCCGGGCGGCACCTCGCGGTCGCGCAGCTCCTGCGCCGCGGCGATGATCGCCGGCCCCCACGAGGTGATCCCGGTCGAGCCGCCCGCCCCCGAGGCCTTCGGCAGCCGGCTGTCGCCGATCCGGAGGTCGACGTCGTCCATGGGCACGCCGAGCGCGTCGGCGGCGATCTGGGTCAGCGCCGTCCAGGCGCCGGTCCCGATGTCGGAGGCGTCGATGCTGACCACGAACGGCTTGCCGGGCACGGCCTCGATCCGGGCCTGCGAGGGCCGGCGGCGGGTCGGGTAGGTGGACGCGGCGACCCCGGTGCCGACCAGCCACCGGCCGTCCGCACGGACGCCGGGCCGCGGGTCGCGGTCGGCCCAGCCGAACCGCTCCGCACCCTGGCGCAGGCAGGCGACCAGGTTCCGGGTGCTCCACGGCACGTCGCGCTCGGGGTCGCGCTCGGGCTCGTTGCGCAGCCGGAGCTCCACCGGGTCCATGCCCAGGGCCTCGGCGAGCTCGTCGACCGCGGACTCCAGGGCGTACATGCCCGGGGCCTCCCCCGGCGCCCGCATGATCGTCGGCGCCGGCACGTCCAGCTTGGCCAGCCGGTGCGTCGTCCGGCGGGCCGGCGCGGCGTACATCAACCGGGTCGCCGTCGCCGTCTGCTCGGCGAACTCCGCGTTCTGCGAGGTGTGCTCCACGACCTCGTGGCTGATCGCGGTCATGGTGCCGTCGGGCAGCGCGCCCAGCCGCAGCCGCTGGATGGTCGGGGTGCGGTGGCCGACCAGGCTGAACATCTGCTGCCGGGTCAGCTCCACCTTCACCGTGCGGCCGGTGACCTTGGCGGCCATCCCGGCGATCAGCTGGTGCACGTGGGTGAACGCCTTGGACCCGAACGCGCCGCCCACGTAGGGCGAGGTGATGTGCAGCTGGTCGGCGGTGATCCCGAACGCCTCGGTGATCACCGGGACCAGGTTGTGCGGGCCCTGGTTGGCGTCCCACATCCGCAGCACGTCCCCGTCCCACCGGGCCACCGTCGCGTGCATCTCGATCGGGTTGTTGTGCTCGTTCGGCGTCTCGTAGGTGACGTCGACCGACACCGGCGCGGCGGCCAGCGCGGCGTCCACGTCGCCGATGACCGAGTCGGTCTCGAAGCCGCCCATCAGCTTCTCCGGCGGGTACAGGTCGTCCCGGTCGGCCCGCAGGTCGACGTCCGGGCGCTGCGCGTCGTAGCGCACCACGACCCGGCCGACGGCGTCCCGGGCGACCTCGGAGGTCTCGGCCACCACGACGGCGACCGGCTGGCCGGCGTACTGCACGCGGTCGGACTGCAGGACGAGGAGCTCCTCCGCGACGTCCCCCAGCCGCGGCGCGTCCTCGTGCGTGAGGACGGCGAGCACCCCGGGCACCGCCTGCGCGGCCGAGACGTCGATCGAGGTGATCCGCCCCTTCGCCACGGTGGACTGCACCAGCGCGACGAACACCGCCGAGCCGTCGACCTCGTGCTCGTAGGCGTAGGGGGCCAGGCCGCGGACCTTGGCCGGGCCGTCGATCCGGCGGACGTCGCTGCCGACGGCCCGCTCGGTGGTGGCGGTCATGCGCGGGCCTCCGCGAGCTGGACGAGGGTGCGGGTGATCATGTTCGTGGCCATCGGGACCTTGAACGCGTTGTCGGCGAGCGGCGCGGCGGCGGCCAGCTCGGCCTCTGCGGCTGCGGCGAAGGCGGCCTCGGTGGCCGGTCCGCCGCGCAGGGCGTCCTCCGCGACGGTCGCCCGCCACGGCTTGTGCGCCACCCCGCCCAGGGCGATCCGGACGTCGCGGACGGTCGAACCGTCGAGGTCGAGGGCGGCGGCGACGGACACCAGCGCGAAGGCGTAGGAGGCCCGGTCGCGGACCTTGCGGTAGCGCGAGCGGGTGGCCCACGGCAGCGCCGGGACGTCGATGGCGGTGATCAGCTCGCCGTGCGCCAGCGTGGTGTCCCGCGCCGGGTCGTCGCCGGGCAGCCGGTGCAGCTCGGCGATCGGCACGGTGCGCTCGCCGTCGGCGCCCAGCACCCGGACCGAGGCGTCCAGCGCCCGCAGCGCGACCACCATGTCCGACGGGTGGGTGGCGATGCAGGTGTGCGGGGACGTCGGGCCCTCGTGGGTGGCGCCCAGCACGGCGAGGTTGCGGTGCAGGCCCTCGACCGCGCCGCAGCCGGAGCCGGCGTCGCGCTTGTTGCACGGCATCGTGGTGTCGGTGAAGTAGGTGCAGCGGGTGCGCTGCAGCAGGTTGCCCCCGGTGGTGGCCCGGTTGCGCAGCTGCCCCGACGCCCCGGCCAGCAGGGCCTGGGCCAGCAGCGGGTAGCGCTCGCGCACTCGGGGCTCGGCCGCCAGGTCGGCGTTGGGCACCGCGGCCCCGATCCGCAGCCCGCCGTCGGGCAGGTCCTCGACCTCGGTGGAGGTCAGCTGCCGGACGTCGACGAGCACGTCCGGGGTGGCCACCCCCAGCCGCATGAGGTCGACCAGGTTGGTGCCCCCGCCCAGGTAGGCCCCCTCGGGCTCCCCGGTCAGCAGCGCCACCGCACCCGCCGGGTCGATGGCCTTCTCGTAGCGGAACTCCCTCACGCGCGCACTCCCTGCTCGACGGCGACCTGGGCGACCGCGGGGACGATGTTCGCGTACGCCGCGCAGCGGCACAGGTTGCCGCTCATCCGCTCGCGGATCTCGGCGTCGGTGAGGTCGGTCCGGTCGGCGACCAGGTCCTCGGTCACCGCGCTCGGCCAGCCCTGCGCGGCCTCGGCCAGGACCCCGGCGGCCGAGGTGATCTGCCCGGGCGTGCAGTAGCCGCACTGGTAGGCGTCGTGGTCGACGAACGTCTCGTGCAGCCGGTGCGGGCCGTCGGCGGCCAGCCCGTCGGACGTCGTCACCTCCTGCCCCTCCGCGGTGACGGCCAGCACCAGGCAGCTGTTGACCCGGCGGCCGTCCAGCAGCACGGTGCAGGCGCCGCACTGGCCGTGGTCGCAGCCCTTCTTGGCGCTCGTCGCCCCCAGCCGCTCGCGCATCGCGTCCAGCAAGGAGGTGCGGGTGTCGACGGTGAGCGGCCGGTCGGCCCCGTCGACCCGCAGGGTGATCTGGGTGTCCACGCAGCGGTGGTGCCCCGCCGTCCCCCTGCCCGAAACCGCGGGGACCCTCAGGCCAGGTCGGCCGGCGGTGCCGGCCAGCCCAGCCCGACGCCGTCCAGCGGGGCGGTGAAGGCCGCGGGGCGCTTCTCCAGGAAGGAGGCGACGCCCTCCGCGGCGTCCGGACCGCTGCCCAGCTCCACCAGCGCCCGGGACTCCGCGCGGTGCGCGTCCCACGGGCTGGCCGCCGACAGCATCGACCACAGCAGCTGCCGGGACACCGCCACCGAGACCCCGGAGGTGTTGTCGGCGATCTCGTGGGCGAGGGCGTAGGCGGTGTCCAGCAGCTCGGCGTCCGGCACCACCCGGGAGACCAGCCGCCCGCTCAGCGCCTCGGCTGCGTCGAAGACCCGGCCGGTGGCCACCCACTCCATGGCCTGGCTGATCCCGACCACCCGTGGCAGGAACCAGCTCGAGGCGGCCTCGGGCACGATCCCGCGGCGGGCGAAGACGTAGCCGAACCGGGCGGACTCCGCGGCGATCCGGATGTCCATCGGCAGGATCATCGTGGCCCCGATGCCGACCGCGACGCCGTTGACCGCGGCGATCACCGGCTTGCGCAGCGCGGCGAACGGCAGCGCGCCGATGCCGCCCCAGTCGCGGGCGACGCCGTCGATGGTGCCGGCCTCGTCGGCCTGGGCGCTGCGGTCGAAGGTGCCGGCCCGCTGCAGGTCGGCACCCACGCAGAAGTCCCGGCCGCGGCCGGTCACCACGACCACCCGGACGGCGTCGTCGGCGTCGGCGACCGCGGCCACCTCGCCGAGCTCGCGGGCCATCAGCGGGGTGTAGGCGTTGCGCCGGTCGGGCCGGTCGAGGGTCAGCGTGCCGACCCCGCCGTCCACGGCCCAGCTGACCTGCTCCCACTGCCTCATGCCAGGGCCCCCGCGAGGACGAGCCCGGCGACGACGTCGGTGTGCTCGGCGGCGTCGCCCAGCAGCAGCCGGTCGACCTTGGCCCGCCGCCAGTAGAGGTGCGCGTCGTGCTCCCAGGTGAAGCCGATGCCGCCGTGCACCTGGATGCAGGTCTCGGCGGCGCGCTCCAGCGTCTCGGCGGCGAACGCCTTCGCCGCCGCGGCGGCCAGCGGCAGCTCGTCGGGGGCCGCGTCGGCGGCCCAGGCCGCCCACCAGACCAGCGAGCGCAGCTGCTCGACGCCCACCCAGGCGTCGACCAGCGAGTGCTTCACCGCCTGGTAGGACCCGATCGCCCGGCCGAACGCGTGCCGCTCCTTCGCGTAGGCAACGCCGACCTCGACGGCCTTCCCGGCGGTGCCGAGGTCCTCGGCGGCCAGCGCGACCAGGGCGACGTCCCGGGCGCGAGCCCACAGCCGGGCGGCGTCGGGCACGAGCACCTGCGGGTCGGTCAGGGTGACGACGCCCAGGCCGCGGGTGGCGTCCATCGGCCGGCCGGTCACCACGTCGCCGCCGCCCACCACCAGGGCACCGTCCACCAGCGCCAGGAAGGTGTCGGCACCGACGGCGTCCAGCGCCGGGGTGGAGCCGTCGACGACGCAGAACGCGCGGGACCCGTCGGCCAGCGCCGCGGCCAGCTCCGGCTGGTCGGCCAGCAGCACGGCGGCGCGGGCGGCGGTGACCAACGACGGCCCGGCCAGGACGGCGCCGGCCTGCTCGGCGACGACGGCGAGGTCCAGCAGCGAACCCCCCGCGCCGCCGGCGGACTCAGCGACCGTGATCCCGGTGAACCCGATGTCGGCCAGCGCCTTCCTCCCGGGCGCCACCGGGCCGTCCTCCAGCGCGGCGCGGGCCTGCGCCGGGGACGCCTGGCCGCCGAAGAACTGCTTCGCGCCGGCGGCTGCGTCGAGCTGGTCCTGGTCGAGGTCGAAGTTCACCGAGTGCTCCCGGAGGCGTTGAAGGGGCGGTGCTTGTCCTCGCGCGGCTCGGGCGGGAGGCCCAGCACCCGCTCGCCGATGATGTTGCGCAGCACCTCGTCGGTGCCGCCGGCGATCGCGATGCCCGGCAGCCACGCCTGGTTGCGCTGCCAGCGGCCGGCGCCGTCCTCCCCGCTGCCGTCCCCGGGTGCGGCGGCGAAGACCGCGTCGTCACCGAGCAGCCGGACCCCGGCGTCGGCGACGAGCTTCGCCGCGGCGGTGCCGGCGAGCTTGCCGGCGCTGGCCTCCGGGCCGGGCAGCCCGCCCTGGCTGATCGCGGTCAGCCGGCGGTAGCCGGTGTACCGGTTGGCCAGCGCGGCGACCGCAGCCCGGCCGACCGCCTGCCGGGCCAGCACCTGCCGCTCGGCGGGCAGGCCGGGCAGCTTCTCCCCCGCCAGCCGGGCCAGCGACTCGATCGACAGGCCCAGGTCGTTGCCGCCGCCGCCGACGGCCACGCGCTCGTTGAGCAGCGTGGTCAGCGCGACCCGCCAGCCCTCGCCCGGCTCGCCCAGCCGCTCGGAGTCCGGGATCCGGACGTCGTCGAAGAAGACCTCGTTGAAGTCCGACTGCCCGCCCATCTGGCGCAGCGGGCGGACGGTGACGCCCGGGGCGTGCATGTCGACGACGAACATCGTCAGCCCGCCGTGCTTGGGCCGGTCGGGGTCGGTGCGGGTCAGCAGGATGCCGAAGTCGGAGACGTGCGCGAGCGTCGTCCAGACCTTCTGGCCGTTGACCACCCAGTCCTCGCCGTCGCGGACGGCGGTGGTGCGCAGCGCGGCGAGGTCCGAACCGCTGGCCGGCTCGCTGAACAGCTGGCACCAGACGTCCTCGGCGCGCAGCAGCCGGGCCAGGTACTTCTCGTGCTGCTCGGGGGTGCCGTGCGCGATGACCGTCGGCCCGCACATGCCGATCCCGATGTGGTTGATCAGGCTGGGCACCCGGGCGCGGGCGAGCTCCTGGCCCACGATCGCCTGCTGGGCCAGCGAGCCGGCCTGCCCGCCGTGCTCGGCGGCCCAGGCCACCCCGACCAGCCCGGCGTCGGCCAGCACCCGCTGGGTGCGGCGCAGCGCCTGCTCCTGCTCGCGGGGGTCGGCGGCCTCCTCGCCGGCGTCCAGGTGCACCAGGTCGGCCGCGTGCTCGGCCAGCAGGTCGCGGACGCGCGCGCGGTAGGCGGCCTCGTCCGGTGTGTCGTCGAAGTCCACGGCGGGACACCTCTCCTCGGTGAGTGGTGGTGCTCCTGCGCATCCTCCGGTCGGGTCACGGAACGGTCAACCCTGACTGCCAGCGGCGTAGACTGCGCCGATGGAGACCCGCAGCCGGAGCGAGCGGAGCGCCGACAGCCGCGCCCTCATCCTCGACGCCGCCGTCGCCTGCCTGGTGTCCGACGGCTACGCCGGGGCCTCGACGCTGGCCGTGCAGGCCCGCGCGGGGGTGTCCCGCGGCCGGCTGCTGCACCACTTCCCCTCACGGGAGGAACTGCTGGTCGCCGCCACGTCGCACCTGGCCGAGACCATGCTCACCGAGGCCGCCGACCACGCCGTCGCCGTCGGCGCGGGCATCACCGACGAGGCCGAGCGCGTCGACCGGTGCGTCGAGCTGATCTGGGCGACGTTCTTCGAGCCGCCGTTCTGGGCGGCCATGGAGCTGTGGAACGCCGCCCGCACCGACGAGGCGCTGCGGGCGGCGCTGCGGCCCCAGGAGCGCCGGCTGCGGGTGGCGATCCGGGGCGTGGCCGACCGGATCTGGGGGCCGCAGGTGACCGCGCACCCCCGCTACCCGGTGGTCTCCGAGCTGCTGTTCACCTCGATGCGCGGGGTGGCGATGGCCTACGCGTTCGAGGACCGCCCGCCGGCCACCGACCCCCACGTAGCGCTGTGGCAGTCGATGGCCCGGGAGCTGCTCGAGGACTAGCGGGGCGCCATCCGGATCGCGCCGTCGAGCCGGATGACCTCGCCGTTGAGCATCGGGTTGGCCACCACGTGGGCGACCAGCGCGCCGTACTCGTCGGGCTCGCCGAGCCGGGCCGGGTGCGGAACCTGGGCGCCGAGGGAGGCCTTGGCCTCCTCGGGCAGCCCGGCCAGCAGCGGGGTGTTGAACAGGCCGGGGGCGATGGTGACCACCCGGATGGCCTCGCTGGCCAGGTCGCGGGCGATCGGCAGGGTCATGCCGACGATGCCGCCCTTGGACGCCGAGTAGGCCGCCTGACCGATCTGGCCGTCGAACGCCGCGACCGACGCGGTGTTGACGATGACGCCGCGCTCCTCGCCCAGCAGGTCCACGGCCAGCATCCGCTGGGCGGCGAGCCGGATGACGTTGAAGGTGCCGACCAGGTTGACCTGGATGACCTTCTGGAACGCCTCGAGCGGGAAGGCGCCCTTCTTGCCGGCGGTCTTGATGCCGTTGCCGATGCCGGCGCAGTTCACCGCGACCCGCAGCGGGCCGAGCCCGACGGCGAGGTCCAGGGCCGCCTCGACCTGCTCGGGCGAGGTGACGTCGGCGGCGGAGAAGTGCGCGCCGATCTCCGCGGCCACGGCCTCGCCGGCCGAGCTGGGCAGGTCCAGCAGCACGACCTGGGCTCCGGCGTCCCGCAGGCGGCGGGCGGTGGCCAGGCCGAGGCCGGAGGCACCTCCGGTGACGACGGCGACGGCGTCGGTGACGTCCATGGTTCTCCTTCGATCGGGGCGTGGCAGTCAGGGTTGACCGTAATGGATGGCGGGGGCCAGCATGACGCCGACCACACATCCCCCCGGCCCCAGGGAGCCCGCGTGCAGCAGACCCGGCACGACACCGGTTGGCGCGGCATGACCATGAGCTCCCAGCTCGGCCGGCACGCCCGGTCCACCCCCGACGCCGTCGCCCTGCGCTTCGACGGCCACGGGCTGACCTACGCGGAGCTGGACGAGCGGGTCACCCGGCTGGCGCACGCGCTGGCCGACCGGGGGGTGCGCACCGGCGACCGGGTCGCCGTCCTGGCGCTGAACGGGCCGGAGGTGTGGGAGAGCTACCTGGCCGGCGTGCGGCTGGGGGCGGTCGTCGTCCCGGTGAACTTCCGGCTGGTGGCCGACGAGATCGCCTACGCCCTGACCGACAGCGGCGCGGTGGCGATGGTCGTCGACGCGGCGATGGCCGAGGTGGCGGCCGCGGCGCGCACGCAGGCGCCGGGCGTGGCCACGGTGCTGCAGGTCGGGGAGGAGTACGAGGCGGCCCTCGCCGCGGCGTCCGCGGAACCGCTGGACGTCGAGGTCGACGAGAACGGCCCCGCGTTCATCATGTACACGTCGGGGACGACCGGGCGGCCCAAGGGCGCCGTGCTGACCCACCGCAACCTGCTGATGCACGCCTTCAGCCAGGTGGTCACCAACGGCGTGGACCCGACGACGGAGAAGGTGCACGCGCCGGGCACGCCGATGTTCCACATCGCCGGGCTGGCCGGTGGTCTGCCGCCGCTGCTGCTGGGCGGCACCCACGTGGTGCTGCGCTCGGGCGGGTTCGACCCGGTGGCGACCCTGGACCTGATCGAGCGCGAGCGGGTGAACAGCATCTTCCTGGTGCCGGCGATGTGGGCCGCCGTCGTCGCCGTCCCGGGGATCGCCGAGCGCGACCTGTCCTGCCTGCGCCGGGTGAGCTGGGGCGCCGCGCCGGCGTCGACCACGCTGCTGCGCACGCTGATCGACACCTTCCCGCAGGCCGAGGTGATGACCGCGTTCGGGCAGACCGAGTGCAGCCCGGTGACCACGCTGCTGCGCGGTGAGGACTCGATCCGCAAGCTGGGGTCGGTGGGCACGCCGATGCTCAACGTCGAGGTCCGGGTCGTGGACGAGCTGATGCAGGACGTGCCGCCGGGCGAGGTCGGCGAGATCGTCTACCGCTCGCCGATGGTGATGAGCGGGTACTGGGGCAAGCCGGACGCCACCGCCGAGGCGTTCACCGGGGGCTGGTTCCACTCCGGCGACCTGGTGCGGCAGGACGAGGACGGCTACTACTTCGTCGTCGACCGCAAGAAGGACATGATCATCAGCGGCGGCGAGAACATCTACTGCGCCGAGGTGGAGGACGTCCTCGCCGCGCACCCCGGGGTGGCCGAGGTGGCGCTGATCGGCGTCCCGGACAGCAGGTGGGGCGAGGCGCCGCTGGCCGTCGTCGCGCCCCGCGACCCGGCCGCGCCGCCCACCGCCGCCGAGCTCTCCGCCTGGTGCCGGCAGCGGCTGGCCCGCTACAAGTGCCCCCGGGAGTACTCGGTCGTGGGGGCCCTCCCCCGCAACCCCAGCGGCAAGGTGCTCAAGACCCAGCTCCGCACCGAGCACTCCGCCGGCGACCTCGTCGCCGCCCCCGCCGTCTGACCACCGAGTGACAGCTGAGCGCTGCTGACGGGCCGTCGTAGCGACGCTCAGCTGTCACTCGACGCGGTGAGCGCTGCCGCGATGCGGGCCAGCAGCATCGCCGGGCGGTGGAGGTCGGCCGCCGTCACGAACAGCACCCGCCAGCCGGCCGCCTGCAGAGCCTCGATGCGCCGGCGGTCAGCCGCGATCTGCGTGGTGTGCCAGGCGCCCTCGTACTCCAGGGCGATGCGGTGCGCGGGCCAGGCGAAGTCCACCCGGCCGAGGAACCGCCCGGCATCGCGGACCTCGAACTGGGCCACCGGGCGCGGCAGGTGCGAGTCGTGCAGCACCATCCGCAGCCGGGTCTCCTGCGGTGAGCCGGCCAGGCCGTCTGCCCGGTCGACGGCTGCGCGGGCCCGTCGGCACCCCCGACCGGTCAGGCCCGCCGCCGACTCCCGCAGGGCGGCGAGGCTGGTCAGGCGTTCGGCGACGCACCGGTCGAGCAGCACAACAGCCTCCACCGGGTCCAGCCGGGTGGCGAGCTCCAGCGCGGTCGCCTCCGGGGTGGCCACCAGGACGGCGCCCCGCCGAAGCACCTGCTCAGCCGGCAGCGACCGCCGCCGGACGACGACGCCGGCGCAGCTCGGACGTGGGACCCCGGGCGCGACCGTCAGCTCCACGGGGTCGTCGACGCCGGCCAGGTCGGTCAGCCCCCAGAGCACCGCCGCGCTCGCGCCCGTCACCACCGCACCCGGCACCAGGGTCGTGGCCGCGATGCGGGCCAGCAGCGCGTGGTCGACGGCGCAGGTGGCATCGACGTAGACGTCGGGGAAGACCCGGCGCCAGGCCGAGCTGCGCAGCTCGCCCGGGGTCAGCAGCCCCCGTGCGACGACGTCGCTGCCCCGGAACCACCGGCCGACCAGCGCGGTCGGACGACGGGGTGCACGCACCGCCGCAGCGTGCCCGAGAGCCGCGCTGCGCAGGTCGAGCCTGTGGACAGGCCACCGAGTGACAGCTCAGCGCGGCCTGCACCCGGGCGTTGACCGCGCTCAGCTGTCACTCGGCGGCTACTTGCCCTGCCAGACCGGGGGGCGCTTCTCGGCGAAGGCGCGGGCGCCCTCCTGGGCGTCGGCGGAGGTGAAGACGGCGTCGACGACGGTGGCCTGGTGGTCGAGCAGGTCGCGGTCGGTCCAGCGGACGGCGCCGGCGACCAGCTGCTTGGTGGCCTTGATCGCCAGCGGGCCGTTCACCGCGATCCGGGCGGCGAGCTCACGCGCCCCGGCCAGCGCGCCGCCGGGCTCGGTGAGCTGGTTGACCAGGCCGAACCGGTGCGCCTCCTCGGCGCCCATCGGGTCGCCGGTCAGCGCCAGCTCCATCGCCCGCTGGTACGGCAGCGTCTTGGGCAGCCGGAGCACGCCGCCGCCGGCGGCGACCAGCGAGCGCTTGACCTCCGGGATGCCGAAGCGCGCCTCCCGGGAGGCCACCACCAGGTCGCAGGCCAGCACCAGCTCGAAGCCGCCGGCCAGCGCCCAGCCCTCGACGGCGGCGATCAGCGGCTTGGCCGGCGGCGCCTCGGTCAGCCCGGCGAACCCGCGGCCGGGCAGGGAAGGACGCTCGCCGCGGGAGAAGGCCTTGAGGTCCATCCCGGCGCAGAACACGCCGCCGGCGCCGGTGAGCACCAGCACGGCGACGTCGTCCCGGGCGTCGAACTCGTCGACGACGGCGGCCAGCGCCTGCGTCGTCGCCAGGTCGACGGCGTTCTTCGCCTCCGGCCGGTTGAGCGTGATGACGCCGACGCCGTCGGACACCTCTGCGAGCACCGTGTCTGCCATGCCGGCATGTCTGCCAGGTCGGGGCCGGGCAGTCAACCCTGACCGTCAGCCCCGACCCGGGGCCGGATCAGGTGGAGGGGGACAGCTCCCGCTCGATGTCGGCCAGGCTCCGGTTCTTCGTCTCCGGCACGGCCTTCACCACGTAGACCAGCGACAGCACGGTGATGACCGCGTAGACGCCGAACGTCGCGGTCTCCCCGATGGCCGAGATGATCGACAGGTAGCTGACCGCGACCACGAAGTTGGCCACCCAGTTCGCCATGGTGGCCACCGACGAGGCCCGCCCGCGCACCGCCAGCGGGAAGATCTCGCTGATCAGCAACCAGACCACCGGGCCCAGGCTGACCGCGAAGGACCCGACGTAGAAGGCCAGCACCACGGTGGTGGCGATCGCGCCCGCCCCGGCGATGTCGAACAGGAACGCCACGGCCAGCCCGGCCAGGCCCAGCACCATGCCGCTCATGCCCCAGATCAGCAGGGCGCGCCGGCCGACCCGGTCGATGACCTTGATCGCCACGATCGTCATGACCACGTTGGTCAGGCCGACGACCAGCAGCGCCAGCAGCGCGGCCTGCGAGCCCAGGCCGGCGTTCTCCAGCACGGTCGGGGCGAAGTAGATGACGGTGTTCACACCGGTGATCTGCTGGACGATCGCCAGGGTGACGCCGAGGATCAGCGCCGGCCGCAGCTTGGGCGCGAGCAGCGAGCGCTTGGCGCCCTTCTCCTCCTCGGTGGCGGTGCCGCGGATGTCGTCGATCTCCTCGGTGATCGCGTCCTCGGAGTCGCGCAGCGTCCGGAGCACCTCGCGCGCCTCGTCGTCGCGGCCCTGCCGGACCAGCCAGGCCGGGCTCTCGGGCTCGCGGATCATGCCCAGGCCCAGGACGACGGCCGGTGCCAGCGCCAGGCCCACGCTGATCCGCCAGTCGCCGCTGCCGGCGAGGAAGTAGGCGACCAGCTGGGAGACCAGGATGCCGATGGTCACCGACAGCTGGTTGAGGCTGACCAGGGCCCCGCGCCGCTCGGGGGGCGCGATCTCCCCGATGTACACCGGGACGACGAAGGACGCCGACCCGACGCCGACGCCGATCAGGAACCGCGAGAGCAGCAGCACCCAGAACGCCGGGGCGACGATCGACAGCAGCAGGCCCACGACGAACACGACGGACGTCGCGATGATCGCCCGGCGCCGGCCCAGGGTGTCGGCCACCCGGCCGGCGATCAGCGCCCCCACCGCCGCCCCGACCAGCAGGATCGACACCACGGTGCCCTGCAGGAACGGGGTGTCCAGCGTGAAGTCGTCGCTGATGTTGGGCAGGACGCCACCGATGACACCGGTGTCGTAGCCGAACAGGATGCCGCCGACCGCGGTCAGCGACGCGGCCTTCGTGACGGCCCGGCGGTGGGCCGCCGTGGCCTCGGTGCTGCTGGTCATCAGGGATCCCCGTCTCGTTGCAACTCTCAACCAGTCGTGATCATCCGCCTGCCCCGCCGGTCCGGCTACCCGAGGCGGTCAGCCGGTCCAGACCTCGCGCACCTGGTCGGCCACCGCCTCCGCCTGGGCCCGACCGGCCTGCGCGGAGGGGGCCCGCGCGGCCGGGTCCAGCACGTTCTTGCCGATCGCGGCCGTGGACCCGGCGTCCGGGCGGACGACGACCACCCGGCCCCCCAACCCGCCCACCTGCTCGTCGACCCCCGTCATCGGGCCGATGCCGCGGGTGATCGGCGCCAGCACCACCACCCGGTCGTAGCCGGCGGCCAGGTCGACGTTGGCCACCGACCGGACCCCGCCGTCGACGAACCGGCGGCCGCCGACCGTGATCGGCGGGTAGACCCCGGGCACCGCGCAGCTCGCGGCGACCGCGGAGACCAGGTCGACCCCGGAGTCCCGGGTGAACGTCTCGAAGGCGCCGGTGGCGGCGTCCACCGCGGTGATCGTCAGCGGCTCCCGCGGCCACTCGGTGCTGGGCAGCCGGGCGGTGATCGCGGCCCGCCGGGCCTCCTCGGTGGGCGTGCGGCCCGCGGCGGCCGCGGCGGTCGCCAGCGCACCGAGCCGGGCCCGGAACGCCTGCTCGTCGCGACGGTGCCGGAGCATCGCCAGCCCGAAGCGCAGCAGGGTGCCGCGACCCATCGCGGCGGGCGGGCCGGTCTCGACCGAGGGCCCGAGCTGGGCCCGGTACAGCTCCTCGCGGGACGCCGCGCTGCGCAGCTGGGCACCGACCACCGAGCCGGCCGAGGTGCCGACGACCAGGTCCGCCGTCCGGAGGTCGACCCCGGCGTCGCCCAGCCCGGTCACCACCCCGATCTCCCAGGCGATCCCGGTGATGCCGCCGCCGCCGAGGACCAGTGCCGTCCGCCCACCGCTCATGGGCGCCAGTGTGCGGCACCGGCCGGGCTCGACAACCGCTGTGACCCGGGCCACCATCGGCCGGGTGACCGACCGCTGGCCCGCCGGGCTCCCCCGCACCCTCGACTACCCGGCCGTACCGGTCGGCTCCGTGCTGCGCGCCGCCGTCCGTCGCTGGGGCGACCGCACGGCCTTCGTCCACCACGGCGTCGAGCTGACCTTCACCGAGCTGGGTCGCCGGGCGCACGCGGTGGCCGCGGGGCTGGCCGAGCGCGGGGTCGGCCGGGGGGACGTGGTCGCCGTCCACCTGCCCAACTGCCTGCAGTACCCGGCGGTCTACTACGGCGTGCTGCTGGCCGGGGCCACCTTCTCCCCCACCAACCCGCTGCTCACGCCCACCGAGCTCGCCCACCAGCTGGCCGACAGCGGTGCCCGGACGCTGATCACCTGGGAGGCCTGCCTGCCCGCCGTCCGGGCCGCGCTGGCCGACACCGCGGTGCAGACCGTCGTGGTCACCGGGCCGCAGCAGATCGCCGACCCCGACGCCGCCGTCGAGCTGCCCGAGGGCGGCGTGGACCTGGCCGAGCTGCTGCGCGCCGACCCCGCCGACGCCCACCGGGACGCCGACCTGGACGTCGCGACCGCCGTGGCGCACCTGGCCTACACCGGCGGCACGACCGGGGTGAGCAAGGGCGTGGAGCTCCCGCACCGGCAGGTCGTCACCAACGTGCTGCAGTCGGGCTGCTGGGCCTCGGGCTCGCTGCCGGCGCTGGACGCCGAGGGCGACCTGACCCTGGACCAGGTGAGCAGCCCCGAGGAGTTCCCGGTCCGGCTGGGCACCGCCTGCGCGATCAACCTGACGCCGTGGTTCCACGCCATGGGCGTCATCGGCTACCTCAACGGCCAGGTGCTCAGCGGCGCCACGGTGGTCATCCACGACCGGTTCGACCCGGTCGCCTACGTCGCCGACGCGGTCGCCCACCGGGTGACCGGCATCGGCGGTGCCCCGCCGGTGTTCGCCGCGCTGCTGCAGGTGCCCGGCATCGCCGAGGTCGACCTGACCAGCGTGCGCGGGTTGTCCAGCGGGGCGGCACCGCTGGCCGTCCCGCTGATCGAGCGGCTGACCGCGCTGTTCCCGCAGGCCGTCATCGGCGAGGGCTACGGGCTGACCGAGGTGACGATGCAGGCGACCGGCAACCCGGCCGCCCGCAGCGGGCTGCGCAAGGCCGGGACCGTGGGCCTGCCGGTCTTCGACACCGAGATCAGCATCCGGCCGCTGGAGGGCGGTGCCGCGCTGCCCGCCGGCGAGCGCGGGGAGATCTGCATCCGCGGTCCGCAGGTCATGCGCGGCTACGCGGGCCGGCCGGAGGCCACGGCGCTGTCGATCGACGCCGAGGGCTGGTTCCACAGCGGCGACGTCGGCGTGCTCGACGAGGACGGCTACCTGGCCGTGGTCGACCGGACCAAGGACATGCTGCTGCACAAGGGCTACAACGTGTTCCCCCGCGAGCTGGAGGAGATCCTGGTCGGCGTCCCGGGCGTCGCGGGTGCGGCCGTCGTGGGCCGGCCCGACCCGATGGCCGGCGAGCTGCCGGTCGCCTACGTGGTCCGCCGGGCCGACGACGCCGGCGCCGCGCTCACCGAGGCCAGCGTGATGGCCGCGGTCAACGACCGGGTGACGCCATACAAGCGGCTGCGGGACGTCGTGTTCACCGACGCCATCCCGGTGTCGGCGGCGGGCAAGGTGCTCAAGCGGGTGCTGGCCGACCGCGAGCGCGCCGCCGCGGGATGACCCGTCCGGGGTGTCCGGGGCAGCCGGGCACCCCGCCGCTCACTACTGTCACGCCCGTGACGAACCGGTGCTGACCGACCACGGCGGTGTGCAGCTCGCGCACACCGAGCAGTCGCCGTTCCGGCAGGTCGGCAAGCGGGTGGTCATCGCCACCGTCGTGCTGGTGGCCACCGTGCTGATCGTCTACTTCGACCGCGAGGGCTACCGCGACAACAACGGCGACGAGCTGTCGCTGCTGGATGCCACCTACTACGCCACGGTCAGCCTCTCGACCACCGGCTACGGCGACATCACGCCGATCACCCCCGGCGCGCGGCTGGTGAACATCCTGATCATCACCCCGCTGCGCGTGCTGTTCCTGCTCATCCTCATCGGGACCACCCTGGAGGCGCTCACCGCGCGCTCCCGGGAGGAGTTCCGGGTCCGTCGTTGGAGGTCCTCCGTGCGCCAGCACGTCGTCGTGTGCGGGTACGGCACCAAGGGCCGCAGCGCCATCCGCGCGCTGCTGGCCAACGGGACCGAGAAGGAGCTGATCGTCGTCGTCGACCCGAGCCCGACGGCGATCGACGAGGCCAACTCCCTGGGCTTCACCGGCATCGTCGGCGACGCCGGACGGGCCGACGTGCTGCGCCGGACGTCGATCGAGAAGGCCCGGGCGGTGGTGGTGGCCGCCAACCGCGACGACACCGCCGTCCTCATCACCCTCACCGTGCGCCAGCTCAACCCCACCGTGCCGATCACGGCCAGCGTGCGCGAGGAGGAGAACGCCAGCCTGCTGCGGCAGTCCGGTGCCGACTCGGTGATCACCTCGTCGTCCACCTCGGGGCGACTGCTGGGCCTGGCCACCGACAGCCCGCGGGTGGTCGCGGTCGTGGAGGACCTGCTGACGTCGGGCCACGGCCTGGACCTCGCCCAGCGGACGGTCACCAGCGCCGAGGTCGGCATGGGCGCCCGCCAGCTGCGCGACGTCGTCCTGTCGGTCACCCGGGGCGGCCGCACGCTGCGCTTCGACGACCCCAAGATCGGCACCCTGCAGTCCGAGGACGTCCTCGTCGTCGTCCGCTCGCACGCCTAGCTGCTCGCACTCCTAGCCGCGCCGCACCCACGTGCGGGTCGGCTCGGACCGCCCGCGCAGCACGACCTCGTCGGCGCACACCCAGTGCTCGCGCTCGGCCGGGTCCGCCGCCTGCACGGCCGCGTCGCTGGCCACCGCCCGCCCGGTGTGGTCCTTGGCCAGCTCGGTGAGCCGGGCCGCGGAGTTCACCGCGTCGCCGATGACGGTGTACTCCGAGCGGCTGTCCGCCCCGATCTGACCGGCCACGACGTCGCCCCAGGCCACCCCGACACCCACCTCGACCTCGCCGGCCTCGCCGACCGCGGTGCAGATGGCGCGGGCGGCCCGCAGCGCCGCCCCGGCCGCGTCGTCCAGGGTCCGCGGCGCACCGAACACGCACAGCGCGGCGTCGCCCTCGAACTTGTTGACCAGCCCGCCCTCCGCCGACGTCGCGTCCACCACGACGGCGAAGAACCGGTTGAGCAGCCCGACCATCTCCTGCGGTCCCAGCTGCTGGGCCAACCCGGTGGAGCCGGCGACGTCGACGAACAGCGCGGCCACGGTGCGTGTCTCGCCGCCCAGCTCGACGCCCTGCTCCATCGCCTGGGCGGCCACGGTGTCGCCGACGTGCCGGCCGAACAGGTCGCGCAGCCGCTCGCGCTCGGCCAGCCCGGCGGCCATCGAGTTCACCCCGGCCTGCAGCAGGCCGATCTCCCCCGCGTCGTCGACGACCACCCGGACGTCGGTGGCGCCGTCGCCGATCCGCTGCACCGCCCGGCGCAGCTCGCGCAGGGGCGACCCGACCGCGCGGGCGATGAGCAGGGTGGCCAGCAGCCCGATCACCAGGCTGACGCCGGGCAGGAACAGCGCGGTGAATCGGCCGGGCGTGCCCTGGCCGGTCGGGTCGAGCACCAGCAGGATCAGACCGACCATGGGCACCGCGCTGGTCAGCCCCCAGGCCAGCAGCAGGCGCCGGCGGACGCTGAGCGTGCGCGGCTCGTCCGGCGGGTGGGCGGCCAGCGCCCGGGCGGTCACGTGCCGGGCGGCGCGGGCGACGAGCAGGTAGCCGACCCCGGCGGTGACCACCCCGCCCAGGACGACGGACAACCCGATCCGCAGCCCCACCAGCGGCTCGGGGTAGACCACGGCCGCCACGACCCCCAGCCCCACGGCGGCGACCGCCCAGATCACGGCCACCAGCCGGCCGATGTCGGCGGGCAGCCGGAGGGCGACCAGCGCCTCCTCGGCGGTCGGTGCCCGCCCGGCCCACAGCCACCGGTTGGTCTGCCGCTGCTGGCGCAGCCCCCACAGCACGCCGACCGGGATGGCCAGCACCAGGTAGCCCGCCCCGGCGACCGCGGTGACCAGCCGCCCGGTGGGCGAGTCGGCGTCCGAGCCGCCGTTGACCCCGAGCAGCAGCAGGGTGACCACCCCGGCGCCCACCACGTTGGCGGCGACGACCAGCAGCACGATGCCCGGGGCGACCACCCGGTCGGCGGGGACCACCCGGCGGATGCCGGGGACGACCACCCGGAGCAGCACCGCGAGCAGCCGGCGCACGGCCCGGGTGATCACGACGGCTCCACGCGCTGCTCCAACGAGCGGGGGGACGCCGGGACACGCTGCACCGCGCCACGGTGCACGGCACGGGGCGCCCGCGCCACCCTGCCCCCCACCTGCGGGGGGAGGCTGCGCTTGCCGGCACCGGCCACCGGGCGGAGGGTGGTTCGGTGACCGACACGGACCGGAACCAGGACGGTTCCCAGCTCAAGCAGGCCGTCAGCGGCAAGCTCCTCTACGTCTTCATCCTCGGCGACGTGCTGGGGGCCGGCATCTACGCCCTGGTCGGCGAGGTGGCCGGCGAGGTGGGCGGGGCGGTCTGGCTGCCGCTGCTGGTGGCCCTGGTGCTGGCGCTGCTGACCGCGGCGTCCTACGCCGAGCTGGTCACCAAGTACCCGCGGGCCGGGGGTGCGGCGGTGTTCGCCGAGCGGGCCTTCGGCGTCCCGCTGCTGTCGTTCCTGGTCGGGTTCTGCATGCTCGCCGCCGGCGTCACCAGCGCCGCGGGCCTGGCGCTGGCGTTCAGCGGGGACTACCTCACCGTCTTCCTCGACGTGCCCGCCGTGCCCGCCGCGGTGGTCTTCCTGGTGCTGGTCGGGCTGCTCAACGCCCGCGGCATCCAGGAGTCCATGCGGGCCAACCTGGTCATGACCTGCGTCGAGGTGTCCGGCCTGGTGCTGGTCGTCGTCCTCGGCGCGGTCGTGCTCGGACGCGGGGACGGCGACGTCGGCCGGGTCACCGAGTTCCCCGACGGGGTGTCGGCCGGCTCGGCCGTGCTGGCCGCCGCGGTGCTCGCCTACTACTCCTTCGTCGGCTTCGAGACCTCGGCCAACCTGGCCGAGGAGGTGCGCGACGTCCGCCGGGTCTTCCCGCGCGCCCTGTTCGGGGCGTTGCTGACCGCCGGGGCGGTGTACGTGCTGGTCGGGCTGGCCGCCTCCGTGGTGCTCGCGCCCGACGACCTGGCCGCGTCGTCCGGCCCGCTGCTGGCGGTCGTGCAGGCCAGCGGCGTCGGACTCCCCGACCAGGTGTTCAGCGCGATCGCCCTGGTCGCGGTGGCCAACGGCGCCCTGCTGACCATGATCATGGCCAGCCGGCTGGTGTTCGGGCTCGCCGAGCAGCGGCTGCTGCCCCCGGTGCTGGGCCGGGTGCTGCCGCGCCGCCGCACCCCCTGGGTGGCGATCGTGGCCACCACGGTGGTGGCCATCGGGCTCACCCTGACCGGGGACCTGGCCACGCTGGCGACCACCGTCGTCCTCCTGCTGCTGCTGGTCTTCCTCTCCACCAACGTCTCGGTGCTGGTGCTGCGCCGGGACGCCGTCGAGCACGACCACTTCCGAGCCCCCGTGGTGCTGCCCTACCTGGCGATCGGGTCGTGCGTGCTGCTGCTGTGGCAGCAGGAGGCGGGGACCTGGCTGCGCGCCGGGATCATGCTGCTGGTCGGGGTCGGGCTGTACCTGCTGGCCCGGCTGGCCGGCCGGCGCAGCGAGCAGCCCGCCCGGACGTGACGTGATCGGCGGGCGAGCTGGGTTGGCCGCGGGCCGCGCACCGGCGAGGATCGCGGGTGCCGCCCAGCCGAGGGAGCCCGATGTACCAGCCCACCCCGAACGACATCGCGCTGATGGCCGGCCGCGCCGGCTACGTGCTCAAGGGCAATGACCGCGGCCGCTTCACCGTCGCCTCGCCCACGCTCTACCCGCACATGTGGAGCTGGGACGCCGGGTTCGTCGCCCTGGGCATCGCCACGGTGTCGGTGCCGCGGGCGCTGGACGAGCTGCGCACCCTGCTCGGCGGCCAGTGGACGACCGGGATGATCCCGCACATCCTGTTCCACTCCCCCAGCGACTACTTCCCCGACCCGGACCGCTGGCGCACCCAGGTCGCCGCCGCCCGGCCGGCCGGGGTGCTCACCTCGGGCATCACCCAGCCGCCGATCCACGTGATCGCGCTGTCCCGGATCCTGCACGACGCCCGGCGCAAGGGCGGTGCCGACCAGGAGCTGGCCGAGGCCTTCGTGGTGGAGACGTTCCCGCGCTGGCTGGCCTGGCACCGCTACCTGGCCACCGCCCGCGACCCGTACGCGCACGGGCTGGTCGAGATCCACCACGGCTGGGAGTCCGGGATGGACGACTCCCCGCGCTGGGACGCCCCCTACGCCCAGGTGCACCCGGGCCCAGACATGCCGCCGTTCGTCCGCCGGGACCTGGCGCACGTCAGCGACCCCTCGCAGCGTCCCTCGGACGGCGAGTACGCCAAGTACCTGTGGCTGGTCGAGCAGAAGGTCCGGGCCCGCTACGACGACGCGGCCTACCGGGCCACCGGCGACTTCGTGGTCGGCGACGTCCTGGTGTCGGCGCTGCTGGCCGCGGCGTCGGACCTGCTGGCCGACATGGGCTCGGAGCTGGGCATCGTGGACGGCGTCGAGGAGTCCCGGGCGATCGCCCGCCGGTTCCGCACCGGGGTGCTGCGCTCGGTGGACCCGGGCACCGGCCTGGCCCGCGACCTGGACCTGCGCACCGGGCGGTACCTGGACGTCGACTCCGCCGCCGGGTTCGCCCCGCTGGTCTGCGGCGGGGACGAGGCGCTCATCCGCCGCCAGCGCGACCTGCTGCTGGGCCCCCGCTGGTGCGGGCACTCCCGGCTGCGGTGGCCCGTCGTCCCGTCGGTGTCGCCGGCCTCGCCGCACTTCCGCGAGCGCACCTACTGGCGCGGACCGCAGTGGCCGGTGCTCAACTGGCTGATGGCCTGGGCGCTCAACCGGTCCGGCGAGCAGGAGGCGGCCAACGCGCTCCGGCTGGCCGGGCTGGCCCAGCTGGTCGAGTGCGACTTCGCCGAGTACTACCAGCCGATCACCGGCGAGCAGCTGGGCAGCAGGGACCAGTCGTGGACGGCGGCGATCGCCCTGGACTTCCTGGCCGCCCGCCGGCCCGGGCGCCGCAAGCACGTCCGGCTGCTGACCAGCGAGCTGCCCGCCGTCACCCCGGCCGGTCCCCCGCGCCGCGCGGGCTGACCAGCTGGGCCTCGATCGCGTCGGCGAGCGGGGCCAGGACGGCGGCCGGCAGCGCGTGGCCCATGCCCGGGACGGTCACCACGTGCGCGTTCCCCAGCGCGTCGGCCAGCCGTCGGGCGTTGGGCGGCGGGTACGCGGGGTCGGCCGGCGCCTCCACGACCAGCACCGGGACGGCGACCGACGCCAGCTCGGCGCCCCGCGCCAGCCCGGACTGGTCGGCGGTGGCGTGGGCCGTCGCGGGCAGCAGACCGCCGGAGTGCTCGGCCACCCGCAGCTCCTGCGCGCGCCACTCCGCCGGGTCGACCGGGATGCCGTCGCCGTGCAGCAGCCGCCAGTGCTCGACCCGCCAGGCCAGCTCGGCCTCGTCGTCCCGGGGCTCGCCCATGGTCGCCCAGAAGGCCAGCAGCTCCGCCGACGGCCCGGGCGCGGGCTCGCCGGGCGCCCCGCCGAGCGGTCCGGTGCCGAACAGCGTGGCGCTCAGCAGCCGGTCGGGGTGGTCCAGCAGCAGAAGCTGGGTGAGCAGGCCGCCCATCGACATGCCGACCACGTGCGCCCGGTCGATCCCCAGGCCGTCGAGGACGGCGACCGCGTCGTCGGCCAGCTCCCGCAGCGCGTAGGAGCTGCCCGCGGTCGACCGGCCGGTGTCCCGGTGGTCGTACCGGACGACCCGGTACGACCGGGCCAGCCGGTCGACCAGCGCGTCGGGCCAGAACAGGCCCGACGACGCCGCGCCCATCACCAGCAGTACCGCCGGCGCCCCGGGGTCGCCCCGCTCCTCGACCCACAGCTCGACCCCGTCGGCGACCGGCACGGTGCGTTCCATGCCGCCACCGTGCCGGACCCCGGGCCGGGGCGCGACTGCTTTCCGGCTGCCTCAGGCCGGCCGGGCCAGCAGCTCCGAGAGGTTGGCGTCGACGGCGTCCAGGTAGGTCTTCTCGAACCCGAACAGGCCGAAGTGCCCGGCGATGCTGGGCAGCACCCGCAGCTCGGCGCCGGGGACCAGCTCGGCCTCCCGCCGGCAGTCGCGGACCGGGAAGAACATGTCCTCGTCGATCGGCATCACGAAGGTCACCGCGGTGATCCGCCCCAGCGCCGCGGCCAGGTCGCCGTCGGTGTGCCGGGCGACGTCGCCGCGCTGCCACTTCCAGCCCATGCTCAGCAGCGCGTTGGGGTCCATCGCGCCGAAGACCGCCTGGGTGAAGCGCTCCTGGAACTCGGTGAAGGTGTCCCAGTGCACGTCGGGCAGCTCGATGCCCCTCCAGAACCCGGACCGCCAGAACTCCGTGGACAGCCCCATGATCGCCCAGATGTCGGCGTGCCGGCGCAGCCCCGCGGCGACCTCGGCGTTCGAGCTGTACTCCCCGCCGGCCCAGCCGGGGTCCGAGGTGATCGCGTCCATCAGCGCCTGGGTGAACAGGTAGTCGTGCGGGGTGTTCTGCGCGGTGCCGGCGATCGGGGCGCACCGGGCGACCTGGTCGGGGTACCGGACGGCCCACTCGTAGGCCTGCTGCGCACCCATCGACCCGCCGACCACCAGTGCCCACCGCTCGATGCCCCACAGGTCGGCGGCCAGCTGCCGCTGCGCCCGGACGTCGTCCCCGATCCGGACCTTCGGGAACCTCGACATCGCGATGGAGGGGTCGTCGGTGGTGTGCGGTGACGTGGACAGCCCGTTGCCGATCTGGTTCACCACCACGATGAACCACTTCTCCGGGTCCAGCGCCCGGCCGGGGCCGAGGTAGACCTGCCACCAGGTGGCGTGGGTGCCGCTGAACCAGGTGGGCACCAGGATCGCGTTGTCCATGGCCTCGTTCAGCACGCCGTAGGTGGCGTAGGCGAGCTGGAGGTCCGGGATGGTCCCGCCCTCCTCGAGGTCGAAGGACCCCAGCGAGTGCATCTCGTAGGGGCCCTGGACCTCAGGTGCGTAGAACGGGTTCTCGAGCACGGACAGCTCCTCGTCGAGCCGGGTGGGGTGACGCCGCTCACCCTCTCCCATGACCGGCGACGGCGACAGCCCCGCGGTCGGGCAGGATCGACGCCATGCCCCGCCCGCTGCCGCCGCTGCCCACCACCGTCGTCGGGAGCCTGCCGCAGCCCGGGTGGTTGATCGACCGGGACCGGCTGGGCCACCAGTTCCCGCCACGGGTCCGGGCCGCCGAGCTGTGGCGCATCCCCGAGGCCGACCTCGCCGAGGCGCAGGACGACGCCACGCTGGTCACCATCCGCGCGCAGGAGGCGGCCGGGCTGGACATCGTCGGGGACGGCGAGATCCGCCGGGAGTCCTACTCCAACCACTTCGCCACCGCGCTGGAGGGCATCGACCTGGACAACCCGGGCACGGTGCGCAACCGCTCGGGCCTGGACATCCCGGTCCCGCGGATCACCGGCCCGATCACCCGGCCGCGCCCGGTGCAGGCCGACGACGTGCGGTTCCTGCGCGCGCACACCGACCGGGCCGTCAAGATCACCGTGCCGGGGCCGTTCACCATGGCCCAGCAGGCGCAGGACGACTTCTACGGCAGCGACCGCGAGCTGGCGCTGGCCTACGCCGACGTGGTCCGGGCCGAGATCGCCGACCTCTTCGCCGCCGGCGCCGACGTCGTCCAGCTGGACGAGCCGTGGCTGCAGGCCCGGCCCGACGTGGCCCGGCAGTACGGCGTGGAGGTGCTCAACCGGGCGCTCGAGGGCGCCACCGGCACCACCCACGTGCACCTGTGCTTCGGCTACGCCGCGATGGTCGCCCAGCGCCCCGACGGCTACTCCTTCCTGCCGGAGCTGGCCGACGTCACCGCCGACGCGATCTCGGTGGAGACCGCGCAGTCCAGCCTGGACCCCGCGACGCTGGCCCCGCTGCGCGGGAAGGGCATCGCGCTGGGCGTGCTGGACCTCTCGACGCCCGAGGTCGAGACGCCGGTGCAGGTCGCCGACCGGGTCCGCCGCGCCCTGGACCACGTGGACGTCGAGAAGCTGGTGCTGTCCAGCGACTGCGGCCTCAAGTACCTGCCGCGGGAGGCCGCCGCGGGCAAGATGCGGGCGCTGGCGACGGCGGCCGAGCTCGTGCGCGGCGAGCTGTAGCGCCGTGCTCGTCGCCGGGCTGGTCCTCGCCGGCATCGCCGCCGCCGTCCACCTGTACATCTTCGTGCTCGAGTCCCTCGCCTGGACCGGCGACAGGGCCCGGGCCACCTTCGGCACCACGCCCGAGCAGGCGCGCGAGACCCGGTCGATGGCGTTCAACCAGGGCTTCTACAACCTGTTCCTGGCCGTCGAGATCGCCGTCGGCATCGTGGTCGTGGCCGCCGGCGGCACCGCCGTGGGCGCCACGCTGGTGTTCGTCGGGGCCGGGTCGATGGTGGCCGCCGGGCTGGTCCTGCTGCTGTCCGACCGCAGCAAGACCCGGCCCGCGCTGATCCAGCTCACCCCACCGCTGCTGGGCATCGTGGCGCTGGCGGTGGGGCTCACCTCCTGAGGCCCTCAGTCCTCGGGCAGGTCGGCGAACGCCTTCTGCATCCCCCGGTACCAGTCCATCGACTTCTTGGGGTGCCGCCAGCGGCCCTTCATCGCGTCCCGGGCCTCCTGGTGGCTGGCGTCGCCGGCCTTCTCCGCCTCCTTGAGGTGCTGGTCCTGGGCGTTGATGACGGCGTTGGCGTCCTCGCCGCGGTGCGCCAGGTCGCAGGGGCCACCCAGCTGGGCGCAGGTCATGGTCTTCACGTCTCGGTCCTCTCTCGGGGGTGTTCATCTCCCTGACGACGGCCGTCGTCCGGGTGTGACCGGCGCTCGACCCGGGACAGCAGGTCGGGCTCGGCGCGGAAGGTGATGGCCTGCACCACGCCGTCGGCGACGGCGAAGTCGAAGACCACCTTGGCCTCGCCGCGGTGGTACCAGGCGTAGCCGGCCCGGCCGTCCACGAGCACCGGCAGCGCCGCGTGCGCACTGCCGTCGAAGAAAGCGGCCACCGCGTCCCTGCCCTCGATCCGCTCCGGGGTGCCGGCCTGCAGCGCGGCGGCGTCGGCGGTCACCCCGGCACCGGGCGCCAGCAGCTCGAGCAACCGGGCCAGGTCGCCGCCGCGGGCGGCGGCCATGAAGGCGTCCACCACCACCCAGTCGGCCAGCCGGTCCTCGGCTGCGGGCTGGGCGATCCGGGCGCGGGCCCGGGAGGCCAGCTTGCGGGCGGCGGCCGGGGTGGTGTCCAGGACCGCGGCGATGGTGGGGAACGCGAACCCGAAGCTGTCGTGCAGCACGAAGGCCACCCGCTCCCGCGGCGGCAACCGGTCCAGCACCACCTGCAGGGCCAGCCCCACGGTGTCGGCGAGCGCGACCTCGTCGGCGGGGTCGGCCACCGGATCCGGCACGTCCTCCAGCTCCTCGACGGGCACCGGGGTGCGGGCCTTGAGCCGGTCCAGGCACAGCCGCGTGGTGACCGTCGTCAGCCAGGCCGGCAGGTCCAGCACCTCGGTCTCCGTGCGGTGCAGCCGCAGCCAGGCCTGCTGGACGACGTCCTCGGCCTCGGACCGGTCACCCAGCACCCGCGCGGCCAGGGCGGTCAGCCTGGGCCGCTCCGCCTCGAACTCCTCGACCATCTCCACAGCCTCCTGACGACCCGGCCCCACGGGGTGTGACCGGGTCGGAATTGTCGCCCGGATGCGGTAGACAGCACGCCGTGGACAGCCCCGCGACGCACCCGGCCGACACCCACGACCTGATCCGGGTGCTGGGCGCCCGGGAGAACAACCTCAAGGACGTCGACGTCGAGATCCCGAAGCGGCGGCTGACGGTCTTCACCGGGGTCTCCGGGTCGGGCAAGAGCTCGCTGGTCTTCGCCACCATCGCCGCGGAGTCCCAGCGGCTGATCAACGAGACCTACCCGGCGTTCCTGCAGGGCTTCATGCCCAGCCAGGCCCGGCCCGACGTCGACCTGCTCGACGGCCTGACCACCGCGATCATCGTCGACCAGGAGCGGATGGGCGCCAACCCGCGGTCCACCCTGGGCACCGCGACCGACGTGAACGCCCTGCTCCGCATCCTGTTCGCCAAGATCGGCACCCCGCACATCGGCTCGGCGCAGGCGTTCTCGTTCAACACCGCCACGGTCAGCGGCAAGGGCGGGGTGACCGTCGAGAAGGGCGACCCCGAGGCCGGCCGGAACATCGAGCGCAAGGAGTTCCGCGTGCAGGGCGGCATGTGCCCCCGGTGCGAGGGCCGCGGGTCGGTCACCGACTTCGACCGCACCGCGCTCTACGACGACACCAAGACCATCAACGAGGGTGCGCTGACCATCCCCGGCTGGTCGATGGACGGCTGGCAGGGCCGGATCCTGCGCGGTTGCGGCCTGTTCGACTGCGACGTCCCCATCCGCGACCTGCCCGAGCGCGAGCTGCGCGCTCTGCTGTACCAGGACGCCACCAAGATCAAGGTCGAGGGCATCAACCTGACCTTCCTCGGGATCATCCCGCAGATCCAGAAGACGTTCCTCAGCAAGGACGTCGACTCGATGCAGCCGCACATCCGGGCGTTCGTCGAGCGCGCGGTCACCTTCACCACCTGCCCGGACTGCGCCGGCACCCGGCTCAACGACACCGCCCGCTCGTCCCTGGTCGCCGGCAAGAACATCGCCGAGCTGTGCCAGATGCAGATCAGCGACCTGGCCGACTGGATCCGCCGGCTCGACGAGCCGTCGGTGGCCCCGCTGCTCGGCGGCCTGCGGGACACCCTGGACGCGTTCACCGACATCGGGCTGGGCTACCTGTCGCTGGACCGGCCCGCGGGCACGCTGTCGGGTGGTGAGGCCCAGCGCACCAAGTTGATCCGGCACCTGGGCAGCTCGCTGACCGACGTCACCTACGTCTTCGACGAGCCCACCATCGGGCTGCACCCGCACGACATCGACAAGATGAACGCCCTGCTGCTGCAGCTGCGCGACAAGGGCAACACCGTGCTGGTCGTCGAGCACAAGCCCGAGACGATCGCGATCGCCGACCACGTGGTGGACATCGGCCCGCGGGCCGGCACCGCCGGCGGGCAGGTCGTCTACGAGGGGTCGCTGGCGGGTCTGCGGGCCAGCGGCACGCTGACCGGCACGCACCTCGACGACCGGGCGACGCTGAAGCCGACGGTGCGCACGCCGACCGGGGTGCTCGAGGTGCGCGGGGCCAGCACGCACAACCTGCGCGACGTCGACGTGGACATCCCGCTGGGCGTGCTCACCGTGGTGACCGGGGTCGCCGGGTCGGGCAAGAGCTCGCTGGTGCACGGCTCGGTGGCCGGGCGCGAGGGCGTGGTGAGCATCGACCAGACCGCGATCAAGGGGTCCCGGCGGAGCAACCCGGCCACCTACACCGGGCTGCTGGAGCCGGTGCGCAAGGCGTTCGCCAAGGCCAACGGGGTCAAGCCCGCCCTCTTCAGCGCCAACTCCGAGGGCGCCTGCCCCTCCTGCAACGGCGCCGGCGTGATCATCACCGAGATCCCGACGATGGGCACCGTCTCCACGCCCTGCGAGGAGTGCGAGGGCAAGCGCTTCCAGGCCGCGGTGCTGGAGTACCGGCTCGAGGGCAAGAACATCGCCGAGGTGCTCGCGCTGCCGGTCACCGAGGCGCTGGAGTACTTCGGGACCGGCGCGGCCAAGACCCCGGCCGCGCAGAAGGTGCTGGGCCGGATGGTCGACGTCGGGCTGGGCTACCTGACCCTCGGGCAGCCGCTGAACACGCTGTCCGGCGGCGAGCGCCAGCGGCTGAAGCTGGCGATCCAGATGGGCGAGGGCGGCACCGTCTACGTGCTCGACGAGCCCACCACAGGCCTGCACCTGGCCGACGTCGACCAGCTGCTGGGCCTGCTCGACCGGCTGGTCGACGCCGGCCGGTCGGTGATCGTCATCGAGCACCACCAGGCCGTGATGGCCCACGCCGACCAGATCATCGACATCGGTCCCGGCGCCGGCCACGACGGCGGCCGGGTGGTCTTCCAGGGCACCCCCGCCGAGCTGGTCGCCGACCGCGGCACCCTCACCGGCCAGCACCTGGCCGCCTACGTCGGCGCCTGACCGGCGGCGGTCGGCGAACCGCGCCCGCCTCCGTCAGCCCCCTGCCGGGCCGGCGACCAGATAGCCGGCCCACCCGTCGTACCCGCCGCCGTGGCGACCGACGATCTCGACGATCTCCCGGGTGAACGCGTCCGCCGTGTCGAGGTCGGCGGCGTCGATGCGGGAGAACTCGATCCGGGCGCGCCGCAGACCCCGCTGCACGCCGTCCACCCGGAACCCGGCCGCCTCCAGGTCGGACTGCACCGCGGCCGCGTGCGTGCGGGGGACGACGACCAGGTGGTCCAGCGGTCGCGGGGACGCTGGGTGGTCCCCCATCCCGATCCGCTGCTGCACCAGCGCAGCGTTGGCCTCGTGGTGCTCGGTCAGCTCCGACGTCATGGCTGCGGACGGTAGCCACCGGGCGGCCACGACGCAGCAGAGCCCGGGCGGTCCGTGGACCGTCCGGGCTCTGCCTACCTCTGCAAGGGGTACTGCTGTGATGGTGGAGGTGGCGGGAATCGAACCCGCGTCCTTCGACGCGCGACCAGGGCTTCTCCGAGCGCAGTCCGCGTAGTCCCTGCTCGACCTTCCCGATCCCACGAACAGGTCGGGACGACAGGCCCAGTCGCTGTGTGGTGTCCCGTGCCGGTCCGCGACCGACCAGCACGGTGAGTCATCTAGCTGATGCCAGGATCCGGGCCGATGACGAAACCCGGGCTGACAGACTCACTCTGGCTGCTTACGCAGCGAGAGCGAAGTCGCGCTGACTGGAGTCGGCGCTTGTGTGTTTTCCAACGCGTGGTTAACGAGCTCATCGTTGGCTTCCTCGGCTCGCTTCCCCTGGTGACCCGACCGAAGTCGAGACCAATCACCCCCTGTGCAGTTGTACGGAGATCGTAACCCGCCATCCGCCCGGAAGCTTCCCGATTCACCCCGGGGGCGGGTCAGATCCAGTCGCGGCGTTTGAAGATCACGTACAGCGCCAGGCTGATGCCGAACATCAGGGTCAGCGCGAACGGGTAGCCGAACACCCAGGTCAGCTCGGGCATGTGCTGGAAGTTCATGCCGTACACCCCGCCCACCAGCGACGGGGCGAAGAGGATGGCCGCCCAGGCCGAGATCTTCTTGACCTCCTCGCCCTGGGCGATCGAGGTCTCCGAGAGCGTCTTCATCTCCTCGTTCTGCCGCTGCGCGACCAGGGTGGCGTTGACCGTGAGGATGTCCCGCAGCTGGGAGCGGAAGGCGTCGACCCGCTCGTTGATGCCGGTGACGTGGTCGGCCACGTCGCGCAGGGCGGCCCGCAGGTCCTCGTCGACGGCGTACTTCTCGAACCCGGCGGTGATCGCCGCGCAGATCCCGGCCAGCGGGGCGGTGGCCCGCTGCACGTCGAGCACCTCCTGGGACAGCTCGTAGATCCGCCGGGACACCTTCGGGTCCCCGCGGAACACCTCGAGCTCGATCTCGTCGATGTCCTTGTCCAGCCCGGCCAGCACCGGCAGGTACCCGTCGACGACGGCGTCCAGGATCGCGTAGAGCACCGACTCGCTGCCCTTGGCCAGCAGCTCGGGGTCGCTCTCCAGCCGCCGGCGGACCCGGGCGAGGTCCGGGGACTCGGCATGCCGGATGGTGATCACGAAGTCGCGCCCCAGGAACAGGTGCAGCTCGCCGAACTCCACCTCCTCGCGGGCGTCGAGGTACCGGGCGGCCTTGAGGACGACGAAGAGCGTGTCGCCGTAGCGCTCGAACTTGGGCCGCTGGTGGGCGTGGATGGCGTCCTCGACGGCCAGCTCCGGCAGGTCGAACAGCTCCGCGAGCTCGCCGACCTGGTGCGGCTCGGGCCGGTACAGCCCCAGCCAGGCCAGCCGGTTCTCCGTGAACCCATCGGTGAGGCGCAGCCAGGTGCGGCTCTCCTCCGGCGACTCCGGGGTGTCCACCCGCCGGCCGGCGCTGTAGACGGCGTTGTCGATGAGCTTGGGCGCCCGGCCCGGCAGCTCGAGCCGGGTGACCGGCTCGGGGGCCAGCCCGGCGGGGCGGGGACGGCGGGTGAGCGTGCTGAGCGCGGTCAGCGGGGCGGTGAGCTGGGGACGGCGGCGGTCGGCCACGACGGACTCCCTCGGGTGGTGCGGGTGGGGGACGTCGGAGGAGGTCCCGCGCGCACCGGTCCCCGCGAGGGGGACAGCGGCCGGCCGCGTCAGGCGGCGGGGACCTCGGGACTGTGACTGGGGGGCTCGCTGCGCATGCGTGCCACCTCCCGTCCCGTCGGGCCCCGGTGCGGGCCGTCGTCCATGGTGACACGCCCGGGCCGGGAACAGCACGCACGGCAGGGGTCGGTGCGGTGAACACCACTCGCCCGGGGCCCCCGGCCCGGTGGACTGCTGTCCACCGGCCGGAGTGGACTGCTCCCGACGCGGGTGGACCGCGGCAGGCTGGCGCACGTGTCCACGCCGCCGTCGCCGTCGCTGAGCCCCCTCCAGCAGTTGCGCACCGGCCGGATGCCCCGACGGCTGGTCCAGCTCTACGCCGGGCTGGCCCTCTACGGGTTCTCCATGGCGATGGTGCTCCGCGCCGATCTCGGGCTGGACCCCTGGGACGTGCTGCACCAGGGCCTGGCCGAGCAGCTGGGCTGGTCCTTCGGCACGGTCGTCATCGTGGTCGGCGCGCTGGTGCTGCTGCTGTGGGTGCCGCTGCGCCAGTGGCCGGGGCTGGGCACGGTGAGCAACGTCGTGGTCATCGGCCTGACGGTGGACGCCGGCCTCGCGGTGCTGCCGCCGGTGGAGTCCCTGCCGCTGCGGGTCGGGCTGCTCCTCGGCGGCGTGGTGCTCAACGGGCTGGCCGGGGCGACCTACCTGGCCAGCGAGTTCGGCGCCGGACCACGGGACGGCCTGATGACCGGCCTGGTCGCGCGCACCGGCCGCAGCGTGCGGTTGGTCCGCACCTGCCTGGAGGTCACCGTGCTGGGCGTCGGGCTGCTGCTCGGCGGCACGGTCGGCATCGGGACGGTGCTCTACGCGGTGGCCATCGGTCCGCTGGTCCAGCTGTTCCTGCCGCTGGTCGCCGTCCGCCGGCGGGCCGCGGACCGGGAGGCCCAGCCCGCCTGACCGGGCTCAAGCACCCGGCCACGGTGGTCGATCACCGGGAGGACTCCCCGCCCCGGCCCGAGGACCCCGTGACCACCAGCCTCGACCCCGCACCGCCCCCGACCACCGCCGCGCCCCGCCACCGGTGGCGCGACGCGGCGTTGCTGGGCGGGGCGCTGCCGTTCGTGCTGGTCGCCCTCGCCCGGTCGACAGCGTTCGCCGAGGGCGACACCTACTGGCAGATCACCACCGGCGCCGAGGTCCTGGCCCGGCGCACCACAGCGCTGGTGGAGGACGACAGCTGGAACGCCGCCGGGACACCGTGGCACCCGAACTCCTGGGGCTACGACGTCCTGGTCGACCTGGCCTGGCGGCTCGGCGGCTGGGCGGGCCTGGGCTGGTTCACCGTGCTCACGGTGTCCCTGGTCGGCGTCGCGGTCGTCGTGGTCGGACGCCGGCTGGGTGCCGCGGCGCCCGCGCTGGCCGTGGTGTCCACGCTGGCCGTCGTCCCGCTGACCGCCTGGCTGTCGGCCCGGCCGCAGACGGTCAGCTACGCCGCGCTGGTCCTCCTCGTCGGGCTGGCCGCCCGGGTGCTCCTGGGCACCGGACGACGGTCGGCCCTGCTCGGGGCCGCGGGCCTGGTCGGGCTCACCGCGCTGTGGGTCAACCTGCACCTGGCCGCGCTCGGCGGGTTCGCCGCGGTGGCCGGCGGGGTCGGTCTCGCCGTCCTCGCCGGACCCGTCCGCACCGCCGTCCGCGAGCGCCGCTGGCGGGACGTCGCCGGGCAGCTGGTCCGACCCGCCGTGGTCGTCGGAGCGGTGGGCCTGGGCTGCCTGGCCTCCCCGCTCGGCACCGGCATCGTGGCCGCGGCCGGGCACACCGCCGACGAGTCCACGGCGCTGATCGACGAGTGGGCCCCGCTGTGGCGGGCCAAGCCGGTGCTGGCGATGACCTGGGTCGCCGCCGCGCTGTGCCTGGCCGTGCTGGTGCTGGCCTGGCGCCGGGCGGCCGCGGCCGACCGGGTCCCCGGGTGGCTGCCCTGCTGGGTCGGGGCGGTCGCGGTGCTGGTGATCGGCGGGGTGACCGCCGCCCGCTTCTCCCCCATGGCCGTGCTGGTGGCCCTGCCCGCGGTGGCCGCCGTGCTGCCCGCGGTCACCCCGGGCCGGGTGCCGCGGCTGGTGCGCCGGCTGTCCTGGGCGCTGCCGGTGGCGATCGGGGCGACGGTCGTCGCCGTCGCGCTCACCAGCCCCGGCTCGTTCGGACGACCGGGACCGCTGTTCCCGACCGCGGCGACCGTCGCGGCGATCCCCGACGGGTGCCGGGTGCTCAACGAGTACGACGAGGGCGGTCTGCTCACCCTGCTCCGCGGGCAGGACGGCGTCCTGGTCTCCGCCGACGGCCGCAACGACGTCTACGGCATGCCGGCGCTGCTGGCCACCGAGCGGCTGATGGACGGCGCGGACGGCGCGCTGGACACGCTGACCGCCGCCGGGGTCGGGTGCCTGCTGCTCACCCCCGACCGGCCGCTGGTCGCCCAGGCGGTGGCCGCCGGCTGGGCGGTCACCGCCCGGGACGACGCCCGGGTGCTGCTGGTCGCGCCCTAGCTGGAGCCGACCTCGCCCTCGGGCGGGGGCACCTGCAGCGCGACCAGGAACCGGCTGACCATCGCGTAGCCGCCGATGGTGACCATCAGCTCGACGATCTCGCGCTCGCTGAACTCCGCGCGGACCTGGTCGAACAGCAGCTCGGGCACCTCGATGCCCCAGGTCGAGGCATCGGTGAGCTCCAGCACCAGGTTCTGCCGGGCGTCGAAGTGCGTCGAGGGGTCCTGCTCGTACAGCGCGTCGATCTGGGCGTCGGTCACCCCGGCGCGGCGGGCGGCGTCCTTGTGGGCGACCCACTCGAAGGCCGCGTTGTTCAGCACGGCCACCCGCAGGATGGCCAGCTCGCGCAGGTCGGCGGCCAGCGACGACCGGTGCCGGAGCGCGCCCAGCAGCTCGTTCCAGCCGTCGGCGACCGGCGGGCTGTGCAGCAGCAGCCGGTCCAGCGCGGACAGCTCGCCGCCGCGGCGGGCCGCCATCCGCTCGGCGACCGCGGCGTCGTCCGGCGCGACCTCGGGGAAGGGCAGCCGGGCCGGGCCGGTCGCCTCGTGGTGGGTGCCGCTCACCGCTGACCACCCGCCAGGACGCCGGCCGGGTAGGCGCCGTTGCCGACCAGGGTGCGGGCCATGCCCTTGGCCAGCTCCACCACCCGTGCGGTGCGCTCGGGCCCCAGGTGCTCGAAGGGTTGGGTGCTCATCGTGTCCGTCGCCTCCTCCACGGCCCCGCGCAGGGCCACGCCGTCCTCGGTCAGTGCTCCGTGCTCGTCGACCAGCCCGCGGGCGACGAGGCCGTCCTGGGCCGCCGCCCACTCCTCGGGCGACCAGCCCCGGGTGCGCTGGGCGGCCTCGACGGTGAACCCGCGGCCGGTCGCGGTGTGCGTCACCAGCGCCTCCAGCCCGGACAGCCCGTGCAGCTGCAGCGCCATCAGGTGCCCGTCGCCGCGGTGCTCGCGCAGCAGGGTCACCGCGTGCCACAGCCGGACCACCGGGTCGGTGGGCCACTCGAGGTCGGCGTGCCCGGCGTACAGCGGGCGGGCCTCGGGGGTCAGCACGGTGGACGCCTCGGCCAGCAGGTCGCCGAGCTCGACGACGTCGGCCAGCGGGGTGTCGCCGAGCAGCCGGGTCAGGGAGTCCCCGGCGCTGGCGAACCGGGCGGCGACCACGGTCTCCGGGGTGGCCAGCGTCCAGCAGCGGGGCACGTGCCGGGCCACCAGGGCCGGCGCGAAGTTGTAGAAGGTCGCCGTCACCACACCCGGGGACACCGCGCCCATCGGGGCGGCCCGGCCGGCGAAGTAGGTCATCCGGCCCGGCCGCAGCCCGGCCGCCGCGAGCTGCTCGTCGAGCTCGGGGCTGAAGTAGTGGTGGGAGTGCAGCGGCTCGATCGCCCGGTGGGCGCGGGCGGCCAGCCGGGCGTCCACCCCCGCCGGTGTGAGCTGATCCACAGTGACCATGCCCGGACCCTACTGGTCGGTCACCCCTGCGGTGCGAGCTGGACCGACCACGAGACCTGGGTGCGGCGGACCCGGAAGCCCATGGCCTCGTACAGGCCCTGCGCGTCGCTGACGTTGTCGGTGTCGACCTCCAGCGACGCGCTCGCGCACCCGGCCGCGGACGCCGCGGCCAGCGCCGCGGTGATGACCGCCTTGGACAGCCCGCGCCCGCGGGCGGCCGGCACCACGCCGATCTGGCCGTAGTAGGCGTCGACCTCACCGGTGGCCGCGGTGTCCGCGTCGTGCACGTACGCGAGCACGTAGCCCAGCACGTCCCCGTCGCCCACGGCGAGCACCGACAGGTCGGGCCGGAAGGCGCGCTGCCCGGTGAACATCGCCTCCCACGAGGTGCGGTCGCGCTCGCTGGAGCCGTAGTGCTCGGTGAACGCGGCGTTGTGGGCGTGCCGCACCTGCTCGTCGCGCGCCCAGTCGAAGGGCACCAGCTGCACGCCCTCGACGGTGCGGGGCTCGGGCAGCCCGGTGAGCGGTCGGGACATCTGCTGGAACCAGCGGGCCGGTGCGAACCCGGCCCGGCGGAGCAGGCCCTCCTGGCCGGCGATGGTCGACTGCGCCAGCACGGTCAGCCGGCCCGGCGCCTCCGGGTGGCGGGCGGCGTGGACCGCCGTGCCCCGGGCGACCTGCCAGTCCAGCAGGGCGCGGCCGATGCCCTCGCCCCGGCGGTCGGGGTGCACCCGGCCGTCCAGGTGCACGGCGTAGGCGTCCCGAAAGGTCGGCGGCGCCACCGTGGTGCCGACCGCGACGACGTCGTCGCCGTCCAGCACCACCCGCAGGTCGTGCTCGACCTCGACGTAGGGGGCGAACCAGTACTCGGCCAGGTCGTGCGCGTCGTGGTGCTCGCCGGTGTCGTCGACCTGCTCGGCCGCGGCGTACAGCGCGGCGACCGCCGGCAGGTCGTCCCGGGTGAGGGGGCGGTCGGTGAGTCCGGCGGGGAAGGGCACGGGTACCGACCCTAGGGGGTGAGCCCGAACAGCCGCGCCCCGTTGCCCCACAGGACCGACCGCAGCCACCCCTCGCCCAGACCCAGCCGGTGCAGGGCGGCGAGCTGGTGGGCGTAGGGGTACGGGATGGTCGGGAAGTCGCTGCCGAGCAGCACCTTGTCCCCCAGCGCCGCCAGCCGCGGCAGCAACGCGCGGTCGAAGGGCATGAGCGCCTCGGTGAAGTCGGTGGCGAACATGGTGGTGTCCAGCCGGACGCCGTCGTAGGTCTCGGCCAGGGTCAGGAACTCCGCGTACTCCGGCATGCCGAGGTGCGCGATCACCAGCTGCAGCCGCGGGTGCCGCTGGAGCAGCCCGGCCATCGGCGCGGGTCCGGTGTGCTCCCCGGCCAGCGGCCCCGACCCGCAGTGGATGACCACCGGGGTGCCGGCGTCCTGTAGCGCGGCCCACACCGGCTCGAGCAGCGGGTGCCGGGGGTCGAACGAACCGACCTGCACGTGGACCTTGAACACCCGGGCGCCGGCCCCGATCGCCGCGGGAACGTAGTCCGCGGCCTCGGGCTCGGGGAAGAAGGTGGCCGACTGCAGCACCTGCGGGTGGTCCTGGGCGAACGCCGCCGACCAGTCGTTGAGCCCGGCCGCCATCCCCGGCTTGTGCGGGTAGTTCAGCGCCGAGAACGCCCGGACGCCGAGCTGCGCGAGCTGGGCCAACCGCTCGTCGACGGTCCCCGGGTAGGTGACCGGCCACGGCGCGCCGTAGTGCGTCTCCGCCTGGGCGAAGTACGCCCACACCGCCGCCTGCACCCGCTCGGGCATGAAGTGCACGTGCACGTCGACCATCCCGGGGATCCCCAGCTCGGCCAGGTACCGCGGGACGTCGGCGTCGTCGACCGGCGGGTGCACCACGACGTCACCCTAGGACGATCCCGAAAACCGGACTGCGTAAAAACTTGCACTGCGTCCAGTTTTCGGTCTAGCCTCCTCCCGTGGCCAGGACGACAGGACAGCGGTGCGTGGTCGACGCCGTGCAGGGCCTGCGCGAGCGCAAGAAGCTCGCGGCCTGGCGCACGATCCGGTCCACCGCGCTGCGGTTGATCGGCGAACGCGGCTTCGACGCGGTCAGCGTGGAGGACATCGCCCGGGAGGCCGGCGTCTCCCGCACCACGTTCTTCAGCTACTTCCCCAGCAAGGAGGCCGTCCTCTTCGACCTGGACCCGGTCGAGGTCCAGCGCTGGCAGGAGATGCTCGACCAGGTCCCCGACGACGTCCCGCTCTGGACGGCGATGACCGACGTCGCCCTCGCGCTGGCGGCGTCCCTGGCCGACCGGTTGCCCCTGCAGAAGCGGCTCACCGCCCAGTCACCGGACGTGTGCTCCGCCGCGCAGGGCACCTGCGACACCTTCTACCCCGACCTGCACGAGTGGCTGACCCGGCGGTCCCCCGACGCCGACCGGGTGCACGCCGCCCTCGTGCTCAACACCGCCGTCGCCGCCGTCGCCACCGCCATCGAGGCCTGGGACGTCGACGACCCCTTCGAGGACTTCCTGCAGATCCTCCGCGACTGCCTGCGCTGGGCCGGCGCAGGTCTCGCCCACCCCGTGGGCTGACCACCCCTCACCGGCACCCCTCCCCGGCACCCCCACCGGACGACCGCGCACCGACGCCGGCCGTCCCTGCCCGCACGCCCTCATCCCCCCGTCTGCGCACCCGCGCAGGAAGGACGGCTCCGCCATGCCCGCAGACAGCCCCACCACCACAGCCAGGGAGGCCGGGTCCCCTCAGTCCGGGCCCGATCCCCGCCGATGGCTCGCGCTGGCGGTCATCGCCGTCGCCCAGCTGATGATCGTGCTCGACGTGTCGGTCGTGAACATCGCGCTGCCCGACGCCGGTGCCGACCTCGGCATCTCCGCGGCCAACATCCAGTGGGTCGTCACCGCCTACACGCTCACCTTCGGCGGGCTGCTCCTGCTCGGCGGCCGGATCGCGGACTTCATCGGCCGCAAGCGGGCCTTCCTCGTCGGGCTGGGCGGGTTCGCCCTGGCCTCCGCGCTGGGCGGCATCGCGGCCAACCAGGAGCTGCTGTTCGCCGCCCGCGCGCTGCAGGGCGCCTTCGCGGCCCTGCTCGCACCGGCCGCGCTGTCCCTGCTGGCCGTGACCTTCACCGACCCGCGGGAGCGGGCCCGCGCCTTCGGGGTCTTCGGCGCCATCTCCGGCGGCGGGGCGGCCATCGGCCTGATCCTCGGCGGGGTGCTCACCGAGTACGCCTCGTGGCGCTGGACGCTCGGGATCAACGTGCCCATCGCGGCGGTCACCGCCGTCCTCGCCGTCACGCTGGTGACCGAGAGCCGGGCCACCGGCGACCGGCGCTTCGACATCCCCGGCGTCCTGCTGTCGGCCGCCGGGCTGGCCAGCCTGGTCTACGGGTTCAACAAGGCCGCCGAGGAGGGCGTGGGCTGGGGCGACCCGGTCACCCTGACGCTGCTCGCCGCCGCCGCGGTGCTGCTCGTCGGCTTCGTGGTCCGCGAGCGGAGCACCAGCCACCCGCTGCTGCCCCTGCGGGTGGTGCTCGACCGCAACCGCGGCGGGTCCTACCTGGTCTTCCTGCTGGTCGGGGCCGCCATGTTCGCGATCTTCCTGTTCCTGACCTTCTACTTCCAGCAGACCCTGGGCTACACCCCGCTGGAGTCCGGGTTCGCCTTCCTGCCCTTCAGCGGCGGCATCATCCTGGGCGCCGGCGTGGTCTCCCAGCTGCTCCCCCGCGTCGGGCCGCGGCCGCTGATGGTGGTCGGCCTGCTGCTGGCCGCGGTCGGCATGCTCTGGCTGACCCGCATCGGGGTGACCAGCTCCTACGTCACCGAGGTGCTCCCGGCCGAGGTCGTCATCAGCCTCGGCCTGGCCGCGGTTTTCGTGCCGGCGTCCAGCACCGCCCTGGTCGGGGTCTCCGAGCAGGACTCCGGGGTCGCCTCCGCGGTGCTCAACACCGCCCAGCAGGTCGGCGGCTCGCTGGGGCTGGCGCTGCTGAGCACGTTCTACGCCTCGTCGGTGACCGGCTACCTCGCCGAGAACCCCGGGGAGTCACCGGCCGCCGCGTTCGTGCACGGCTACCACGTGGCCTTCGTCTGGGGCGCCGGCTTCCTGGCGCTGGCCCTGCTGCTCGGCGCCGTTCTGGTGTCCGCGCGCAAGGACGACCTGCCCGCCGACGCGGCGCTGGCGGTCTGACCGACCGCCGGCCACGTCAGCGCAGGGTGACGACGACCTTGCCGCGGACGTGGCCGGCGGCCACCAGCTCGTGCGCCTCGCCGGTGCGCTCCAGCGGGAACGCCTTGGCCACCGGGACCCGCAGCTGGCCGTCGTCGGCGAGGCGGGCCAGCTCCTCCAGGTCGTGGGCGTCGGGTCGCACGAAGACGTACTGCCCGCCCAGGTCGTTGACCGCCGGGTCGACCACCGAGGCGATCCGGGCCGGGTCGCGGACCTGGTCCGGGGCGTCGGCCAGCGTCGCCCCGCCGACCAGGTCGAGGACGGCGTCCACCGGCTCGGAGAGCTGCTCGCTCAGCGGGCCGTCGGCGTAGTCGTAGACCTCGGCGCAGCCGGCCTCGCGGAGGAAGCCGTGGTTCTTCGCGCTCGCCGTGCCGATCACGTGCGCACCCAGCGCCACCGCGATCTGGACGGCGTTGAACCCCACCCCGCCGGCGGCGCGGTGCACCAGCACCCGGTCGCCCTCACCGACGTCGAGCACCTCGGTCAGCGCCTGGTAGGCGGTCAGCCCGGCCAGCGGCAGCGCCCCGGCCTCGGCGAAGGACAGCGACTCCGGCTTGTGCGCCAGGCACCGCTGCGGCGCGGCGACCAGCTCCGCGCAGGTGCCCAGGCCGACGTCGTCCCGGCGCACGTAGCCGAACACCTCGTCGCCGGGGGCGAACGCGGTCACGGCGGGACCGACCCGCTCCACGACGCCGGAGACGTCCCAGCCCGGCACGACCGGGAAGTGGTGCGGGAACAGCTCCGCCAGCCCGCCGGACCGGATGCCCACGTCGACCGGGTTGACCCCGGCCGCGTGCACCCGGACCAGGACGACGTCCGGACCCACCGGCGGGACCGGCAGGTCCTCGCGCAGCTGCAGCACCTCGACACCGCCGAAGGTGTCGTAGGCGATCCCCCGCATGGTCCCGCTCATCGTCGTCCGCCCCTCTTCACGTACTGGCCGAACGCCCGCTCCATCTCCCGGCGGCTGTCCTTCTCCGCGAGGTCCTGGCGCTTGTCGTAGCTCTTCTTGCCCTTGGCCAGCGCGAGCGTCGCCTTGGCCCGGCCGTCCTTGAAGTACAGGTCCAGCGGGACGAGCGTCAGCCCGCCCTCCTTGGTCTTGCCCACCAGCTTCTCGATCTCGCTGCGGTGCATGAGGATCTTCCGCTTGCGGCGGGGGGTGTGGTTGGTCCAGGTGCCCTCGGTGTACTCCGGGATGTGCACGTGGTGCAGCCACACCTCGCCGTCCTCGACCATGGCGAACCCGTCGACCAGCGACGCGCGACCCATCCGCAGGCTCTTGACCTCCGTGCCGGTCAGCACGAGCCCGACCTCGTAGGTGTCGAGGATCGAGTAGTCGTGCCGCGCCTTCTTGTTCTGGGCGATGAACTTCCGCCCCTGTTCTCGCGGCACTCTGCACCTCGTCGTCCTCCGGACGACACCGCTCCAGGTGCCGTCCCCAGCTGCGACGAGCGCACCCCGGGCATCGATCGCGGGAGCCTCCGGCCCCCACTCCTCAACCCGCCCCCGCAGGGCGCCTCGCCTTGGTCCGGGGTCAACTCTACGGTCGCCCCGCAACTCACATCGCCGCTAGAGCCGCACGTACAGCCGCAGGGTCACGTACGCCGCGATCGCCGCGAGGGCCATGCCGGCACCGGTGATGACCGGGCTGATCGTGGCGATGACACCCCAGTCGACCGGCGGGATGATCCCGGCGCGGATGGGGCCGGCCAGGGTGCGGTCGATGAAGAGCACCTTGGTCAGCACCAGGCCCACCGTGGCCAGCAACCCACCGAGCAGGCCGGCGAGCGCGGCCTCGAGGATGAACGGCAGCTGGGTGTACCAGCGGGAGGCTCCGACGAGTCTCATGATGTTGGTCTCGTTGCGCCGGTTGAAGGCCGCGAGCTGGATCGTGTTGGAGATCAGCAGCAACGCGGCCAGGGCCTGGACGACGGCCACCGCGATGGTCGCGTTCCGGGCACCGTTGAGCAGGCTGAACAACCGGTCCAGGAAGTCGCCCTCGTCGCGCACCTGGTCCACGCCGTTCTGCCCGTTCGGGAACTCGGCGGCGATCACCGAGTACCGCTCCGGGTTGACCAGCTCGACGCGGAAGCTCTCGGGCAGCGCGTTCGGGTCGGTGTTCTCGACCAGGGCCGGCTGCTGGGAGAACTGCTCGGTGAACCGCTGGTAGGCCTCGGCCTTGGACTCGTAGATGTAGTTCGCGACCTCGGGCGAGGAGTCGAGCTCGGTCGCGATGGACTCGCGCTGCTCCTCGGTGACGTCGTCGGTCAGGTAGATCGAGACCTGGACCTTGTCGTAGTAGATCGCTCGCATGTCGCTGATCATGTTGGCGATGACCAGGCCGGTGCCCATGAGGGCCAGCGAGATGCCGGTCGTCAGGATCATGGCGACCGTCATGGTCAGGTTCCGACGCAGCCCGGTGGCCACCTCGGAGAGGACGAAGTTGACGCGCATGGGTTCCTTCGGGAATTCGGGGGGTCAGCGACCGACGCCGTAGACGCCGCGCGACTGGTCGCGGGACACCTGACCGTCGTTCAGCTCGATCACGCGGCGGCGCATCGAGTCCACGATGTGGTAGTCGTGCGTGGCCATGACCACGGTCGTGCCGGTGCGGTTGATCCGCTCCAGCAGCAGCATGATGCCCTGGCTGGTCTCGGGGTCCAGGTTGCCGGTGGGCTCGTCGGCCAGCAGCACCAGCGGCCGGTTCACGAACGCGCGGGCGATCGCGACGCGCTGCTGCTCACCACCGGACAGCTCGGTGGGCAGGCGCTCGGCCTTGCCCTCCAGGCCGACCATCTCCAGCACCTCGGGCACGACCCGGCGGATGGTGCGCTGGGGCTTGTTGATCACCTCGAGGGCGAACGCGACGTTCTCCGCGACCGTGCGGTTGCGCAGCAGCCGGAAGTCCTGGAAGACGCAGCCCATCGTGCGGCGCAGCTTGGGCACCTGCCACTTGCTCATGGTGTTCAAGGTCTTGTCGTTGACCTTGATCGTGCCCTTGGTCGGGTTGTCCTCCTTCAGCAGCAGCCGCAGGAACGTGGACTTGCCCGATCCCGACGAACCGATGAGGAAGACGAACTCGCCCTTGTCGATCTCCATGGAGACGTCGTCCAGGGCCGGCCGCGGGCTCGTCGGGTACACCTTGGTGACGTGTTGCAATTCGATCACGGGGACTGACCGTACCCGCCGAACCTGGTCATCCTGGTCGGCTCGCCGTGCTGCGGGCGGAGCCTTACACCTCGGCGGCTTACTGCTCCTGCTGCTTGCGCCAGCGGATGCCGGCCTCGACGAAGGCGTCGATGTCCCCGTCGAGCACGTTGGAGGGGTTCCCGCTCTCCACCTCGGTGCGCAGGTCCTTCACCATCTGGTACGGGTGCAGGACGTAGGAGCGCATCTGGTTGCCCCAGCTGCTGCCCTCGCCCTTGAGCGCGTCCATCTCGGCCTTCTGCTCGCGCTGCCGGACGACGAGCAGCCGGGCCTGCAGCACCCGCAGGGCCGCGGCCCGGTTCTGGATCTGGGACTTCTCGTTCTGGCAGGACACCACGATCCCGGTGGGGATGTGGGTCATCCGGACGGCGGAGTCGGTGGTGTTCACCGACTGCCCACCGGGGCCCGAGGACCGGAAGACGTCGACCCGGATCTCGTTCTCGGGGATGTCGACGTGGTCGGTCTGCTCGACGACGGGCAGCACCTCGACCCCGGCGAAGGAGGTCTGCCGGCGGCCCTGGTTGTCGAAGGGCGAGATGCGCACCAGGCGGTGGGTGCCCTGCTCGACCGAGAGCGTGCCGTAGGCGTAGGGCTGCTTGACGGCGAAGGTGGCCGACTTGATCCCGGCCTCCTCGGCGTAGGAGGTGTCGTAGACCTCGGTCGGGTAGCCCTTGCGCTCGGCCCAGCGCAGGTACATGCGCAGCAGCATCTCGGCGAAGTCGGCGGCGTCCACGCCCCCGGCCTCCGACCGGACCGTGACCAGCGCCTCGCGGGAGTCGTACTCCCCGGACAGCAGGGTGCGGACCTCGAGCTCCTCGATCGCCTTCTGCAGGCTCTCGACCTCGCGCTCGGCCTCCAGGCGGGTGGCCTCGTCGTCCTCCTCGGCGGCCATCTCCCACAGCACGGCGACGTCGTCCATCCGGCTGCGCAGGTCCTCGACCCGGCGCAGGTCGCCCTGCAGGTAGGACAGCCGCGAGGTCAGCTTCTGCGCGGCCTCGACGTCGTCCCAGAGGTCCGGCGCGGCGGACTGCTGCTCGAGGTCGCGGATCTCGTCGCGCAGGTCGTCGAGCTTGAGGACGGTCTCGATGGACTTCAGCGTGCCGTCGAGGGCGTCCATGCGGGAGGAGAAGTCGGCAGCCACGGTGGTCCAGCCTAGTCGTCACCGGCCGGGCCGGCCGACGGCTCAGCCCGCGAGGTGGCCCCAGTCCGCGGCCAGGTCCACCCACGGGCCGCGGGCGACGACCCGGCCGGCCTCCAGGACCACCACCTGGTCGGCCAGCGCCAGCGCCGACCGCTTGGAGCTGGCGCCCACCACGGTGGCCCCGCGCTCCCGGAGCGCGGCCCACAGCTCGAGCTCGGTGCGGGCGTCCAGCGCCGAGGACACGTCGTCGGCCAGCACCAGCTCGGCCCCGGTCGCCAGCGCCCGGGCCAGCGCGAGGCGCTGCACCTGGCCGCCGGACAGCCGTACCCCGCGGTGCCCGACCAGGGCCCCCACTCCCCCGGCCTCGGAGACGTCGCGCTCCAGCCGGGCGTCGGCCAGCGCGCCGCCGATCTCGCGGGCGTGCCCCAGGGCGACGTTGTCGGTGATGGTGCCCGACAGCACCCGCGGCACCTGGGCGACGTGCGCCACCTGGCCGGGCCGCAGGAACAGCTGGGGGTCACCGACCTCGGTGTCGTTCCAGCGGATCGAGCCCTCGTGGTCCACCAGCCCGGCGAGTGCGCCGAGCAGGCTGGTCTTGCCCGACCCCACCCGGCCGACCAGCAGGGTGAGCGAACCGGCCGGCACCTCGAGGTCGACGTCGGCCACGCCGACGGTGCCGTCGTCGTGCACAGCGGTGACCCGGTCCAGGCGCAGCCGGCGCAGCGGCACCCGGTCGGTGTCGACCGGTGCCGGCGCGGACCCGGCGACCAGGTCGACCCCCGCCGGCACGCCGACCAGGTCGTCGCTGCCGGCCAGGGCGGTGGCCTCCCGCAGCCAGGCACCGGCGATCGGCCGCTCCACGACCGCGAGTCCGGCGGTGATCCCGTACCAACCCGACCCGGCGACCGCGGTGCTCACGGTGAGCGCGGTGGCCAGCCCCCACACGTCGAGCAGGTAGAAGCCCCAGGTCGCCACGATGCCGACCTGCACCAGGACGACGGCCGCGCCCTCCAGCAGCGTGCGGATCCGGGTCTCGCGCACGGTGGCCGCCACCCGCAGCGCGTCGACGGACTCCAGGTGCTGCTGCACCGGGCCGGTCGCGGCGGCGAGCTTGACGGTGCGCACCGCCTCCAGGGCCGAGGCCAGCGACCGCCCGAAGGCCGCCCGCCGGTCCCCCGCCAGCCGACCGGCCCGCCCGGCCGCCGGGGCGCCCAGGAACGCGACCAGCACCGCACCGACGATCACCCCGCCGGTCACCGCCCCGGCCAGCGGCTGCCCGGTGACCGCGATGGTCAGCCCGGTGACCGCGGCGCCGATGCCGACGTCGATCCAGCGGTCGGCCCAGTTCATCAGCCGGTCGGAGTCCAGCGCCCGGGCGGTCACCTCGCCGGCCGGCGTGCGGGCCAGCCGGTACTGCTCGGTCTGCCCGCGGAGCACGGCCAGCCGTAGCCGCAGCGTCACCGACGTCCACCAGATCGGGTACAGCCAGAACGCCCACGCCACGAACAGCGACGACCCCAGCAGCGACAGGGCCAGCAGCACCGAGACCCCGGTCGGGTCCTCGCCGCGCTGCAGGCCGGCCACCAGGTCGCCCCACAGCGCCCCGGTGAACACGCCGTAGGTGCCGGTCACCGAGGCGCCCAGGAACGCGATCGTGCCCACGACGCCCCAGCGCGGGTGCGCCAGGATCGCCCGCGTCACGGTCCGGGCCAGCCGGACCCGCGGGGTCGGCGGCTGCGGACGGGGGGCCCGCCGCTCCGCGCGGGAGAGCAGGCCGGCGTCGTGCGCGACGGGGACCTCGGCCACCTCGGCGGCCTCGTCGGCCGGCGGGCCGTCCAGGGTGCCGGCGCTGCCGGCGGCCACCAGCAGGTCGCGGAACGGCCCGAGCGAGGCGGCCAGGTCGGCGCGCGGACCCTGCTGCACGATCCGGCCGGACTCCAGCACCGCGACCGCGTCGCACCAGCGGGTGGTGCCCAGCCGGTGCGCCACGACCACCCCGGTCCGGCCGGCCAGCAGCCGGCGGGCGGCGCCGGTGACCAGCTCCTCGGTGGTCGGGTCCATCCGCGCGGTGGCCTCGTCGAGCACCACCACCCGGACGTCGCGGACCAGCAGCCGGGCGAAGGCCACCAGCTGCTCCTGGCCCGCGGACAGGGTGATCCCGCGCGGGCCGAGCACGGTGTCCAGCCCGTCGGGCAGCGAGGCCACCCACCGGGTCAGCCCCAGCTCGGCGACCGCCCGGTCGACCACGGCGCGCGGCAGGTCGGCGAACAGGGTGATGTTCTCGGCGAGGGTGGCGGCCAGCAGCTCGGTGCGCTGGGTGACCACGCCGACGCCGGCCCGCAGCTGCTCGAGGTCCAGCGTCGTGACGTCCTGGCCGCCGACCAGCACGGTGCCCGCCGGCGGGTCGACCGCGCGGGACAGCAGCTTGGCCAGCGTGGACTTGCCGGCCCCGCTGCGCCCGACCAGCGCGCAGGTGGTGCCCACCGGCACCGTCCAGCTCTCGACCTGCAGGCTGAACGGCTCCCGGTGGCCCTCGGTGCGGTAGGAGAAGTCCAGGTCGCGCACCTCGATGCCGGCGCCGGTCAGCGGCAGGCCGCCCTGCGGCTCGGGCGCCGCGGACATCAGCGTGCGGATCCGGGTGAGCGCGCCGATGCCCTCGTGCATCTCGGGCAGGTGGTGGTTCACCTCGTCGAGCCGGCCGACGAACGTGGTCACCAGCAGCCACAGGGTGACCAGGGTGGCGACGTCGAGCTCGCCGCTGCCGACCAGCGCGATCGCGGTCAGCGCCAGGGCGGCGAGCATGCCGTGCAGCACCAGCCCGCTGCGCAGCGCGACCATCGCGCCGATCCGGGACGTGCTGGTGTTCCGGCGGACGATCTCGGCGGAGCGGCGGGCGAACTGGGCGACCACGTGCGGCTGGCCCAGCGAGGTGCGGACGTCGTCCCGGCCGGCGACGGCCTCCTCGAGCTGGGCGGCGCCGTCGGACCACGCCTCCTCCTCGACGGTCTTGGACGCCGCCAGCCTGGAGGTGAGCCCGCGGACGGTGGCCAGCACCAGCAGGGCGACCAGCGGGAAGGCGATCCAGGCCGGCCACCAGACCAGCCCGGCGGCGACCCAGGCCAGGCCGGAGCGGAACACCGCGCGGCCCATCGCCCAGCCGGTGATCCGCAGCAGGGTGGCCAGCTGCCGGGTGTCGTCGTCGACCCGGTCGATCAGCTCGCCGACGCCCTGGCCCTCCAGCGTGGTCAGCGGTTGGTGCAGGGCGGCGTCGAGCAGGTCGGCGCGCAGCACGCCCTCGGCGCGGCCGACGGCGGTGGCGAACAGCGTGCGGCCGACGACCTCGCCGACCGCCGAGCCGACCAGCAGCACCGCCAGCGCGGCGAGCAGCGACCCGGTCGGGCCCTCGGCGATCCGGCCGGCGACCACGGTGCCCAGGGTCTCGGCGACGGCGGCCAGCACGGCGGCGACCGCGGCGACCGTCGTCGCTGGCCCGGCGAGCCGGCGCCAGCCCAGGGGCGCGTGCTGCCGCATGAGCTGTCGCCTCCCCCGTCGTCCCGCCGTCGTCCGTCGGGCAGCACGCTACGGACGGGGTCCGACAGCCGCGCCTGGTTTTCCGGCAGGGTCAGCCGGTGAGGGCGGCCCGGCGGCGGCTGCGGGAGCCCAGCCAGCGCGGCAGGTCCTCGGCCGGCATGGGTCGGGCGATGACGAAGCCCTGCGCGTAGGTGCAGCCCAGGGCGGCGACGGTGGCCAGCTGCTCGGGGGTCTCGACGCCCTCGGCGACGCTGCGCATGCCGCAGGCCCGGGCCAGGCTGACCACGGTCTCGACCGCGGCCGCGGACTGGCTGGCCTGCTTGTGGCCGACCCCGGCGATGCCCTGCACCAGCGACTTGTCGATCTTGAGGATGCCGGCGGGCATGGAGACGATCTGGCCCAGGCAGGAGAACCCGCTGCCGAAGTCGTCGATGGACACCTCGATGCCCGACACCCGCAGCTCGGCGAACTGCTCGGCGGCGCGCTCGGGGTCCTCGGCGACGCTGGTCTCGGTGAGCTCCAGCACGAGCCGCTCGGGGCGCAGCCCGCTGCTGGCCAGCACGGAGTTGACGTCGGAGACCAGGGTGCCCGAGCCCATGTGGGTGGCGCTGATGTTCACCGCGGCGGTCAGCGGCAGGCCCATCGCGTCCCAGCCGGCGGCGTCGCGGGCGACGGTGGCGAGCACCCAGCGGGTCAGCTCGTCGACCAGTCCGCTGGCCTCGGCGACCGGCACGAACTCCGAGGGCGGCAGCAGCCCGCGCTCGGGGTGCTGCCAGCGGACCAGCGCCTCGACACCGGTCACCGTGCGGGTGCGCAGGTGCAGCAGGGGTTGGTAGTGCACGACAAGCTCGCCGGCGCCGATCGCGTCGCGGAGCTCGGTGGTCACCCGCAGGCGGCGCTGGGCGGCGTCGCGCAGCTCCTCCTCGAACAGGGTGACGGTGTTGCGCCCGGCGGCCTTGGCGGCGTACTTGGCCAGGTCGGCGTCCCGGACGAGGTCCGCGGCGCTGCTGCGCTGCCCGCCGGAGACGGCCACGCCGATGCTGGCGGTCAGCGGCACGGTGGCCCCGGCGACGGTGAAGGGCTCGGCGAACACTGCGCGGCAGCGCTCGGCCAGCCGCAGCGCCTCCTCGGCGTCGACGTCCCGGCAGAGGACGACGAACTCGTCGCCGCCCAGCCGGCCGACGGTGTCGAGCTCGCGGGCGGCGCGGGCCAGCCGGGCGGCGACCTGGCGGATGAGCAGGTCGCCGGTGTCGTGGCCGAGGGTGTCGTTGACGGCCTTGAACTCGTCGACGTCGAGGATCAGCACGGCCGTGCCGCGCTCGTCGCCGCTGGTCAGCTCGGCCTCGACCAGCTCCTGCAGGTGCACCCGGTTGGGCAGCTCGGTGAGGTGGTCGTAGAGCGCGCGGCGGGAGCTGTCGCGGACGGCCTCCACGCTGGCGGTGATGTCGGTGTGGGTGAGCACCAGCTGGCCGGACTCGTCCACCCGGCTGGCCTGCACGTGCACCCAGCGGCCGACCGGGGCCGGGCCCAGCGCGACGTCGATCGACACCGGCGGGCCGCCGTGCGCGGTGAGCTCGCCGAGGCCGGCCAGCAGCGTGCGGACGTCGTCGTCGTCGCGGGCGGCCAGCACCGCCTCGGCGTAGTCGTCGCCGGCGGCCAGCGGGAGCGCGGCGCCCTGCTCGAGCTGGCCGGCCCACGCGGCGTTGACCAGCAGGACAGTGCCCTCGGAGTCCAGCAGCGCGGTCGGCGACGGGAAGGCGTCCAGCACCGAGGCGGGGACGGCGGGCAGGGCCGGCGCGGGGCGGCGGGACCGGTGCCCGCCCGTACGGCCGCCGTCCGCGAGGGGGACGACGGGTGACGACACGTGGCCCAGCGTAGGGAACGGCGGCCGATCCGTGCGCATCCTCGGTTCCCGGACGTGGTCCGAAGGTGTGTCGACGCCTCCCCCGCCCCACCGGTCACAGCGCGTCACGCTCTGTCAGGGGTCGGTGTACCGGTCGCGCTCGACGACGAACTGCCCGGTCGCGGTGTTCGCGTCCACGAACTCCGGCAGCAGGGGTACGCGGACGGTCACCGTGACGCAGACGCTGAACTCCTCGCCGGGCACCAGCGAGGGTGCGTAGCCCCCGTTCGTCGCGGTGCACTCGACCCCCGCCGGCAGGTAGGCGACCCGGACGTCGGTGGCGTCGACCGACTGGTCCTCGACCGCCAGGGCCGCGGCCGCCTCCGCCCGCGCCTCCCCGGTCACCGGGTCCGGCGCGGTGCCGATCGCCCGGCCGGCCTCCCGCGCCGCGGCGTCGGCGGCGAAGACCCCGCGCTGGACGGCGGAGAACCCGGCGACCAGGTAGACCAGCGGCAGGAACACCACGATCGCCACGAAGACGAACTCGACGATCGCCGACCCGCGCTCGCCGTCGTCCGCGTCGGGGCTCACGGGGCCTCCTCCACCGCGCGGCCGGTGACCTCCAGCGGCAGCAGGTCGCCGAGTGCGGCCAGCAGGCTGGGCACCGCGCCCGAGCAGCGGACGACGACCAGCACCAGGCCGGTGCCGTCGACCTCCTGGTCGCTGGTGCAGGTCAGCCCCGCCGCCGTCCCCGCGCTGGTCGCCGAGCCGATGATCTCCAGTGCCCGCGGTGCGCCGGCCCCGGTCGGCACGTCGGCGCCGGCGGCGTACCGAGCGCCCTCCTGGGCACTGCTGGTCGCGACGTTGCGGACGTGCACGTAGACCGCGACCTGCAGCACCGCGAGCAGCAGGACGACGACCAGCACCGACACCAGCGCGAAGTCGACGACCGCGCTGCCCCGCTCCCGGTCCTGCGTTCGGTGCAGGCGGGCGGGGTCAGCCACCACCGCTGGTGACCGAGGTCAGCGCGGTCTGCACGGCGTCGACGATCGCGGTCCGGAAGGGGATGAGGATGGCCAGCACGAGGGCGGCCGTCATCACGGTGATCATCACCCACCCGGGGACGTCGCCCCGTTCGGGGTCGTCGCCCCGCAGACGGTGCACGAGGGCGGTGACCACCAGGGTCAGGAACGGCATGCGGGTCTCCTCACTGGGCCAGCGTCACGATGCTGATCAGGCCGGGGAACAGGGTGAACAGGACGGTCACGGGGAGCACCAGGAAGACGACCGGGACCATCATCTGGATCTCCTTGGTGCCGCCGGCCTCGAGCAGCCGGCGCTTGCCGGCCTCGCGGACGTCGGCGGCCTGGGCGCGGAGCACCTCGGCCAGCGGAGTGCCGCGCTCGATCGCGACGACCAGGCCGTCGACGAAACGGGCCAGCGCGTCGACGGAGGTGCGGTCGGCGACCTGCTGCAGGGCGGTCACCAGCGGCACCCCGGCCCGGGCGCGGCCGAGGGCGCCGCCGAGCTCGCGGGCCAGCTCGCCGCCGGACAGCCGGGTCACCCGGGCGATGGCCGCGGTCGGGCTCTCGCCGGCGGTGACGGCGAGGGCAAGCAGCTCGGCGACCACCGGGAACTCGGCCAGCAGCAGGGTCTCGCGCCGCTGCACCTGCTGGGTGAGCCACCAGTCGCGGCCCAGCACCCCGCTGAGCAGGCCGCCGACGCAGACCAGCGCGGCGCTGAGCAGGTTCAGCCCGCCGGTCGCCCCGGCCACCAGCAGCGTGGTCAGCCCGCCGGCGAGCAGCCCGAGGCCACCCCAGACCACCTGCTCGACGCGGAAGTCCTCCACCGTGGTGTCCGAGCCCAGGGCGGCCAGTCGGCGTCGCACGGCGACCCGGCCGCCGAGCAGGCGGTCCACGACGCGGGCGCCGTCGGTCAGCGCGGGGCCGAACACCCGGCGGGCGGCCGAGAGCATGCCGGGCTCGGTGGCGGTGCCCAGCAGCCGGGACGGCGGCGGGGTGTCCTGGACGTAGGGCGCCAACCGGTCGACCAGCCGGACCGGCCGGGCCGGCGGTGCGTACCGCAGCACGAGGACCAGGCCCAGCGAGGTGGTCAACCCGAGCAGGACGCCGACGACGCCGGGGGTCACTGCAGCACCCGCACGTCCTGGGGCAGCCGCCCGATCCTCAGCATGAGCCGGTAGGCGACCAGGCAGACGGCGCCACCGCCGACCAGGATCGCGGTGCCGACCGGGCTGTCGTAGGCGGCCAGGGTCTGCCGCTGGGTGGCCAGCAGGAGCAGCACCGCCCAGGGCGCGGCGACGGCCAGCCGTGCGGCCTGCACGATCCAGCCCTGCCGGGTCTCCAGCTCGGCGCGGGCCCGGGCGTCCTCGCGCAGGAACGTCGCCAGCGTGCGCAGCACTCGGCCCAGGTCGCTGCCGCCCACCTCGCGTGCCACCCGCAGGGTCTCGACGATGCGGTCGCCGACCGGGTCGGCGAGGTCGTCCTTGAGCCGGTCGAGGCACTCGGCGAACCGGCCGGTGGCCCGGTGGTCGGCGGCGAACCGGGCGAACGGCGCCCGCAGCACCTCGGGCCCGCGGGTGGCCAGCGCGGACAGCGACTCCGGCAGCGACAGGCCGGCGCGCACCGCGGAGGCCAGGTTGTCCACGACCTCCGGCCAGACCTCGCGCAGGTCGGCCCGGCGCTTGCCGGCCAGCCGGCGGACGAGCAGGTAGGGGGTGGCCGCGCCGAACGCGCCGAAGGCCAGAGAGATGGTCACCGTCGCGGTGGTCACCAGGACCAGCACGGCGACCACCAGGCCCAGCACGACCTGCAGCGCCAGCAGCTGGGCGGGGTTGATGCCGGTCAGCCCGGCGGCGGACAGCAGCTGGGCGCGGCGCCCCGGCCGTCGTCCGGTGGTCCGGCGCTGCGGCGCCCGCGGTCCGCTGCGCCAGACCAGCAGCAGGCCGACCCCGAGCGCCAGGCCCAGCAGTGCCCCGGGGACGGTCACCGGTGGTCCTCGAGCAGGCCGGCGAGGTCGAACCCGTGGGCGGCGAACCGCTCGGGGTGCGGCGGGTAGCCGTCGGCCCGGACCAGCCGTCCGTCGCGGGTGGTGAACACGTCGGCGGTCTCGATCACGGTGCCCTCGGCGCGGCCGGGGAGGGCGACCACCTCGCGCACCCGCCGGTGCCCGGACGGGTCGGTGCCCACGTGCACCACCAGGTCCACGCTGCTGGCCACGGTGGGGACGACGAAGGCGTGCCCGATGTTCTCCCCCGCCAGCAGCGGCAGGGTGCACATCTTGACCACGGCCTCGCGGGCGCTGTTGGCGTGCAGGGTGCACATGCCGGGCAGCCCGGAGTTCAGCGCGATGAGCAGGTCCAGGCACTCCTCCTGGCGGACCTCGCCGACCACCAGGCGGGAGGGCCGCATCCGCAGCGCCTCCTTGACCAGGCGGCGGAGCGGGATCTCCCCCGCGCCCTCCAGGTTGGGCTGGCGGGTCTGCATGGCCACGACGTCGGGCAACGGGATGCGGAGCTCGAAGACCTCCTCCGCCGTGATCACCCGCTCGCGGGCCGGGATCGCCGCGCAGAGGCAGTTCAGCAGGGTGGTCTTGCCGGCCTGGGTGCCGCCGCTCACGAGGATGTTCAGCCCGGCCGCGACCGCGGCCTCCAGGAAGCGGGCGACCTGGGCGGTCAGCGTGCCCAGGGCGACCAGCTCGTCCAGGCTGTGCGCCTGGAGCACGAACTTGCGGATGTTGACCGCCATGTGCCGGCGCGTGACATCGGGGATCACCACGTGCAGCCGCGAGCCGTCGGGCAGTGTCGCGTCGACGAACGGGGTCGACATGTCGACACGTCGACCCGAGGTGCGCAGCATCCGCTCGACCAGGTCGGCCAGCTCGCCGGCACCCAGGATGGTCGTGGTCAGCTCGCTGCGCCCCCGCCGGGCCACGAACACCCGCCCGGGCTCGTTGACCCAGATCTCCTCGACCTCGGGGTCGTCCAGCCAGCGCTGCAGCGGGCCGAACCCGGCGACCCGGTCCAGCACGTCGCGCAGCACGCCCTCGGCGTCGGCCAGCGGCGGCAGGGACGACGACAGCGACCGCTCGGCGTAGTCGGCGACCACCTCGCGGACCAGCGTCCGCACGGGGCCGGGGTCCACCGCGGGGTCCAGGCCGCGCCGGCGGACCAGCTCGCGCACCTCGGCGTCCACCAGGTCCAGCGCGGTCGACGCGGCGGGCAGGACGGGCACGCAGCGGAACCTACGAGACCGGGAGGACTCGCGGGGGCCGGATCAGCCGACCTGTGGACAACCGGGCCGGCCCGTACCCGATCGGGTGAACGCCCTGCTCACGCTCGTGCTGGGTGCCCGGCACGCAGCGTGACGACCCCCATCGAGGGATTCCGGAACGGGTTCGGCAGGTCGGCCCGTAGGCTGCCCCGACCAACCCTCCGGAGGTGCCCCGTGGTCCAGCCAACCGGCAGCGCCTCGCTGCTCGACACCGCCGTCGCGCGCTTCTACGACCTCGTGCTGGACGACCCCCGTCTGGCGCACTGGTTCTCCGACGTCGACATGACCCGGCTGCGCCGGCACCAGGCCGAGTTCCTCGGCACCGCCCTGGACGGCGGCGCCAGCCGGTACGACCTGCGCCGCGCCCACGCCGGTCTCGGCATCGACGACGCCGCCTTCGACCGGGTGGTCGAGCACCTCGGCGCCGCCCTGGCCGCCGTCGGGATCGAGGACGGCCACCGCCGCGACATCCAGCAGGCGGCGGCCGGCCTCCGCGACCAGGTCGTGGAGGCCTGACCGGACCCGGTCAGAAGGTCAGGACGAGCCTCCCGCGCACGCCGCCGGCCTCGAGCCGGGCGTGCGCCGCCGCGGCCTCGGCCGCCGGCACCACGTCGGCCACCCGCAGCGTGACCTCGCCGGACTCGGCCTGCTGCCGCAGCCGGTCCAGCGCCGCGGTGTTCTCCGCGTAGTCGCGCACCATCACCGGCTCGAAGCGGATCCCGCGGCCGGGGTCGACGTCGTCCCCGCGGTAGCCGCGCACGGTCGAGACCACGCCGCCGTCGCGGACCACCCGCGCGCCCGCGGCGCCGAGCAGCGCGCCGTCGGCCAGGCCGTCGACCCCGCCCGGGTAGCGGTCCAGCACCGCGTCGGCGAACCCGTCGCCGCGCTCGAGCACCACGTCGGCGCCCAGGGACTTGACCAGCTCGCGGTCGGACTCCGCGGCGTCGGCCACCACGACGAGCCCGTCGACCTTGGCCAGCTGCACCACGTAGCCGCCGAACGCACCGGCTGCGCCGCTCACCGCGAGCACCTGCCCGGCGCCCAGGCCCATCCGGTCCAGCGCCAGCCGCGCGGTGAGGCCGTTCATCGGCAGCGAGGCGGCCGCGGTGTCCTCGACACCCGACGGCACCGGCACGACCGACCCGGCCGGCAGCGCGATCTGCTCGCGGTAGCCCCCGTGCGCCCCGCTCGGGACGACGATCGCCATCACCCGGTCACCCACCTGCAGCGGGGTCTCGGTGCCCGGCCCGATCTCGTCGACCACGCCGGCGACGTCCATCCCCGGGATCCAGGGCATCTCCTTCGGGGCCTTCGGGTGCTGGGCGTAGGTGCCGTTGCGGGCGTAGGTGTCCGTCGGGTTGATCGCGGCGGCCCGCACGGCCAGCCGCACCTGACCGGGGCCCGCGTGCACCTCCGGCACGTCGAGCAGGTGCAGGGCCTCGGGCCCGCCGAACTCGGTCACTCCCACAGCTCTCATACCCGGGGACAAGTCGTCGCCGTCGCCGGGGATTCCAGGCACGGGGTTCCACAGCAGGCGTGCAGGCGATCCTGGGCGCACCGTCAGGAACCGGCCGCACCGTGTGCCCCATGCCCCCGCAGACCGCCGCCCCGGTGCTGGACGTCGTCGTCCCCGTGCACGACGAGGAGGCCGACCTCGAGCAGTGCCTGCGCCGCCTGCACGACCACCTGGCCACCCTGCCGTTCAGCTCGCGGATCACCGTGGCCGAGAACGCCAGCACCGACGGCACCCTGGCGCTGGCCCACCGGCTGGCCGGCGAGCTGCCCGGCGTCCGGGTGCGGGTGGAGACCGAGCCCGGGCGCGGCCGGGCGCTGAACCGGGCCTGGCTGGCCAGCGACGCCGCCGTCCTGGTCTACATGGACGTCGACCTGTCCACCGACCTCAACGCGCTGCTGCCGCTGGTCGCCCCGCTGATCAGCGGGCACTCCGACCTGGCGATCGGCACCCGGCTGGCCGGGTCCTCCCGGGTGGTCCGCGGCGCCAAGCGGGAGTTCATCTCCCGCAGCTACAACCTGCTGCTGCGCGGCACCCTGGCCACCCACGTCTCCGACGCCCAGTGCGGGTTCAAGGCCATCCGCGCCGACGTCGCCGCCCGCCTGCTGCCGCTGGTCGAGGACACCGGCTGGTTCTTCGACACCGAGCTGCTGGTCCTCGCCGAGCGGGCCGGGCTGCGGATCGCCGAGGTCCCCGTCGACTGGGTGGACGACCCCGACAGCCGGGTGCACATCGTCTCCACCGCCCGCGCCGACCTGGCCGGCATCGCCCGGATGTGGCGGGCGTTCACCACCGGCCGGCTGCCGCTGGCCGACCTGCGCGCCCAGATCGGCCGCGGTCCGCTCGTCGAGCCCGACCTGGACGGCGTCCCGGCCGGGCTGCTCGGCCAGCTGGTCCGCTTCGCCGTGATCGGCGTGGTCTCGACGCTGGCCTACCTCGCGCTGTTCGTCGGGCTGCGGCACACCTTCGAGCCGCAGGCCGCCAACCTGGTCGCCCTCGGCGTCACCGCGGTGGCCAACACCGCGGCCAACCGGCGGATCACCTTCGGCATCCGCGGCCGCGGCGGCGCGGCCACCGCCCAGTTCCAGGGCCTGCTGGTGTTCGCCCTCGGCCTGGCGATGACCAGCGGCACCCTGGCCGCGCTGAACGTCTGGGACCCGCGGGCACCCCGGCTGACCGAGCTGGCCTTCCTGGTCTCGGCCAACCTGGCCGCCACCCTGCTGCGCTTCGTGCTCTTCCGGGCCTGGGTCTTCCGCACCCGGGCCGCCCGCCCCCAGGGCACCCCGGTCACCGCCGACGTCCTGCCCGGCCTGCCGGTCAGCGCCCGGTGAGCACCGTCCTCGACCCCCCGGTCGGGGTTGCCACGCCGGTCCCCGCCCCGCTCCGGGCCGGCGACCCGGGCTGGGTGCGGCCCGCGCTGCTCACCCTGCTCGGGGCCACCGGCGTGCTCTACGTCTGGGACCTGGCCGCCTCCGGGTGGGCCAACGCCTTCTACGCCGCCGCCGTGCAGGCCGGGTCGCAGAGCTGGTCGGCGGCCTTCTACGGCGCCTCGGACGCCGCGGGCGCGATCACCGTGGACAAGCCGCCGGCCTCGCTGTGGGTCATGGAGGCCTCGGTCCGGCTGTTCGGCCTCAGCTCGTGGTCGCTGCTGGTGCCCCAGGCGCTGATGGGCGTGGCCACCACCGGGGTGGTGTACCTCGCCGTCCGCCGGGTGGTCGGCCCCGGGGCGGGTCTCCTGGCCGGGGCGGCGTCCGCGCTGACGCCGGTCGCCGTCCTCATGTTCCGGTTCGACAACCCCGACGCGCTGCTGGTCCTGCTGCTCACCCTCGCGGCCTACCTGCTGACCCGCGCCGTGCAGTCGGGACGACGGGCCACGCTGGTGGCCGTCGGCGTCCTGATCGGGTTCGCCTTCCTGACCAAGACGCTGCAGGCCTTCCTGGTCGTGCCCGGGTTCGCCCTGGTCTGGCTGGTCTGCGCCCCCACCGTGCTGCGCCGCCGGCTGGTCGACCTGGCCTGGGCGACCCTGGCGATGGTGGTCGCCGGCGGCTGGTGGGTGCTGGTCGTGGAGCTGGTGCCGGCGGACTGGCGGCCCTACATCGGCGGCTCGCAGACCAACTCGGTGTGGGAGCTGATCTGGGGCTACAACGGGCTGGGTCGGCTGACCGGCGACGAGACCGGTTCCGTCGGCGGCACGATGGGCTGGGGCGAGACCGGGCTGGGGCGCATGTTCGACGCCGAGATCGGCGGCCAGATCTCCTGGCTGCTGCCCGCGGCGCTCGTGCTCGCGGTCGCCGGCCTGGTCGCCGTCGGCCGCCGGCCCCGCACCGACCCGGCTCGCGCCGGGCTGCTGGTCTGGACCACCTGGCTGCTGGCCACCGGCCTGACGTTCAGCCTGATGGCCGGCATCTTCCACGCCTACTACACCGTCGCGCTGGCCCCGGCGATCGCCGCGGTCGTCGGCATCGGCGGCGGGCTGCTCTGGGCGCGCCGCGGCTCCTGGTGGGCACGGCTGGTGCTCGCCGGCACGCTGGCCGGCACCGGGGTCTGGTCGTGGGTGCTGCTGACCCGGACGCCGAGCTTCGTGCCGTGGGTCGCCCCGCTCGTGCTGGCCGCGGCGCTGCTGGGCGCGGGCGCGCTGCTCGGGGTGCACCGGCTGCCGCGGCCGCTGGTCGGGGTGGTCGTCGCGCTGGGCACCCTGGCCGCGCTCGGCGGGCCGGCCGCCTACGCGGTGGACACCGCGAGCGCCCCGCACACCGGGTCCATCGTCACCGCCGGGCCGACCGGGATCAGCCGGTTCGGCAACGCCCCGGCCCGGCCGGCGAGCACCGCCCCCCAGCCGCACCCCGGTGCCGGCGGGCCCGGGTTCACCCCCGGCGGCGGGAGCACCCGCGGCAGCCTGGTCGGCGCCAGCGACCCCAGCGCCCAGGTCGTCGCCGCCCTGCGCGGGAACGCGTCGTCGTTCACCTGGGTGGCAGCGGCGATCGGCTCGCAGAGCGCCGCGGGGTACCAGCTGGCCACCGGCGACCCGGTGATGGCGGTCGGCGGGTTCAACGGCAGCGACCCCTCCCCCACCCTCGCGGAGTTCCAGCAGTACGTCGCCGCCGGGGACATCCACTGGTTCGTCGGCGGCTCGGTGGGCCGCAGCTCCAGCGGGTCCAGCTCCTCGGCCGACATCCAGGACTGGGTCGCCCAGAACTACCCGGCCAGCACGGTCGACGGCGTCACCCTCTACGACCTCAGCCGCCGGATCGACTGATCCAGGGGGCGAAGATCTCGCGCGCCACCGGGTCGGGCGTGCGGTAGGTCAGCACGGAGCCGTCGTGCAGCAGCACCGACAGCACCAGCGGGTCGGCCGGCCCGGGGCGCTCGGGACCGCTGAGCACGACCGCGCTGACCTGCTCGGCCCCGATCCGCCGGACGCCCTCGAGGCCGGCGGCCAACTCGGCGGAGGAGCGCGCCCGCCGGAACAGCGGCGTGCCCGGACGGCGCCGCACCCGATGCCCTGCCCGGCGGGCCGCCATCGCCTGGGCGTGGTCACCGGCGGCCTGCTGCCGGTCCCGGGCGCGGAACCGGGCGATGAGCACGGCGGAGAACAGCAGCAGGCCCAGCGCGCCGATCGAGAGCACCAGCGACAGCGGGCCCACGCCGTCGAACCGGCCGGCCAGCTGGGACAGCAGGACGAGTACGCCGAACCCGCCCAGCAGGAACAGCAGCTGGCGCAGCTGAGCCCGGGTGTCGGACAGCCCACGGGCGAACCCGGGCAGCTCCACCCAGCCGTCGTCGAACACCGACAGCCGCCACCAGTCGCCGGCGGCGTCCTCGGCCGACACCCAGCCGCGCCGCACGGGACCCGTCAGCGCTTGCTGGCGTAGGTCTTGAGCAGACCGCGGCTGATGATCGTCTTCTGGATCTCGCTGGTGCCCTCGCCGATCAGCAGGAACGGGGCCTCGCGCATGAGGCGCTCGATCTCGTACTCCTTGGAGTAGCCGTAGCCCCCGTGGATCCGGAAGGACTGCGTGGTGACCTCGGCGCAGTACTCACTCGCCAGCAGCTTGGCCATGCCGGCCTCGACGTCGTTGCGCTTCCCCGAGTCCTTGAGCTTGGCCGCGTTGACCATCATCAGGTGGCTGGCCTCGACCTTGGTGGCCATCTCGGCCAGCTGGAAGGCGATCGCCTGGTGCTGGGCGATCTTCTTGCCGAAGGTCTCCCGCTGCTGGGCGTACTCCACGGCCAGCTCGAAGGCCCGGATGCTGATGCCGCAGGCGCGGGCGGCGACGTTGACCCGGCCGACCTCGACGCCGTCCATCATGTGCGCGAAGCCCTTGCCGGGCACGCCGCCGAGGATGTCGTCGGCGCTGGCCTGGTAGCCGTCGAACACCAGGCTGGTGGTGTCGACGCCCTTGTAGCCCATCTTGTCGATCTTGCCGGGGATGGTCAGGCCGGGCTTGACCTCGCCGAACCCGGTGGGCTTCTCCACCAGGAACGTGGTCAGGTTCTGGTGCGCCTTCTCGGCGCCCTCGTCGGTGCGGACCAGCGCGGCGACCAGCGTGGAGGACCCACCGTTGGTCAGCCACATCTTCTCGCCGTCGATCGTGTAGTTCCCCTCGGCGTCCTTCTTGGCCCGGGTGCGGATCGCGGCGACGTCGGAGCCCAGCCCCGGCTCGGACATGGAGAACGCCCCGCGCACCTCGCCGGTGGCCATCCGGGGCAGGTAGCGCTCCTTCTGCTCCTGCGTGCCGTGCTGGATGAGCATGTAGGCCACGATGAAGTGGGTGTTGATCACCCCGGAGACGCTCATCCAGCCGCGGGCGATCTCCTCCACGACCAGCACGTAGGTCAGCAGCGACTCGCCCAGCCCGCCGAACTCCTCGGGGATCATGAGCCCGAACAGGCCCATCTCCTTCATCCCGTCGACGATCTCCTGCGGGTAGGTGTCGGCGTGCTCGAGCTCCTGGGCCCGCGGGATGATCTCCCGGTCGACGAACCGGCGGACCGTGGACAGGATCTCGGTCTGGATCTCGGTCAGGTCGGCGGTCTGGGCCAGGCGGGTCATGGGTGCTCCTCGCGGGGGACGACGGTGTCCGTGGTTACCGGTGAGTATGCGTCAGGGGTGCGACGCTGACGGCCGCACCCGCACCGAGGAGGACCAGATGAGCCAGCCGGACGACGGCTTCTACCGCGGCGACCCGCAGATCCGGCCGGCCCCCTCCGGACCGCCTCCCGCACAAGGCCCGCCTCCCGGCTACGGCCCGCCGCCCGGGTACGGCCCTCCCCCGGGGTACGGCCCCCCGCCCGGGTACGGGCCGCCCCCGGGCTACGGGCCGCCGGTCTACCTGGTCCGGCGGCCGACCAACACCACCGCGATCCTGGCGCTGGTGTTCGGCTTCGTCTTCGGGCCGGTCGGCCTGGCGCTGGGGATCTCCGCCCGGCGCCAGATCCGCCGCACCGGGGAGGAGGGCGACGGTCTGGCGCTGGCCGGGATCATCGTCGGGTCGATCGGCACCGCGGTCTACGGCTCGCTGATCCTGATCTGGGTCTGGGCCTTCATCGCCCTCACCAGCTTCGGCCCGTAGGTCAGTCCTCCGGCGGGGTGAACGACGAGGTGCGGGACATCGCCGCCGCCCGGCCCTTGCCGGCGATGACCAGCGCCATCTTGCGGCTGGCCTCGTCGATCATCTCGTCGCCCAGCATCGCCGAGCCCTTCTTGCCGCCGGCCTCGCTGGTCGCCCACTCGTAGGCGTCCAGGATCAGCTCGGCGTGGTCGTAGTCCTCCTGGGAGGGCGCGTAGATCTCGTTGGCCGCGTCGATCTGGCCCGGGTGCAGCACCCACTTGCCGTCGAAGCCGAGCATCGCCGAGCGCTTGGCGACCTCCTCGAAGGCCGGCACGTCGCGGACCTGCAGGAACGGCCCGTCGATGGCCTGCACGCCGCGGGCGCGGGCGGCCATCAGGATCTGCATGAGGATGTAGTGGAACGGGTCGCCCGGGTAGTCCGGGTGCAGCGCGCCCACCACCAGGGACTTCATGTTGATCGAGGCCATGAAGTCGGCCGGGCCGTAGATGATCGTCTCGATCCGCGGGCTGGCGAACGCGATCTGGTTGACGTTGATCAACCCCTGCGCGGTCTCGATCTGCGCCTCGATGCCGATCTTCCCGACCTCGAGGCCGTTGGCCTTCTCGATCTGGGTGAGCAGCATGTCCAGCGCCTGCACCTGACCGGCGTCCTGCACCTTGGGCAGCATGATCGCGTCCAGGTTCGCCCCGGCGCCGCCGACGACCTCGATGACGTCCTGGAACGTCCACTCCGTCGTCCAGTCGTTGACCCGGACGGTGCGGATCTTGTCGCCCCAGCCGCCCTCGTTCAGCGCGGCGACGATGTTCTTGCGGGCGCCGGGCTTGGCCAGCGGCGCGCAGGCGTCCTCCAGGTCCAGGAACACCTGGTCCGCGGGCAGGCCCTTGGCCTTCTCCAGGAACCGGGGGTTGCTGCCCGGGACGGCGAGGTTGGAACGGCGGGATCGGAGCTCGGCCACGGTGCCTCCACGATCGACGATGGTTACCGGACAGTAACCAAGGTCTAGGTGATCGGCTCCGTGGCGGTCGGCGGCCGGGACGCGCGGACCACCAGGGCCACGCCGACCACGACCAGCGCCATCCCGGGCAGCGCCAGCAGCGGGGGCAGCTGGCCGAGCAGCACCAGCGCCACCAGCAGCGAGCCGGGCACCTCCAGCAGGATCGCCAGGCCGACGACGGTCGGCCCCACCGAGGACACCACCAGGTTGAGCACGGTGTGTCCGAAGAGCTGGGCCACGACCGTGATGCCCGCGATCAGCCACCAGTCACGGGCGCTGAACCCGACCAGCGGGACGCCGACGACCACCGCGGCCACGGCCACCACCGCGGCGCAGGTGCTGTAGCAGACCACCGAGTACGCCGAGGTGGTCAGCCGCTGCCGGGCCGAGGCCCCCGCGAGCACGTAGCCGGCCGCCGCGATCGCGCCCAGCAGCGCCAACCCGTCCCCGGCCAGCGCCCGCAGCGAGACGGTGACGTCGACCCCGGCGATCAGCGCGGCGCCGACCACGGCCAGCGCGAGCCCCCACCAGACCTGCGCGGGCAACCGGACGCCGGTGAACCGGGCGGCCACCGCCGTCCAGACCGGTGTGGTGGTGACCAGCGCGATCGACGCGGCGACCGACGTCATCGACAGGCTGGGCAGCCAGGCCGCGAAGTGCGCGGCAAGGAACAGCCCGGCCAGCACCGAGCTGCGCAGGTCGCGCAGCCGCAGACCGGCCAGGCCCGGCCGCTCGCGGGTCAGCAGCACCGGCAGCAGGGCCACCGCGCCGGCCGCGTTGCGCCAGAAGGCGATGGCAAGCGCGGGCGCGACCACCAGCGCGGTCATGGGCCCCGACAGCGAGATGCCGACGACGGCCACCGCCATCAGCCCGAGGTCCCGCCCGCCGGGACGGTGCAGCGCCCAGGCCTGGGTGGTGCTCACGCGGGGACGGCGATCGTGCCCGACGCGACCGGGTGCACCCGGCCGGCGACGGTGGCGGCGACCGCGCGGCCGTCCTGCACGACCACGGTGCCGTCGAGCACCGAGGGACGGCGGACGGCGGCGCCCTGGTGCAGCCGGTAGGCGCTGGTCCCCTCCCCCGCGAGCCCCTCGGCGGCCAGCCACGCACCGGTGGCCAGCGCCGCGGACCCGGTGGCCGGGTCCTCGCCCCACTCCAGGCCGCCGGCGAACACCCGGACGGTGTGCTCGTCGTGCTCCCCCCGGGCCAGCACCGAGACACCGCCGAGGACGCCCGGCAGCAGGGCGGCGAGCGCCCGCGGGTCGGCGACGGCCCGGTCGAGGGCGTCGGGGTGGACGTCGAGGTGCGCGAACTCCAGCCCGCAGCTGGTCAGGTGCGCCGGCCGGCCGGTCACGTCGTCCGCGGTCAGGCCGACGGCCGCGGCCAGCGCCGCCGGGTCGGGGCCGGGCCGGGAGCGGGGGGCGCCACCGGTCAGCCGGGCGCCGTCCGCGGTGACGTCGAGGGGGACGACGCCCTCGCCGCACTCCTGCTGCACGGTCCCGGCCGGCAGCAGCCCGAGCCGGACCAGGGTGTGCGCGGTGCCGACGCTGGGGTGGCCGGCGAAGGGCAGCTCGGTCTCCGGGGTGAAGATCCGCACCGCGTAGCCGCCGGCGTGGACAGCGGTGACGAACGTGCTCTCGGAGAAGCCGAACTCCGCGGCGAGCGCCTGGCACTGCTGCGTGGTCAGCCCGCCGGCGTCCAGGACGACCGCGAGCTGGTTGCCGGTGAACGGTCGCGGGGCGAAGACGTCGACGACCTCGAAGGACAGCACGGCGGCGACGGTAACCTCCCCTCCCGGGGCCCCCGCCGGTGGTCGAATCCCGTCCTGTGCACGCTGGAGGCGCCGTGACCACCGTGCTGAGGGCCTACGTCTCCCGGGTCGCCGGGCTGACCGTGTTCGACCCGTCCGGCGACCGGGTCGGCAAGGTCCGCGACGCCGTCGTGGCGCTGCGGGTGGGCACCGCACCCCCGCGCATCCTGGGCCTGGTCCTCGAGGTGGTCGCCCGCCGGCGGATCTTCCTGCCGATGGGCCGGGTCACCCGGATCGACGCCGCCGCGGTCACCCTGAGCACCGGCACGCTGAGCCTGCGGCACTTCGAGCAGCGCGCCGGGGAGACCCTGGTGCTGGGCGAGCTGCTGGACCGCCGGGTGACGATGACCGAGGACGGCCGGCCCGCCGTCGTCGTCGACGCCTCGATGGAGCAGAACCGCACCGGCGACTGGGTCATCACCCGGCTGGCCGTCGCCGAGCCCGGCCGGTTCGGCCGCCGCGGTCAGCTGCACCAGGTCGCCTGGGACGAGGTCGCCGGGCTGTCGCTGGAGGAGGCCGGGCAGAGCGCCGAGACGCTCATCGCCACCTACCGCGAGCTCAAGCCCGCCGACCTCGCGCACCAGCTGCAGGGCCTGCCGGACAAGCGGCGCAACGAGGTCGCCGAGGCCCTGGACGACGGCCGGCTGGCCGACGTGCTGGGCGAGCTGCCCGAGGCCGAGCAGATCACCATCCTGCGCAGCCTGGACGAGGACCGCGCCGCCGACGTCCTGGAGGAGATGGACCCCGACGACGCCGCGGACCTCCTCGGCGAGCTGCCCGGCGCCGACCGCAACCGGCTGCTGAGCCTCATGGAGCCCGACGACGCCAAGTCGGTGCGCCAGCTGCTGGACTACTCCGAGGACACCGCCGGCGGGATGATGACCAGCGAGCCGGTCATCCTCGCCCCCGACGTGACCATCGCCGAGGCGCTGGCCCGGGTGCGCTCGGAGGAGATCACCCCCGCGCTGGCCAGCCAGGTGTACGTCTGCCGGCCGCCCTCGGCCACCCCGACCGGTCGCTACCTGGGCCTGGCGCACATCCAGCGGCTGCTCCGCGAGCCCCCGTTCACTCTGGTCTCCGGCGTGCTCGACGACCTGGAGCCGCTGCGCCCGGAGGCCCCGCTGGCCGAGGTCACCCGGTACTTCGCGACCTACAACCTGGTGGCCGCCCCGGTCGTGGACGCCGGCGGCCGGCTGCTGGGCGCGGTCACCGTGGACGACGTCCTGGACGCCCTGCTGCCCGACGACTGGCGCGAGCGGGCCCGGCGTGGCTGACGCGCGCGAGACCGCCCGGCGGGCGGACCTGCAGCTCGACCAGCCCGGCGGCGTCCGCGGCTGGCGCCCCACCTTCAACCCCGACGCGGTGGGCTTCTACGCCGAGCGGATCGCCCGGTTCCTGGGCACCGGCCGCTACCTGGCGATCCAGACGATCATCGTGATCATCTGGATCGCGATCAACATCGCCTGGATCTCGCTGCGGTTCGACCCCTACCCGTTCATCCTGCTCAACCTGGCGTTCTCCACCCAGGCCGCCTACGCCGCCCCGCTGATCCTGCTGGCCCAGAACCGGCAGACCGACCGGGACAAGGTGCAGGTCGAGGAGGACCGCGCCCGGGCCGAGCAGACCCGTGCGGACACCGAGTACCTGGCCCGCGAGCTGGCCTCGCTGCGCGTCGCGATCGGCGAACTGGCCACCCGCGACTTCATCCGCAGCGAGCTGGACCGGCTTGCCCCGCCTGACGACGAGGCCGCGGCCCGCCGCCGCAAGGAGCGCAAGCGCAAGCGCGAGCAGCAGACCCGCGAGGCCCGGGAGCACCGGGTGGACCGGGACAAGGGCGCCGACCGGCCCTCCTCCTGACCCGCGCTCAGCCGGCTGCCAGCCCGGCGAGGACCTGCAGCTGCCGGCGCATCATCACCAGGTCGCCCCAGCACAGCGCCGCCGCCACCGGGCGGGGCAGCGGCTGCACCCGCAGGACGGCGACCAGCCGGCTCGTGCCGGCGGCGGCCCCCGGCAGGGCGGCGTAGCTGACCACCATGTCCCCGCTGGCCCGCGCCACCGGTCTCGGCGGCAGCACCAGGGTGAGCTCGCGGCCGGGGACGAAGGCGTGCAGGCGGAACACCGTGGCCACCCGCTGGCCGACCTCGAGCTCGTCCAGGCCGGGGGTCAGCGTCCGCGGGCTGCGCCGGCCGAGGTTGTCGACCAGGTCGTAGCTGTAGGGCGCGGCCCGCAGCTGGCACAGCCAGCGGAACGCCACCTCCACCGGGGCGGCGACGTCCACCCCGCGCAGCCAGCGGCCGGGGGCGTCGGGCGCCAGCTCGTCGCAGCCGTAGGTGGCCGCGGCCTCCGCGTCGGTGACTCCCCAGCGCTCCGGCAGCCCGCTCACCGACGCACCACCTGCAGGGTCGCCAGGGTGGGGTCGGCGGCGTAGGCGATCCGGACGCCGGCGTCCGCGGCGGCGGCCAGCGCAGCCAGGGCGGCCGCGGTGACCTCCTCCCCCGGCGCCAGCACCGGGATGCCCGGCGGGTACGGCGCGACCAGCTCGGCGCAGACCCGGCCCACCGCGTCGGCGAGCGGGACGGCCTCCCGGTCGGCGAAGAACGCCTCCCGCGGCGGCAGCACGGGCACCGGCACCACGCCGTAGACCGCGGCCCCCACCACCGGCCGCGGGACGCCGCGGTGCCGCTGCACCGAGGCGGTGACGACGTCGGTGAACGCGCCCAGGCTGCGGTCGTCGTCGGCCAGGGTGACCACCGCCTTGACCAGGTCCCGCTCGGCGGCCTCCACCGGGAGGCCGGCGGCCAGCAGGTCCCGCTCCACGGCCAGCCCGTCCGCGCCGGTGCCCGGCAGCACGAGGGTGAGCACCAGCGGGTCACCGTCCACCAGCACGAGGCCGGACACGTCGGCCAGCCGGTCGCGGGCCCGCCGGGCGGCGGCCATCGCCGCGCCGAGCAGCTGCTCGCCGTCCCGGGCCAGCAGTGCGCGGGCGGCGTCGGTGCTGGCCAGCACCGCGCCGGCCGGGCTGGTGGTGGCGGTGGCCTCCACCCCGGCGTCCAGCCGGACCGGGTCCACCCGCTGGGTGCGGGCGAGCACGAGGGCGGCCTGGCTCCAGGCCGGCAGCGTCTTGTGCGCGCTGGTGACCAGCACGTCGGCGCCCAGCTGCAGGGCGTGCCGGGGCAGGTCGGGGTGGAAGCCGAAGTGCGCCGCCCAGGCGCCGTCCACGACCAGCGGGACGTCGTGGGCGTGCGCGGCGTCGGCCAGCCCGGCCACGTCGCCGACCGTGCCGACGTAGGAGGGGTCGCCGACGAACACCGCCCGGGCGCGGGGGTGCTCGGCCAGCGCACGGGCCACCGTCGCCGGGGCCACGCCCAGCGGCAGGCCGGTGGCCGGGTCGACGTCGGGCCGGACCCACACCGGGACCAGCCCGGCCAGCACCAGCCCGATCAGCATCGACCGGTGCAGGGTGCGGCTGACCACGACCTCGTCGCCGGGGCGGCCGACCGCCAGCGCGACCGCCTGGTTGGCGTGGGTGGCCCCACCGGTGGAGAACCGGCAGACGTCGGCCCCCCACAGCCGGGCGGCCCGCGCCTCGGCGTCGGCCAGCACCCCGGCGTCCAGGTGCACCGTGTCCAGTCCGCCGTACAGCGGGACGTCGCCGGCCACCACGTCGCCGACCAGGTCGTGGCGCTGCTTGTGGCCGGGGATGGTGAACGGGGTGACCGGCTGCTCGCGGAAGCGGAGCCAGGCGTCCAGCAGGGGGGCGTCGCCGCGCAGCCCACGGGGGTCAGCGGACACGCGGCAGCACCTGCAGCAGGGCGGTGGTGAAGGCGCGGACCTGGCGCAGGTCGACCCACTCGTCGACGGCGTGCAGCCCGCCGCCGGAGGGCCCGCACACCAGGGCCGGGCACACCTGCTGCCAGAGCGCCGCCTCCATCCAGTAGGGGGCGTCGAGGGTGCGGCCGGTGCCCAGTGCGCCGCCGAGGGCGTCGGCCAGGTCGGCCGCCGGCCCCTTGTCGTCCAGCTGCCAGGGTTCCCGGGCCGCGACGAGGTCGACCTCGGCTGCCCAGTCCGGGGCCAGCAGGGCCCGCACCTCGGCCAGCGCCGACGCCGAGTCCTCCCCGGGCACGGTGCGCCGCTCCACCAGGCACTCCGCGGCGTCGGCGACGACGAAGGGAGACGTGCCACCGCGGACGACGGTGACCATGAGCTCACCGCCCCCGGCCCGCACCGCGCCCGCCCGGTCCTCGACCGCCGCCAGGAACCGGCCCAGGTGCGCGATCGCGTCGACCCCCAGGTCGCGCTGCGAGCTGTGCGCGGCCCGGCCGGTGAACCGGACCCGCAGCACGACGAACCCGCGCAGCGTGCGCGCGAGGGCCAGGTCGGTGGGCTCGCCGACCACGCAGACGTCGGGGCGCACGCCCAGGTCGGGCAGCGCGGCCAGCACGGCCTCGGTGCCGGTGCTGGCGTCCTCCTCGTCGGCCACCAGGGCCAGCACCGCCCGCACCGGCCCGTCCACCAGACCCTCGGCGGCCGTCACCAGGGCGGCGACCCCACCCTTCATGTCCGCGGCACCCCGACCGGACAACCGGTCGCCGTCCACCCGCGGGGCGAACGGCCGGGCCATCCCGGTGACCCCGACGGTGTCCAGGTGCCCGTTGAGCAGCACCGTCGGGCGTCCCGCGGGACCGGGCGGCACGGCGACCAGGCTGGGCCGGTCGCCCGGCCCGGCCGACGGGACGACGGTGGTGGCGAAGCCGGCGCGGTCCAGCCGGTCGCGCAGGTGGGCCACGATCCGCCGCTCGCCGGCGGCGCCGGGCACCAGGCCTGGGTTGACGCTGTCGATGCCCACGAGCTCGGCCTTCAACGCGGTGGCCACGGCACCCGGATCGTCCACGGGCCCGAGCCTGCCACCCGGTCAGCCGAAGTAGAGGTGGTGGTGCAGCCGGCACCCGGGGTTGAACGGGGCCGCGCAGTGCGGGCAGCCGTCGGCCACCGTGTAGTCCGCGATCGACAGGGTGCCGCGGCAGACCCCGCACAGCACCGCGTGCACCGACCGGTCGTCGGCCGGCCAGACGACGGCGGGGTGGTCGGCGCACGCCGCGTGGCACAGGTGGCAGCCGTAGTAGGGCTCGCAGCAGGCGAACCGGATCGCCACGACGTCCAGGTCGGTGCGGTAGTGCGCGCAGCGGGTCTGCTCGTCGACGAGCTCCCCGGCCACGGTGGTCACCCGCCCGACCCTAGCCAGTGCACGCCGGCCCCGGTCAGCCCCGCCAGCAGCAGGACGACGACGAAGGGCGCCCGCAGCGCCAGCGCGACCGCGGCCACCACGAGCCCGGCCAGCCGGCCGTCCACCACCAGGGCCGACCCGGAGGTCGCGGCCTGCACCGCGACCAGCGCGGCCAGCAGCGCCGCCGGCACGAAGTCGACCACCCGGGCCACCACCGGGTGCTCGACCCACGCGGCCGGCACGCTCAGCCCGGCGACCTTCAGCAGGTAGCAGCCCAGCGACCCGAGCAGCACCGCCAGCCAGAGCCCGCTCACCGCCGCCACCGCCCGGCCAGGGCCACCGCGACGACGGCGGTGATCACCTGCACCCCCGCCGGCACGAACGGGGTGAGCGCCAGCGCGACCACCGCGCCGCCCAGGGCCACCCGCCGCTGGGCGGCCGGCTCGGCCCAGCTCCGCTGCAGCCGCGGCCACAGCAGCGCCAGGAACGCGGCCGGGACGACGGCGTCCAGCGCGGCCAGCGACGCCCCGGTCAGCGCGTCGGCACCCAGCGCACCGATCAGCGTGGTGATGTTCCAGCCCAGGAAGATCGACCCGCCGCCGACGGTGAAGGCCAGCCGGGCGTTGGCCCGGTCGGGGGCGGCCAGGGCCAGCGCGGTGGACTCGTCGATGACCAGGTGCGCCGTCCCCAGCCGCCGCAGTCCGCCCCTGGGCTGCAGCAACGGCACCAGCCGGACGCCGTAGATCGTGTTGCGGGTGCCCAGCAGCACGGCGCTGCCGACCGCGGCCAGCACGCCGCCGCCGGCGCCCAGCACGCCGACCAGGGCGAACTGCGAGGCACCGGTGAACATCAGCAGCGACAGGGCGCAGGCCTGCCAGGCGTCCAGCCCCGCGGCGACCGCGGCGGCCCCGAAGGCGGCGCCGTAGAGGCCGACGGCCACGCCCAGCCCCAGGGCGTCCCGGATGGTCGCCCGCCGGGCAGCGCGTGCGGGGTCCGTCACGAGCCCGGACTCTAGGACGCCGGCCGCCGTACAGTGGTGGACGGCCTGCTGCGCAGGTCGCCGCCCCGCTCGGGTGCGGGCGACCGGGACGACGCGGGCCCCCACCGATGCGAGGAGACCCACCACCGCATGTCCGAGACGCTGACCGCCACCCCGGCCGCCGACGCCGTCAACGCCGCCCTGGCCACGGTCCAGGACCCCGAGATCAACCGGCCGCTCCCCGAGCTCGGCATGATCAAGGACGTCCGGATCGGTGCGGACGGCCTGGTCGAGGTGGACGTCTACCTGACCGTCTCCGGCTGCCCGATGCGCGAGACCATCACCAGCCGGGTCACCGAGGCCGTCTCCGGCGTCGCCGGCGTCACCGGCGTCAAGGTCGGGCTCGACGTCATGAACGACGAGCAGCGCGCGGAGCTGCGCAAGACCGTCCGCGGCACCGACGCCCCCGAGGCCGTCATCCCCTTCGCCCAGCCCGGCTCGCTGACCCGCGTCTACGCTGTCGCCTCCGGCAAGGGCGGGGTCGGCAAGTCCAGCGTCACGGTGAACCTGGCCGCCTCGCTGGCCAAGCGCGGGCTGAGCGTCGGCGTCGTCGACGCCGACATCTACGGCCACTCCGTCCCCCGCATGCTGGGCGTCGAGGACAAGCCGACCCAGGTCGACAACATGATCATGCCCCCGCAGGCCTACGGGGTGAAGGTCATCTCGATCGGCATGTTCACCCCGGGCAACACCCCGGTCGTCTGGCGCGGGCCGATGCTGCACCGCGCGCTGCAGCAGTTCCTCGCCGACGTCTGGTGGGGCGACCTGGACGTGCTGCTCATGGACCTGCCCCCGGGCACCGGCGACGTGGCGATCTCGGTGGCCCAGCTGGTGCCCAACGCCGAGATCCTGGTCGTGACCACCCCGCAGCAGGCCGCCGCCGAGGTGGCCGAGCGCGCCGGGGCGATCGCCACCCAGACCCACCAGCAGGTGGTCGGCGTGGTCGAGAACATGTCCTGGCTGGAGCTCCCCGACGGCTCCCGCATGGAGCTCTTCGGCTCCGGCGGCGGCCAGGCGGTCTCCGACGCGCTGACCAAGACCCTCGGCGCCCGGGTGCCGCTGCTGGGCCAGATCCCGCTGGACACCCGGCTGCGCGAGGCCGGCGACGCCGGTGCGCCGATCGTGCTCGCCCAGCCCGACGCCCCCGCGGCCCAGGCGCTGGAGAAGATCGCCGAGGGCCTCGCGGTCCGCTCCCGCGGTCTGTCCGGGATGTCGCTGGGCCTCACCCCCGTCCGGAGGTAGGCCCGCGGCCTCGGGGCCTAGGTCGCGTCGGTGTCGTAGGGCGCCGGCTGCGACCGGTCCCGGGGCGCGCCCGCCCGGGACAACGCGCTCGCACCGGCCACCGCGGCGGTCCCGGCGACCGCCGCGGTGGCCGAGGTGCGGCCGCTGCCCCGGGTCACGACCGGCCCGTCGTCGCCCATGAGCTGGTCGCGGATGAACGTCTTCGGGTGGTACTTGCGCAGGTCGAGGTCGCGCAGCTGGTCGAAGTCGTCGCCCAGGCTGTCCTGCAGCTGACCGCGCGCACCGGTGACCATCTCGCGCACCTTCTTCAGGCCCTGCGCGGCGTCCTTGGCCAGGGTGGGCAGGCGGTCGGGGCCGAAGATGAACAGCGCGGCCAACCCGAGGACGATGATCTCGCCCCAGCCGATCGAGTCGAACACCTGCTCATCCCCTCCCGCGGGTCGTCGAGGGCAACTGTAGGCAGCGTGCCTGGGTGTCGGCTCAGGCCGTGGTGAGCGTGGCCTGGACCTCGGTCGAGGAGCCGCCGTCGCGGACCAGCTCGACGGTCACGGTGTCCCCGGGGGACTTGCTGTCCACGGCCACCTGCAGCTCCTCCGAGGACCCGACCGGCGTGCCGTCGACGGCGATGATGACGTCCTGCTCCTCGATGCCGGCGGCCTCGGCGGGGCTGCCGGGCTCCACGTTCACCACCAGGGCGCCGTCGCGGGCGCCGTCGGTGACCGACCGGGCCTGCACCCCGAGCGAGGCGTGCACCGCGGTGCCGGTGCTGATCAGCTGCTCGGCGATGTCCCGGGCGGTGTCGATCGGGATGGCGAAGCCGAGCCCGATCGAGCCGCCGGTGGTGCCGCTGCCGCCCAGCGAGGCGATGGCGGTGTTGATGCCGATCACCGCTCCGGTGCCGTCGACGAGGGCGCCGCCGGAGTTGCCCGGGTTGATCGGGGCGTCGGTCTGGATGGCGCTGATCACCGCGTTGGTGTCGCTGCCCTCCCCCGACAGCCGCACCGGCCGGTCCAGCGCGCTGACGATCCCGCTGGTCACCGTGCCGGCCAGGCCCAGCGGCGAGCCGATGGCCACCACCGGGTCGCCGACGACGACCGAGCCGGCCGTGGCGAGGGAGGCGGCCACCAGGCCGGGCTTCTCCACCTTGATCACCGCGATGTCGCTGGCCGGGTCGCGGCCCACGATCCGCGCGTCGGACCCGCTGCCGTCGGAGAAGACCGCGCGGATCTCGGCGCCCTCGACGTCGTCGGCGCCGGAGACCACGTGGTTGTTGGTGATGATGTAGCCGTTCTCCGCGTCGACGACGACGCCGGACCCGGTGGCCCCGGAGTCACCGACCCGCACCTCGATGGAGACGACGGCGGGGCCCACCTGCTGGGCGATGTCGGCGACCGAGCCGGGCGCCCGGCTGATCCCCGGGGAGACCTCGGACAGCTGGGTGTTGGCGGTCAGCAGCGGCGACTCGGTCGCGGTGCGGCCCAGGTACCAGCTCAGCGTGCCGCCGAGGGCGGCGACGAACAGCAGCGACAGGACGGCGATCACCGCGACCGGCAGCGTGATGTCGCCCAGCCGCAGCCGGCGGCGACCCTTCGCGTCGACCTGGATCGGCCCCTGGGGCTCGGACTCCTCGACGTACTCCGCGGGCCGGCCCAGGCTCGAGGGGGCCAGCGGGTCGCGCCACGGGTCGGCCGCGGCGTCGGGCTTCCACCACGGACCCGACGACGTGCGCCGGGCGCCGGGGCGGCCACCGGGCGGCAGGCCCAGGCCGCTCTGGCCGTCGCGGGGGGCGAAGGCGCGCAGCACGGCCTCCGGCGGCAGGGCCACCGGCGGGCGGGGGCGGGCCACGGGGCGGTCACCGGCGAACGAGCCCTCGACGTCGGCGGGCCGGCCGAAGGCGGCCTGCTGCTCCGGCGGCGGGGGCGGGACGGGACGGTGCCCCGGCGCCGGGGCTGCCGGGCGGTCGAAGGACCCGTCGGTCCCCGCCGGCCGGACGTACCCGGCGTCCTCCGGGGCTCCTGCGGATCGCTCGGTCAGGGGGTGCCGCCGGTCAGCTCCGTGCCGACCGTGACGGTGCGGACGACCGGCGGGACGACGGCGGTGCGCTCACCGGACGTCGCCGCGCTGCCGGTGTCGGGGCGGGCCACCGGACCGGGCTGGCCGCCGCTGGGCAGGCTGACCGCCAGAGCCACCACGCCGACGCCGATCCCGGCCAGACCGGCGGCCACGCCGCGGCGCAGCCAGCGGGCCTGCCCCGGACGGTCGGGGGTCTCCTGCGGGGTGAGCGGTGCGGAGAACCCGCCGCCGATCACCCGGTCCGGCGAGGCGAGCAGGGTGCCCGAACCGCCGAAGCCGCCCGAGGCGGACACGTCGGCGGTGAACGGGATGGCCTGCAGCCGGCTGAGCAGGTCACCGGGGACGGCGACGTCGCGGCTGGTGTGCAGGGCCTCCTTGGCCTCGCGCTGGGCCTCGACGGCCAGCCGGCACTGGGCGCACCCGGTGAGGTGCCGGGCGGCGCGGCCAGCGGCGACGCCGGACAGCTCGCCGTCGACCAGCGCGGCGATGGCCTCCTGGGCCAGGTGGCTCACCGGGATGTTCACCGCAGCCCCTCCTCGAGCACGGGACGACGGCCCGGTGCCAGGTGGGCCAGGGCCTCGCGGAGCTGCACCCGCCCGCGGTGGATTCGGCTGCGCACCGTGCCGAGCTTGATGCCCAGCGTGGCGGCGATCTCCTCGTAGGTCAGGCCCTCGATGTCGCACAGCACGACCGCCACCCGGAACTCCGGCGACAGCGCGTCGAGCGCGGCCTGCACCTGGGGGTCGAGGTGGGTGTCGGTGTAGACCTGCTCGGGGCTGGGCGCGCTGCCGGGGAGCCGCTCGGTGTCCTCGGGGAGGGCGTCGAAGCGGATCCGCTGGCGCCGCCGCACCATGTCCAGGAACAGGTTCGTGGTGATCCGGTGCAGCCAGCCCTCGAAGGTGCCCGGGGAGAACGACGCCAGGGAGCGGAACACCCGGACGAAGGTCTCCTGGGTGAGGTCCTCGGCGTCGTGGGCGTTGCCCGAGAGCCGGTAGGCCAGGCGGTAGACCCGGGCGGAGTGGTCGCGGACGACCTGCTCCCAGGTCGGGGCCACCCAGACGTCGGCAGCAGCGGGCTCGGTCACCACCCCAGCATCCCAGACCGCGGCGGACCCGGCCGGGTCGGTGGGTGTCGACGACGGGCCGGTCGACTCGGACGAGGGACGCTTCAGGCGCACACCCGTACCAACGGACGAGCAGGTACGCCGTGTTCCCGCCGGGTCCACGGCGGTTCCCGGTGCGCCCGTCGGCGGCCGGGGCCACTACCCTCGCCGGGTGACCAGCGCCGCCGGACCGCCGCCCCCGGGCGGGCAGACCCCCGACGCGGCGGCGTACGCGGACACCTTCGCCGCCGAGTCCCCCGCGCTCGCCCAGGCCCGGCACCGGGCCACCGCCGCGGTCGACGCGCTGGGCACCGTGCCGCCGGTCGAGCCCGCCGTCGGTGCCGTGCTGGCCGTGCTGGCCGCCGGGGTCGGCGCCCGCTCCGTGGTGACCATCGGCGGCGGCGGCGGCGTCGCCGGGCTGTGGCTGCTGCAGGGCATGCGGGCCGACGGCGTGCTGACCGCGCTGGACGCCGACCCGACCGAGCTGCGCGCCGCCCGCCGCACCTTCACCGACGCCGGGCTGCCCAGCGGCCGCACCCGGCTGATCTTCGGCACGGTCGGCGAGGTGCTGCCGCGGTTGTCCCCGGCCGCCTACGACCTGGTCTGCTGTGCCGGTCCCCCCGCGGAGTACAGCAAGCAGCTGCCCGCGCTGCTGGGCCTGGTCCGCGCCGGCGGGTCGCTGGTGCTGCACGGCATCAGCGCGTCGTCGGTGGGCGACCGCTCCCAGCGCGACCCGCAGACCGTCGCCTGGCGCGAGCTGGTCCGCGCGGTCAAGGACGACGAGGACCTGGTCCGCGCGGTCATCCCGGTCGGCGCCGGCCTGCTGGTCGCCACCAAGCGCAGCTAGAAGAGGTAGCGCTCCACCGGCTCCCACGGGCCACCGAGGTAGCGCCAGAGCCCGAGGCCCACGGCCGGCACCCGGTACGGCGTGAAGTCCGCGGCCAGGTCCGCGTGCAGGGCGCGGGCCACCTCGGGGGCGACCTTGTTCTGCACCGTCACGTGCGGGTGCCGCCACTGAGCGTCCTGCCGGGTCAGCCACGGCGCCCAGGACCGGGCCAGCGCCGTCCGCAGGTCGGTGACGTCGTCCGAGCGCAGGTCGAACGCGACCCCGCCGCCGAGCAGGCGCAGCCCGGCCACCTCGACGTCGAACCCCGGCCGGTCGGCCGCGGCCGCCAGGTCGGCCCGGACGGCGTCCTCGTGCTCGCCGGGCACCGCGTGGAACAGCGTGACGTGCGCGGCCAGGTGGTTCCGGTCGGCCGGGAAGTGCCGCTCGCGCAGCCCGTCGAACCGCTGCTGGGCCTCGGCGTCCAGCAGCAGCGTGACGACCAGGGGCTGCACCGTGGCTCAGTCGAGGATGGCGCGGGCGCCCTTGCCGAGCACGGTCACGCCGCCGGCGCTCACGTGGTAGCGGGAGCGGTCGGCCTCGTGGTCGACCCCGATCCGGGCGAACGGCGGGACGACGACGTTCTTGTCCAGGATCGCCCGGCGGACCACCGCGCCCTCGCCGATGTGCACGCCGTCCATGAGCACGCTGTCCTCGACGCTGCTGGAGCCGTCGACCCGCACCCCGGGGCTGACCACGGACCCGCGGACCGACCCGCCGGCGATGATCACCCCGGCGCTGACCATGGAGTCCTCGGCGCGGCCGCCCAGCACGAACTTCGCCGGCGGCAGCTGCGGGGGCAGCGTGTAGATCGGCCACCGGTCGTTGTAGAGGTTGAACACCGGGGAGACCGACCGCAGGTCCATGTGCGCGTCGTAGTAGCTGTCCATGGTGCCCACGTCGCGCCAGTAGCCGTGGTCGCGCTCGGTGGCGCCGGGGACGACGTTGGTGGAGAAGTCGTACACCCACGCCTCGCCCTTGTCGGCCAGCATCGGCATGATCGAGCCGCCCATGTCGTGCACGGAGGCGTCGTCCTCGGCGTCGGCGCGCAGCGCCTCCAGCAGCGCCTCGGTGGTGAACACGTAGTTCCCCATCGACGCGAAGCTCTCCTCCGGGGAGTCGGGCAGGCCCGGCGGGTCGGCCGGCTTCTCCAGGAAGCCCTTGACCTTGCCGTCGGCGTCGGCGTCGATGACGCCGAACTCGGTGGCCTCGTGCCGCGGCACGCGCAGCCCGGCGACGGTCACGCCGGCCCCGGTCTGCAGGTGCTGGTCGATCATCTGCGCGGGGTCCATGCGGTAGACGTGGTCGGCACCGAAGACGACGACGATCTCGGGCCGGGCGTCGTGGATCAGGTTCAGCGACTGGAAGATGGCGTCGGCGCTGCCGGTGAACCAGCGCGGCCCGAGGCGCTGCTGGGCGGGCACCGGGGTGATGTAGTTGCCCAGCAGGCTGCTCATCCGCCAGGTCGTGGTGATGTGCCGGTCCAGGCTGTGGCTCTTGTACTGCGTCAGCACGGCGATCTGCCGGATCTCGGCGTTGACGAGGTTGGAGAGCACGAAGTCGACCAACCGGTAGTTGCCCCCGAAGGGCACCGCCGGCTTGGCCCGGTCCTGGGTGAGCGGGGAGAGGCGCTTGCCCTCTCCACCAGCCAGGACGATGCCGAGTACCCGCGGGCTGCCACGCATGTGGTGAACCTAACGGCTACCCCGGCCAGGTGCGCACCCGGTGCCATGCTGTCCGCGTGAAGCTCAGCCGCGCACTCCCCCGCAGCGCCGCGATCGAGGCCGCCCGCCGGGCCGCCGACCTCGCCGTGGCGCGCTGCCTGGTCGACCTGCGGGCCGCCGTCGAGCTCGACCGCGGCACCGACGAGGCGCTCGTGGTCTTCCGGCTGCAGCGCATCGGCGACGCCCTGGGCCTCTCGGGCGTGGACGTCGTCGCCGGTGGCCGCGCGCGCACGCTGACCCCGGTGGGCCCGCAGCTGGCCGACTGGACCGCCCTCTACGGCGACCTGCTGGAGAGCATCGGCCGCTGGACCGGCACCCCCTGCCCGGAGGGCCTGGTCGTCGCGCTCCGCCGCGGCAGCGCCGACCTGGTCGGCTACCCGGGCGAGCACTGCGACCACTGGGACGGCGGCCCGGACCTGGCCGTCGAGCACCCCGCGCCCGACCCGATGGCCGGCTGGCACGAGCCCCCGTACCCCGAGTGCTGCGCGGCCCACCGGGTGCACGCCGCCCTCGAGGAGCTCGGCGCGCCGGTCCCGTCGGTCCGCGGCGACTTCGACTGCGACGACCCCCAGGACTGATCGCGGTTCCCCGGGGGCCCGCGACATCTAGGGTTCGGCCCATGCGCGTGGGAGTCGTCACCAGGGAATGGCCGCCGGACGTCTACGGAGGGGCCGGGGTGCACGTCGAGCACCTCGTGGCCGCGGTGCGCGGGCTCGCCGACGGACCCGAGCTCGACGTGCACTGCTTCGGCGGGCCGCGCGAGGACGCCACCGCGCACGCCGTCCCGGCCGGGCTGGCCGAGGCCAACGGCGCGCTGCAGGCCGTCGGCGTGGACGTCGAGATCGCCGCCGCGCTGGCCGGGGCCGACCTGGTGCACTCGCACACCTGGTACGCCAACCACGCCGGCCAGCTGGCCTCCCTGGTGCACGGCATCCCGCACGTGGTGACCGCGCACTCCTTGGAGCCTCGCCGGCCGTGGAAGGCCGACCAGCTCGGTGGTGGTTACCGGCTGTCCTCCTGGGTGGAGCGCACCGCCTACCTGGCCGCCGACGCGGTCATCGCGGTCAGCAACGGCATGCGCACCGACGTGCTGGACGCCTACCCCGAGCTGGACCCGGACAAGGTCCTGGTCGTCGGCAACGGGGTGGACGCCGAGGCCTACCGGCCGGTCCACGACGACGACGTCGTCCGCTCCGTCGGCGTGGACCCCGACCGGCCCTACGCCCTGTTCGTCGGCCGGATCACCCGGCAGAAGGGCCTGGTCCACCTGCTGGCCGCGGCCGAGCAGCTGCCGCCCGACGCCGGGCTGGTGCTGTGCGCCGGCGCCGCGGACACCCCGGCCGAGCGGCAGCAGGTCGCCGACGCGGTGGCCCGGCTGCAGCAGCAGCGCACCGGCGTGGTCTGGATCGAGGAGATGCTGCCGCGCCAGAAGCTGGTCCCGCTGATCACCGGCGCCACGGTGTTCGTCGTCCCGTCGGTCTACGAGCCGCTGGGGATCGTCAACCTGGAGGCCGCCGCGTGCGGCACCGCCGTGGTCGCCTCGGCCGTGGGCGGCATCCCGGAGGTCGTCGACGACGGCCGGACCGGGTTGCTGGTGCCCTACGACGAGGCCGACCCGGCCGCGTTCGCCGCCGGTCTCGCGGCCCGGATGACCGAGCTGCTGGCCGACCCCGACCGGGCCGCCGGCATGGGTGCGGCCGGCCGGGACCGGGTGCTCGCGGAGTTCGGCTGGCCGGCGATCGCCGAGCAGACCGTCGCGGTCTACCAGCGGGTCCTGGCCGCGAGGAGCTAGCCCAGGGTCAGACCGCCGCCGTCCCGATCAGGCCCTTGCGGGTGACCAGCCCGGCCAGCTGGTCCTCGGTCAGCCCCTCGGTGCCCTCGGGACGGCGCGGCAGCACCATGTACCGGGACTCCGCCGAGGCGTCCCAGACCTCGATCCGGGTGCCCGCGGGCAGGTCGAGGCCGAACTCGGCCAGGACCGACCGCGGGTCCCGGACGACGCGGGAGCGGTAGGCCTCGGACTTGTACCAACTGGGCGAGGGCCCCAGCAGCGCGATCGGGTAGCAGCTGCACAGCGTGCAGACCAGCACGTGGTGCTCGTCCGGTCCGTTGGCCACGACCTTGAGCCGCTGCTCCTGCAGGCCGCCGGCCATCGACAGGCCGACCTCGGGCAGCGCGGCGTTGGCGTCGGCCAGCAGCCGGTCGCGGAAGCCGTCGTCCACCCAGGCCCGGGCGACCACGCGGGCGCCGTTGGCCGGCGTCCCGCCCGCCGCGAACTCGTCGATCCGGGTGTCGATCTCCCCCGCGTCCAGCAGACCGCGGGACTCCAGCAGCGCCTCGACGTGCCGGACCCGGGCCGAGATCAGCGAGCTGCCGTGGTCGTCGCTCATGCCCGTCCCTCCGTGTCGTGGTCGAGGTGGTCGTGCCAGAGCTCGACGGTGACCCCGTGGTCGCCGTCGCCGAACAGGTCCCGGGCGGCGAACCGCACGTGGTAGACCGGCTGGGCCGGGACGTCGAGCCCGCGGGCCCGGTCGTCGGCCAGCGGGTGCGACCCGGCCACCTGGACGACGGTGCCCGTGGCGCCCCGGGCATATCGGGGCAGCCGGGTGTGCCCGGCCGGGTCGGCGGTCCGGGTCCGCACCCGGTCGCCGGGCGCGTAGGCGGTCACGGCTCCAGGTCCCCGGGCGCCGCGACACCCTTCTCGACCAGCAGCGTGTTGATCGCGGCGAACCAGCGCTCGTAGTAGGAGGACCCCAGGAACTGCGCCACCGGCAGCCGCTCCTGGGCGTCCCGGAACTCGTCCAGGTTGTAGACCCCGCGCTTGATCAGCGCCCCGTTGAGCGCGAAGACGTGGGCCTCCCAGTCCTCGTGGAACCGCGGCTCGTCAGGCTCCTCCACGATCGCGGGGAACCCGGCCATGCCACCGACGTCGTTGATCCGGCTCACGCGACCGTCCTACCACGGGACGCAGACGGCGACCGGCTGCGTTGCACCCGGCATGGACGACGTCGGGCTCTCCGTGCTGGACCGCACCCGCACCCGGGTGGGCAGCAGCGACGCCGATGCGATCGGGCACACCGTGAAGCGGGCGCGGCGGGCCGAGGCACTGGGCTACGACCGGTTCTGGGTGGCCGAGCACCACGGCGTGCCCGGGGTGGCCGGGTCGGCGCCGGCCGTGCTGCTCGCGGTGCTGGCCGGGGCCACCTCGCGGATCCGGCTGGGGTCGGCGGGCGTGATGCTGCCGCACCACCAGCCCCTCGTCGTCGCCGAGCAGTTCGCCACCCTGGCCGCGGTGGCACCGGGCCGGGTCGACCTGGGCGTGGGCCGCTCCCCCGGCTTCACCGCCCCGGTCCGCCGGGCGCTGCGCCAGCAGGACACCGACTTCGCCACCGACGTCGCGGAGCTGCGCGCCCACCTGGCCGGCACCGCGGAGATCACCGCGCACCCGCGGCCGGCCGCACCCGTGCCGGTGTTCGTGCTGGCCACCGGGCACGGGCTGCAGGTCGCCGCGCAGCTGGGCCTGCCGGTCGTCGTCGGCGGCCCCGTGCTGGACGACCCGGACGCGCTGGACCGGTACCGGCAAGCCTTCGTGCCCTCGCCCGCGCAGCCGGCGCCGTGGGTCGGCGTGTCTGCGGACGTGCTGGTGGCCGAGACCGCCGCCGACGCCCGCCGGCTGGCGCTGCCCGAGGCCTGGGCGATGGCGCAGGCCCGGACGACGGGCACCTTCCCGGCCCTGCAGCCGGTGGACTCGATCGGGGCCATGACCCCAGCGCAGCGGCGGTACGTCGAGCAGTCCCGGGCGATCACCGGCACGCCGGCCCAGGTGGCCGACCAGGTCGGCGAGCTCCTCGAGCGGACCGGCGCCACCGAGCTGGTGGCCTCCTCCAGCACGTACGACCGCGGCGCCCTGGCCGAGTCCGACGCGGCCCTGGCCGAGCTGCTCAGCCGTGCAGCGTCGCCCGTGCCCGGCTGAGCCCGGCACCGTCCGGGGCCCGCAGCACCGGGATGGTGCCCAGCCGGTCGACCACCGGACCGCCGACCGCGGCGTCGACCAGCAGGATCTCCGCGACCCGGTCGGGGTGGGCGGTGGCGAACTCCTCGTATAGCGCCGGGTCGTGCTCGCCGGTGTCCCCGACGAGCGTCCAGTCCACCCCGGGCATGTCCTCCGCCAGCCGCAGCAGCGAGCCGCGCTTGTGCGCCTGGCCGTCCCGGAACCACCGGTCGGGCTGCAGGCCCCAGTCGGTGAGCAGCAGCGCCCCGGGCGGGAACCCGTTGCGCTCGAGGAACGCGGACAGCGGACCGATCAGGTTCCACGGCCCGTTGGACAGGTACAGCACCGGCACGTGCTCGCGGCCGGCGGTGAGCTCGCGCAGCAGGTCGGCCATCCCCGGCACCGCCCTCCGGTTCCGGCTGCGCTGCACGAACGTCCGGTAGGCCGCGCGCAGCGGGTGCGCGATCTCGGTGACCAGCACGGTGTCGTCGATGTCGCAGACCACGCCGCGGTGCGCGTCGATCGAGGCCAGGTGCAGCGGGGCGGTGGCCGACCGTCGTCCGGTCCCCATCCGCACCGGCACCGACGGGCGGCCGGTCAGCGGGTCCGGCACCTCCAGGACGGCGTCCAGCAGCCCGTCGTCGTCGCTGGTGAGCTGCTGCCGGACACCGGCGACCTCCACGTCCACCCCGGTGCGCGGCGCCTCCAGGGTGAGGAAGCGCTGCCAGCCGGGGATCCGCAGCCGGGACTCCGGGTGGGTGCCGGCCGGCGCGAGCAGCACCCGACCGAGCACCCGCACCCGCCCGCCGCTGCCGTACCCCGGGTACGGGATGGCCACCGGCGTCCAGCCGAAGCCCCGGGCGATCCGGGACGCGAGGTCGCGCAGCCCGGTCTCCAGCCGGTAGGCCGCGGTGATCGCCCGGCTCACCGGCAGAACTCCGTGACGGCCGCGGCGACCTCCGCCGGGGCGGAGAAGAGCAGCCCGTGCGGCCCACCGGGGACCACCTGCAGCCGGCCCTGGGGCAGCACCGCGGCCAGGTCCTCGCACCAGCGTTGGCCGGCGACGGGGTCGCGGCTGCCGCGCAGCACCAGCGCCGGGACGTCGACCGTGCTCATCGACTGCTCCTCCGGGCGCCGGAGCGCGTGCCGCAGCACGGCGACCATGGTCAGCGGCCCGGCGCGCAGGTAGTCCACGACGGCGACCAGCAGCAGCGCCGGCCGCTCCCGCGGGGCGTCGCGCAGCAGCCGCCAGGCCTGGCCGACCCAGGTGGGCGCGGACGGGTCCCGCGTCGGGCCGACCAGGACCAGGTGCCGGACCCGCTCCGGCCGCGCCCGGACGGCGGCCGCGACCACCTGCGCACCCAACGAGTGCCCGACCAGGTCGACCTCGTCGAGCCCGACGGCGTCCAGCCACCGGTTGAGCGCGTCGGCCAGCCCGGTGACGCCCAGCGCGCGACCACCCCCGCGGGTGCGGCCGTACCCGGGCAGATCTGGAGCCAGGGTGCGCCGGTCGCGGCTCAGCAGGCGCAGCGCCGGCACCATCGACCGGCCCGACATGCCCAGGCCGTGCACCAGGACCAGCGGACGGCCGCCCGTCCCGGACTCGCGGTGGTGCACCCGGACGGTGCGCCCGGTGCGCAGCTCGACGGGGGTCCACACGTCGGCCGGCACCTGCGCACCGTATGTCCTCCTACCGTGGGCGGCATGGCGCGCGTCGTGGTGGTGGGGGCCGGGCTCGGCGGACTGGCCGCGGCCGCGCGGCTGGCGGCGGCCGGGCACGCGGTGACGGTGCTCGAGCAGGCACCGGAGGTGGGCGGGAAGCTGGGCTGGTTCGCCCGCGACGGGCACGGCTTCGACACCGGCCCCTCGCTGGTCACGCTGCCGCAGGTCCTCCGCGACCTGTTCGCCGCCACCGGCGCACCGCTGGACGACGTCCTGGACCTCGTCCGGCTCGACCCGGCGGTGACCTACCGCTTCGCCGACGGCACCCGCGTCGCCGTCCCGGGTGACCTGTCGGGGGTGCGCGAGGTCCTGGGGCCGGAGTGGTCGGCGCTGCTGGACCGGGCCGGCGAGATCTGGCGGGCCACCGAGCAGCCGTTCCTGCGGTCCCCGCTGCAGGGCGCCCGCACGCTGGCCCGGCTGGCCCGCTCCGCCGACGACGTCCGCACCGTCGCCCCGTGGTCCTCGCTGCGCGGGCTCGGCGCGCAGTACCTCACCGACCCCCGGCTGCGGGTGCTGCTGGACCGGTACGCCACCTACTCCGGCTCCGACCCGCGCCGGGCCCCGGCCGCGCTGGCCACCGTGCCCTGGGTGGAGCAGGCGTTCGGGTCCTGGTACGTCCGCGGCGGGCTGCGCCGGCTGGCGCTGGCCGTCGCCGAACGGGCTGCGCAGTGCGGCGCTGTCGTCCGTACGTCGACCCCGGTCACCCGGGTGCTCGTCGAGGGCGGCCGGACGACGGGCGTGCAGCTGGCCGACGGTGAGCGGGTGCCCGCCGACGCGGTGGTCGTGAACGCCGACGCCACCGCCCTCTACGACCGCCTGCTGCCCGCCGACGCCCCGGTGCGCCGGGCCCGGGCGGCGCTGGCCCGGGCGACGCCGTCCTCGTCGGGCTTCGTGCTGCTGCTCGCGCTGCGCGGCCGGACGCCGGACCTGGCCCACCACACGGTGCTCTTCCCCGACGACTACGACGCCGAGTTCGACGGCCTGTTCACCGACCCCCGGCCGCTGGCCGACCCCACGGTCTACGTCAGCGCCCCCGACGACCCGGCCACCCGTCCCGACGGGGACAGCGAGTCGTGGTTCGTGCTGGTCAACGCACCGCGGCACGAGCCCGGCCGCGGCGTGGACTGGGACGCCCCCGGCCTGGCCGACTCCTACGCCGACCGGGTGCTCGCCGTCCTCGCCCGCCGCGGCCTGGACGTGCGCGACCGCATCCGGTGGCGCGAGGTGCGCACCCCGGCCGACCTGGGCCGCGCCACCGGCAGCGTGGGCGGGTCGATCTACGGGACGTCGTCCAACGGCGCCCGCGCTGCCTTCCTCCGGCCGGCCAACGCCTCCCCGCTGCCGGGGCTCTACCTGGTCGGCGGCAGCGCCCACCCCGGCGGCGGGCTGCCGCTGGTCACGCTGTCCGCGGAGATCGTCGCCGGCCTGGTCGGCCCCGCCTAGCCCCGCGCGGCGCCCAGCCCGAGCACCGCGGCCAGCCCCAGCGCGCTGCGCGGGGCGTACGGCGTCCGCCACAGACCGCCGTGCGCGGCGGCGTAGGCCTCGTCCTGCCACGGCAGGTCGTGCCGGGGTCCGCCGTCGGTGTGCAGGTCGTGCACCAGCAGCGCGGCCATCAGCACGTTGGACGTCGCCGGCTCGAACACCTCGACGCCGAACCGGTGCGCCCCGGCGTAGGCCGCGGCCAGCGCCCGGTTCTTCAGCACCGACCGGGTGCGGGTGGGCGGCGCGACGTTCATCGACACCACCGCCCCGTCCGCCCGGGCACTGGTCGCCCGCCAGCGCTGCAGCCGCTTGGCCAGCGCGTAGTTCGGACCCTGCTGCGGCACCAGGCTGTCGGCGATCCCCGGGTCGGTGCCCGGCACGTAGGCCCGCTGCAGCAGCCGGCCCGCCGACAGCGTGCGCAGCGGTCGGCCCAGCAGCTTCGCCGTCCGGCCGCGGTCGGCGTAGGCGGCGACCGAGGCCTGCACCGCCTCGCCCGGGACCACGAACACGTCGGTCGGGGTGGCCAGGAAGGCCAGCGCCAGGTCGGGCCGCTGGGCCCGCAGCCGCAGGGTCAGCACGTCGACGGCGGTGGACACCCGCACGTTGGTCGCGCCGTCGGCGTAGACGTAGTTGCCCAGCACCGGGACGCCGTCCAGACCGCCCAGCCAGTCGGCGACGGCGGGCACCTCGCCGATCAGGTCGGCCCCGCGGACGCCGTGCGCGGTGGGCAGCAGCAGCGTGCCGGCACCGCGGCGGGCGGTGTCCAGCACCCGGTCCCACAGCTGCGGGCGGGGCAGGTCCACCGCGGCGACGGTCGCGCCCCAGCGCAGCAGCGCGGTCAGCGGACCCATCTCGGCGCCGGCGCCGAGCACGGCCACCGTCCGCCCGGGCAGCGCCAGCCACTCCGGGTGGGCCGCGACCGCGGCGACGGCCTCCGCGCAGCTGGGCTCCACGGCCCCGCCGGCCACCCAGGCGTCCAGCTGCCGGGCGAGGTCGGAGCCGCCGAGGCGGCGACCGCGGAACGGCACGGTCAGCTCCCGCTCGGGCTCGGCCGTCCCGTGCACCGTCTCGGTGCCCAGGTGCCGGTCCGGCGCCGACGACGCCAGCACCGACAGCGGCTGCTCGGCACCGCCCACCACGACCCGCATGCGCTCGTGCAGCGAGGCCAGCCCCGCGTCGGCGATGCCCACGGCGGCCTCCCGGGAGGCCAGCCCGGTCTCGACCAGGCGGCGCAGGTGCGGCAGGTAGCCGGCCCGCCAGTTCGTCTCCTGCTCGGCGGCCCGGGCGCCGGTCGGGTCCACCGCCCGCAGCGCGTCGGCGACGACGGCGCGGCCCAGGGACGCGGTGCTGCGTCGTCCGTCGGGGCCTGCGGGGAAGACGACTCCGTGCTGCGCGGGCTCGGTCACCCCCGCATCCTGCCCGACACCGGCGGGTCCGTGGCCCGGTCTGCCGACCGGGCCACGGTGGGCTCAGCGGCCCTCGTCGCCGATCTTGGAGTCGGCGGCGTCGCGGCCCTTGGCGATCTGGTCGGCGTGCCCGCCCGCCTTGCCCTCGGCGAAGTCGGCTCCCTTGTCCAGGGCGCCGTCGCTGGCCTTCTCGCCCTTGTCGCTGCCCAGGAAGTCCTTGGCCTTGTCTCCGAGTCCAGCCACGGTGCTCTCCTCCCTCACGGTCGCGCCGGGCGGCGCGGCTCTCCCTCGACCCTGCCCGCTGCCGGGGGTCGGAAACCCTCCAGCCACCGCAGCAGCGTGGCGACCGCGAATCCGGTGGGGCCCTTGACGGTGCCGCCGTGGTCCGCCGCGGCCCGGGCCGGTCCGGCGATGTCCAGGTGCGCCCACGGCAGGTCGCCGGAGAAGGGCTGCAGGAACAGCGCGGCGGTGGTCGCGCCGGGGTTGCCGGGGGCGTTGTTGGCATCGGCGACCGGGCTGTCCAGCTGCGGTCGCAGGTGCGCCACGTGCTCCTCGCCCAGCGGCATCCGCCACCACGGCTCGCCCGCTGCCCCGCCCGCGCCCAGCAGGCCGTCGGCCAGCTCGTCGTCGGTGGCGTACAGCGCCCCGGTGCGGGCGCCGAGCGCGGTGCGCGCGGCGCCGGTCAGGGTGGCCACGTCGACGAGGACGTCCGCGCCGAGGACGAGGCGGGCGTGCGCCAGGGCGTCGGCGAGCACCAGCCGGCCCTCGGCGTCGGTGTTCCGGACCTCGGTGGTGCGCCCGCCGACGTGGGTCAGCACGTCCCCGGGTCGGTAGGCCGACCCGGACACCGCGTTCTCCGCCAGCGGCACCACGGCGGTCACCCGCACCGGCAGGCCCAGCCGGGCCACCGCGTCCACGACGGCCAGCACGGCGGCACCGCCGGCCATGTCGGTGTGCATGTGCCGCATGCCGGCGGTGGTCTTGACCGAGATGCCGCCGGTGTCGAACGTGATGCCCTTGCCGACGAGCACCACGTGCCTGCCCGCGGTGTCCGGCGGGGCGTGCTCGGCGACCACCAGCCGCGGCGGGCTGTCGGAGCCGCCGCCCACGGCGAGCAGGCCGCCGAAGCCCCCGGCCCGCAGCTGCCGGGGTCCCAGCACGGTCGTGGTGACCCGTTCGTGGCCGGCCAGCCGCTCCCGGGCGGCCTCGGCGAGCCAGTCGGGGTCGGCGGTGTCCGGCGGGGTGGCCACCAGCTCGCGCGCCCAGGTCACCGCCGCGGCGGTGACCAGCCCGCGGTGCAGGGCATCGACCTCGGCCGGCCCGGCGGTCGGCACGACCAGGGTCACCCGGGCCAGCCGCGGCGGGTGCGGGGTGGACGTCTGCCGGAACCGGTGGCCGGCCAGCAGCACGGTCTCCGCGGCGACCCGGACGAGCTCGGGTCCGGCGCCGGCCGGCAGCGGGAGCACCAGCCGGGTGGCGCCGTGCTCGGCGAGGGTCTGCGCCCGGCGGACGGCGACCGCGACGTAGCTGCGCAGGTGGGCCGGGGTGGCGTCGCCGACCCCCACCGCCACCAGCGACCGCGGACGCCGGCCGGGCACCGGCAGGTTGGTGATCCCGCCGGGCGCGCCGCCGTTGCCGGTGTCGGCCAGCGCGCCGGCCACCCACCCCGGGTCCAGGTCGGCGCCGGCCAGCCAGTCCGGCAGCGCGCCCCGGGCACCCACGGGCACGGAGAGGACGTCGTCCTCGGTCAGCTCGGGGAGGCTGGTGGCCAGCTTGACCCGGGGTTGCGGGGCGGTCGACCCGCCGGGATCGACAGCGGCCCCGGTCGCCGGCGTGCTGCCGGCGGCCGGGGCCGTCTGATCTCGTGTGGGACTGGTCAGCTGATCGCGCCCTGGAGGGCCTCGGAGAGCGCTGCCGCCTCGTCGGCGGAGAGCTCGACCACCAGCCGGCCCCCACCTTCCAACGGGACGCGCATGACCAGGCCGCGGCCCTCCTTGGTGACCTCGAGGGGACCTTCACCCGTGCGCGGCTTCATGGCCGCCATGCGTGCCTCCTTCACCGGCCACCCGCGTCCCCGTGGTGGGTCGCGGTGTGGCTGTCCGTCAACTGCTGAACCAGAGCTGCCGTCCATTCTCCTGCATGCCGGTCGGACCACCAACATGAGCCCTCAACCGACGCCGGCCAGCCCCGCCCGGAAACACGTCGCGACGTGGTCGTCCACCATGCCGGTGGCCTGCATCAGGGCGTGCGCGGTGGTCGGCCCGACGAAGGCGAACCCCCGCTTCTTCAGGTCCTTGGCCAGCGCGGTGGACTCCGGCGTCGTGGCCGGCACGTCGGCGAGGGTGGCCGGGTTGGGCCGCGGCGGCGGGGCGTAGGACCACAGCAGCTCCGACAGGCCCTGGGGCACCTGCTGGGCGGCGCGGGCGTTGCGCCGGGCCGCCTCGATCTTGGCCCGGTTGCGGACGATGCCGGCGTCGGCCATCAGCCGCTCCACGTCGGCGTCGGTGAACTCCGCGACCGCGTCGATGGAGAACCCGGCGAACGCGGCCCGGAACGCCGGTCGCTTGCGCAGGATGGTGATCCAGGACAGCCCGGACTGGAAGGCCTCCAGGCACAGCCGCTCGAACAGGGCGTCGTCCCCGCGCAGCGGCACCCCCCACTCCTCGTCGTGGTAGGCGACGTAGTCGGGGGTGCTGGTCGCCCAGCCGCAGCGCTCCGGTTCCACGCCCGGGAAGCTAGCGCCCCCTCACTCGGGCCGGCTGAGCAGCCAAGCAGAGACGGCCAGCAGCAGCCCGCCCACGCCGGCGACGACCACGACGTCCAGCCAGACCGGCGCCGTCCAGCTGCCCCACCGCAGCGCGACCTCCGCGGCGACGACGAGGACCGGTTCGAGCTCGGGCTGGGCCTGGTGCTCGACGGGCTGCAGGCCCGGTTGGACTCCCGCGCTGCGTCCCGGGGCGGGCCGAACTAGCGTTCGCCGGCGTGCGCATCCTCGTCACCGGTGGGGCCGGCTTCATCGGTTCCCACGTCGTCGCCGCCCACCTCGACGCCGGGCACGAGGTGCGGGTGCTCGACGCGCTGTTGCCCGCCGTCCACCCGGTCTACCCCGACGGCCCCCCCGGGCTGGACGGTGTCGAGCTGGTCGTCGGCGACGTCCGGGACGCCTCGGTGGTCGACCAGGTGCTGCGCGGGGTCGACGCGGTCAACCACCAGGCGGCGATGGTCGGGCTGGGCATCGACGTCCAGGACATGCCCAAGTACGCCGGCATCAACGACCTGGGGACGGCGGTGCTCCTGGCCGGGATGGCCCGCGCCGACGTCGGGCAACTGATCTTCGCCAGCTCGATGGTGGTCTACGGCGAGGGCCGCTACGAGTGTGCCGAGCACGGGGTGGTGCCGGCTGCGCCGCGACGCCGGTCCGACCTCGACGCCGGGGTGTTCGACCCGCCCTGCCCGGTGTGCGGCCGGCAGCTGACCTGGGGCCGGGTCGGCGAGGAGACCCCGCCGGACCCGCGCAACACCTACGCCGCGACCAAGCTCGCCCAGGAGCACCTGTCCTCGGCGTGGGCCCGGTCCACCGGCGGCACCGCGGTCGGGTTGAGGTACCACAACGTGTACGGCCCGCGGATGCCCCGGGACACCTTCTACGCCGGGGTGGCCTCGATCTTCCGGTCGTCGCTGGAGGGTGGCCGCGCCCCCCAGGTCTTCGAGGACGGCGGCCAGATGCGGGACTTCGTGCACGTCACCGATGTCGCGCAGGCCAACCTCGGCGCGTTCGGCCACCCGCCTGAGGACTCCACGCTGCGCACCTACAACGTGGCCAGCGGCACCCCGCACACCGTCGGCGACATGGCCGCCGCGCTGGCCGAGGCGTTCGGCGGGCCGGCTCCCGAAGTCACCGGGCAGTACCGCATCGGCGACGTCCGGCACGTGGTCGCCAGCCCCGCCCGGGCGCAGGACGAGCTGGGCTTCTCCGCCGCCGTGTCCTTCGCCGACGGCATGCGCGAGTTCGCCACGGCCGAGCTCCGGGCGGCACCGCAGGAGCCCTGAGCGTTCCCGCGGGAACGCGTTCTGTCGGACCCCTCGGCCATTCTTCGATCAGGTGTTCGATCGGAGAGGTGGACGGCGATGACCACGACGGCGGTGCTCGAGACGACGGTGCTCGACCAGATGAACTGCGCGAGCGACGACCCACCGACGGGCGGTCTCGCCCTGCCCGAGCTGGCCGCCCGCCTGTGCGCCGGCGCCGTGGCCATCTCGGCTTCGACCGCCGCCTGGCTGCTGCTGGTTGCCGAGTTCGACCGCCGCGAGGGCTGGGCGGTGCCCGGCGTGGCCTCCTGCGCGCACTGGCTGTCCTGGCAGTGCGGCATCGCCCCCGGCACGGCGCGGGAGCACGTGCGGTTGGCCCGCGCGCTGCCCGGCCTGCCCCGGGTGACCGACGAGCTCGGCGCCGGCCGGTTGTCCTACGCCAAGGCCCGGGCGATCGCGCGGGTGGCCGACGCGGCGACCGAGTCCGACCTGCTCGACCTGGCGCAGAACTGCACCGCCGCCCAGCTCGACCGGGTGGTCGCCGGCTGGCGGCGGGCGGACGCCGTCAGCACCGACCTGGCCCGCGGCCAGGCCGACGAGGCCCGCAGCGCCGTCCGCAGCACCGTGCTGGACGCCGGCGGGTCCGACGACGAGGCCGACGCCGCCGGGAGGAAGGCCGCGGCAGAGGTGTGGACCGCGTGGTGGCCCGAGGGTGCCGACCCGGACGCCGTCCCGGCCCGGTGGGAGCAGCGGTTCGACTGGCACGACGAGGGCGACGGCAGCGTGACGCTGCGCCTGCGGCTGTCCGCGGAGGACGCCGCCGAGGTGGTGGCCGCGGTCGAGCACCGCGCCGAGGTGCTCACCCGCCGCGAACGCGTCGCGGCACGGGCCGAGGACGAGCATTCCCCGGACTGGGCCGGCTGGGTCGCGGGGGACGACCTGCCCGCCGGCCGGGCGGCCGCCGGTCGGGGTCGGGAGATCGCCGCGGCCCGTCGGTCCCGGGTCACGGTCGCCCGCACCACCGCCTTCCTCGACCTGGTCCGGGCCGGCGCCGGTGCCGTCGACACCCACCCCGGCGACCCGGCCCGGCGCGAGCTGCTGGTCCGCGTCGACGCCGTTGTCCTGGCCGACGACACCGCGGCCGGCCAGGCGGCGCTCGACGGGGTGGCCGCCCTGAGCCCCAGCCAGGCCCGCCGGCTGGCCTGCGACGCCGCCGTGACCACGGTGCTCGTCGAGGGCGGCCAGGTCATCGCCTCCGGCCGCACCCGTCGGTTCGCCAGCTCCGTGCAGCGCCGCGCCCTCCTGCTGCGCGACGGTGGCTGCGCCCGGCCGGGCTGCACCGAGACCCGTCCCGAACGCCTGCACGCCCACCACCTGGTCAGCTGGCTGGCCGGCGGCCGCACCGACCTGGACAACCTGGTGCTGCTGTGCGACCGCTGCCACGGGCTGGTGCACGACCTCGACGTCACCCTGCACCGCCACGGGGCCCGGCTGAGCGCGTCGACTCCCGACGGATCGAGGATCTGGGCCGTCCCGGACACCCCCGCGGCGGCTCCTGCGCCGGCGTCCAACCTGCCGCCGTCCTGGGAGGCCAACGGCGCCCGCATGGACCTGCGGTACGTGGTCGGCACGATCCTGGCGAACCGGGCCGCGCTCCGCCGCCGGCAGGTCGCGGACCGCGCGGCCTGAGACGTTCCCGCGGGAACGTCTCAGGCCGGCGCGACCGGGACCGGGTCGGGCTCCGGCACGCGGGAGCGGCGGGTGGCCAGCACGCAGCCGACCAGGATCACCGGCAGCCCGACGGCGATGCCCACGGTGAACGGCTCGTCGAGCAGCAGCACGCCCAGCAGCACCGCGACCGCCGGGTTGACGAAGGTGATCACCAGCGCCCGCTGCGGCCCCACCTCGCGGATGAGCCGGAAGAACAGCACGAGGGCCAGCGCGGTGCAGACCAGCCCGAGGACGACGACGGCGGCCAGCGCGTCGACCGGCGCACCGGCGAACTGGCCCAGCCGCGGGACGGCGAACGGCGCGTAGACCACCGCGGTCACGACCAGGGCGACGGCGCTCGCGGCCACCCCCGGGACGTCGGACAGCTGCCGGCTGATGATCAGCGGCGCCGTCCCGTACCCGATGACGGTGAGGACGACGGCGCCGATGGCCACCAGCTGCGCCCCGCGGACGTCCAGGCCCAGCAGGGCGACGATGCCGGCGACGCCCAGCAGCATCCCGCCGATCCGCACCCGGGACAGTCGCTCCTCGTCCCCGAGCAGCCGGCCGGCCAGGGCGGCCACGAACGGCACCGTCGCCACCAGCAGCCCGGTGAGCGAGGAGGACAGCGACTGCTCGGCGATGCTCAGCAGCAGCCAGGGCCCGGTCATCTCCAGCACCGTGAACGCGAGCAGCGGCCGCCAGTGCCGGGCCAGCCCGCGCAGCTGTCCGCGGACGAGGACCAGCGGCACCAGGACCAGCGCCCCCAGCACGCACCGGCCGAAGACGACGAGCACGGGGTCGAACTCCCCCACCGCGACCTTGATCAGCAGGTAGGGGATGCCCCAGATGACCGACATGGCGACGAACAGCGCCCAGCCCCGACGACTCACCGCGTCATCCTGCCTCCCGCCGCGCCCGGCGTCAGCAACCCGACCTGCCAGCCACCGCCGGTTTCCGGCCAGGTCACCACTCGGTGCGGACGGCCACCTCGATGCCGATCGCCAGCGTGGCGCCCAGCGCCAGCCAGACCCGCCGTCCGCGGGCCGGCAGGAACGCCGTCGCGGTCAGCACCCAGACGTAGAACGGCAGCCAGATCCGCTCGGTCTCCCCGCGCACCAGCCCGGTGACGTCGCTGACCAGGATCCCGACCAGCGCGGCCAGCGGCAGCAGGGCCAGCCGGTGCCGGCGCAGCGACGCCAGCCCGGCGATCGCCGCCGGCCCGATCGCCAGCAGCGCCACAGCAAGGTTCGAGAACAGGAAGAACTCGACCGGACGGTTCGCGTAGGAGGGGCCCGAGCGCACCCGCTCCCCCGCGGCGTGGAACCCGTCCAGCCACCAGTAGCCACCCAGCGCGAACAGCCCGACGACGACCAGGACGCCGACCGCCCCGACCCCCAGCACCCGGACCACCCCGCCCCAGCCGAGCCGGCCGCGGTGCACCAGCACGACGACCAGCGCGAGCAGCCCGAGCGCGGTCAGCCCGAAGGACAGGAACAGCGCCAGGCCCAGCAGCAGCCCGCCGGCCAGCGCCTTGGCGTCCCGGCGCCACCCGGTCGACACGGCCGCGGTGGCCAACCCGGCGATGCCCCACGCCGACACCCCGGCGAAGAAGGCGTCGGCGCTGGTCGCGACCCACAGCGACAGCGGGGCCAGCACCAGGAACGGCGCGACCGTGCGCGCCCGCACCTCGTCGGCGACCGCGCGCACCGCCAGCAGGACGGCGGGGACGGCGAGGGCACCGCCGACGATGCACAGCGCGGCGTCCCACCCCAGCCCGGACAGCCCCAGCTTCTCCAGCACGACGAAGGCCAGCAGCGCGCCCGGCGGGTGGCCGGCCACGTGGGTGGTCCACGGGTCGGCGGAGTCGGCCGGGACGGAGTCGGTGAACGTGGCCAGGAACTGGGCGATCGAGCCGACCCGGGGGACGTCGTTCGGGTACTCGTAGCGCACCGACAGCGGCTCGGTCAGCCGGTCGGGTCCACTGGTCAGCGCCAGCGCGACGGCCCAGCCGGCGGCGACCACGGCCGACCCGGCCGCCAGCACGCCGAAGCGCACCCGCGCGGCCAGCGCCGGGCCCACGAGCACGACCACCGCGGCCAGCACGACCGGGGGCAGCATGCGGGCGCTCGGGTCCAGCGGCGCCCACTCCCCGCGCAGCAGGTAGCCGCCCAGCAGGTGCAGGATCGTGCCGCCCTCGGCCAGCCGGCGCCCGATCGACGTCATCAGCCAGACGAACAGCCCGGCGGCGACGACGGCGACCACCGGCAGCAGCTGCCGCACCCTCGTCCCCGCGCTGGTCACGACGTCGGACTCTAGGTGGCTCGGCCCGTCCCCGATGAGTCCGCCCGCCCCGCAGGGTCCATTCCCCGACAGCCACCGACGAGGAGGACCCGATGTCGATCACCGCAGCCCTGGCGAGCCTGACCGTGTCCGACCTGGGCCGGGCGGAGGCCTGGTACGCCGCCCTGGTCGGCCGCGACCCCGACGCCCGGCCGATGGAGGGGTTGCTGGAGTGGTACCTGCCCGGCGGGTCCGGGGTGCAGGTGTTCGCCGAGCCCGACCGCGCCGGCCGGTCGGGGGCGACGCTCGCCGCCGAGGACCTGGACGAGGTCGCGCGCACCCTCGCCGCGGCCGGCGTCGAGCACGCCGGACCGGAGCCGGTGACGTCCGGCCGGATCCTGCGGCTGGCCGACCCGGACGGGAACCGGGTGGTGCTCACCGGGCGGTGACGATCACCCGCGGCTAGCGTCTGCGCGTGCCCGACGTCGTCTTCCCCTGCCTGGACGAGGCCGGGGCGCTCCCCTGGGTCCTCACCCGCCTGCCCGAGGGGTACCGGGCGATCGTGGCCGACAACGGCTCCACCGACGGCTCCGCCCAGATCGCCGCCGACCACGGCGCCACCGTCGTCCACGTGCCGCAGCGCGGGTTCGGTGCCGCCGCGCACGCCGGGCTGGAGGCCGCGACGGACGAGATCGTGTGCTTCTGCGACGCCGACGCCTCGATGGACCCCGCCCAGCTGCCCCGGGTCGTCGGCCCGGTCGCCGCGGGCGAGGCTGACCTGGTGCTGGGGCGGCGCCGGCCCAGCTCCCGCGCGGCCTGGCCGGTGCACGCCCGGGTCGCCAACACCGCGCTGAGCGTGCTGATGCGCCGCCGCACCGGCCTGCGGCTGCACGACCTGGGCCCCATGCGCGCCGCCCGGCGCACCGAGCTGCTCGCCCTGGGCATCACCGACCGCCGTTTCGGCTACCCGCTGGAGATGGTCACCCGCGCCTCGGACGCCGGCTGGCGGATCCGCGAGCTGGACGTCGACTACCACCCGCGCGCCGACGGCACGAAGTCCAAGGTCACCGGCACCGTGCTCGGCACCGCCAAGACCGTCCGCGACATGTCCCGGGTGCTCTCCCGATGACCCAGCTGCTGGTGATCACCAAGGCGCCGGTGCCCGGGCGCAGCAAGACCCGGCTCACCCCGCCCTGCACCCCGCTGCAGGCCAGCACGATCGCCTCCGCCGCGGTCGCCGACACCCTGGACGTCGTCCGGGCCACCCCGGTCAGCCGCCGGGTGGTCGCGCTGGACGGCGCACCCGGTGACCTCGACCTGCACGACCTCGTCGTCGTCCCGCAGGTGGAGGGCGAGCTGGGGACCCGGCTGGCGGCCGCGTTCGCCACCGCGATGACCGGGGACGGCGACCTGCCGACCCTGCTGGTCGGCATGGACACCCCGCAGATCACCCCGGATCTGCTGACCGACTGCCTGGCCCGCCTGGTGACCGCCGGACCCGGCACCGCCGTGCTCGGCACCGCGCCCGACGGCGGCTGGTGGGCCCTGGGCGTGCACTCCCCCGCGGCCGCCGCCGTCCTGCCCGACGTCCCGATGTCCCGGGAGGACACCGCGGTGAACACCCGGGCCGCGCTCGAGGGCGCCGGGTTCACCGTCGTGGACCTCCCGGTGCTGACCGACGTCGACCACTGGCCCGAGGCCGTGGAGGTCGCCGCGCTCTGCCCGGAGGGCAGCCGCATGCGCCGCACGGTCGAGGAGATCGCGCTCGCGCTCTGACCCGTCCGGATCAGGCCCTGCATCCGAACCCTCCGGTGCGGGTAGTGCCCGGTCGACATCATCAGCGGGTCGACGTGCGCCCCACCGAGGAGGACCGTTGACGCGACCGCTGGACCGGGTGCTCGGGGCACGGCTGCCCGACCCGCCCGATGCGCTGCGCCGCGGCCCGCTGGCCGAGGACGCCTTCCCCAGCCCGCTGCACACCGAGCGCCGGGCCTCCCGGGTCGGTGTCTGGCTGGGCAGCGGGTTCGTCATCTGCTTCCTGACCGGCATGGTCAGCCACCTGATCCAGCAGCCGCCGAGCTGGTTCGTCTGGCCGGCCGGCCCGGTGTGGCTCTACCGCGTCAGCCAGGGCACGCACGTCATGGTCGGGCTGGCCCTGATCCCGCTGCTGCTGGTGAAGCTCTGGACGGTCTACCCGAAGCTGTTCAGCTGGCCGCCGGCCGCCACGCCGGCCAAGGCGGTCGGTCGGCTCTCCATCCTGGTCCTCGTCGGCAGCGCGGTGTTCATGCTGGTCACGGGCCTGCTCAACATCGCCCAGTGGTACCCGTTCGGCTTCTCCTTCAAGACGGCGCACTACTGGACCGGCTGGGTCGCCGTCGGCGCCGTGCTCACCCACGTGGGGTCCTACGCCCCGCAGATCCGGCGCGGGCTGGCCCGTCGCGGCACCGCGGCGTCGGTGGCCGGGCTCGCCCCCGCCGAGGTCGACCGGGCCTACGCGCAGACCGACGCCGAGGAGGAGGGCGCGGTCAGCCGCCGCGCCTTCGTGACGACGGCGGTCGTGGCCACCGGCGCGGTCGCGCTGACCCAGTGGGGCCAGACGATCTCCCCGCTCGCCCAGGTCTCCGTGCTCGCCCCCCGCATCCCCGGCGTCGGCCCGCAGGGCCTGCCGGTCAACCAGACCGGCATCACCGCCGGGGTGACCGAGTCCGCCGTCGACCCCGCCTTCCGGCTGGTCGTCGAGGGCCCCACGCCGCTGAGCCTGTCCCTCGCCGACCTGCAGGCCTTCCCGCAGCACACCGAGCGGCTGCCCATCGCCTGCGTCGAGGGCTGGAGCGCGAACGCGGAGTGGACCGGCCCGCGTCTGCGGGACGTCCTGGCCGCGGCCGGGCTCCCCCGCGGCGCGGTGGTGCACGTCGAGTCGATCCAGACCGGCGGGTCCTACCGAGTGTCCACCGTGTCCCGGCCGCACTCGGCCAGCGACAAGACCCTGCTGGCGCTGCAGCTCAACGGGCAGGTGCTCGACATCGACCACGGCTACCCGGTGCGGCTGATCGCCCCGAACCGACCCGGCGCGATGCAGACCAAGTGGCTGGGCCGGATCGCCCCCGGCGCGGCCGGGGTCGGCTCGTGACCGCCGAGACGCTCGACCCGGTCCCGGGCCCCGAGCTGACCACGCCGGCCCCGGACCCGCGCTACACCAGCGACGAGCGGCGGCCGCTGCACTCCGCGCTCACCCCCTGGTGGCGGTGGCTGTTCCTGGTCCCCGGGCTGCTGGCGGTCGCCGTCGGCGGTTACGGGCTGTGGACGTCGCTCAGCGCGACCGCGCTGGAGAGCTGGGGCATCTGGTTCGTCGGCAGCGCCCTGCTGCACGACCTGGTGGTCGCGCCGCTGTGGATCGTGCTGGGCTGGCTGGCCGCCAAGGTGCTGCCCCGCCCGGCCCGGGCCCCGATGGTGGTCGGCGCCGCGGTCAGCGGGTCGGTCAGCCTGGTCGCCCTGCCCTTCGTGCTCGGCTTCGGCGGCGACGCCGGGGACACCTCGTTCCTGCCGCGCGACTACGGCCTCACGCTGGCCGTGGTGGTCGGCGTGGTGCTGGCGACCAGCGCGGTCTGGGCGGTCGTCCGGGTTCAGCGGGCGCGCGACTCCGCGTAGCGGGCGAACCGGCGCAGCGACAGCCGGACGCCGGCCACGAACGCCGGCTTCACCAGCGGCCAGCTCAGCCGGCCCAGGGCGCCCAGCGGCAGCTCGAGGGTCTCGACCCACACGAAGGTCGAGCCGCCGTCCCGCTCGCGGACCTGGAAGCTCCCGGTGCCCCGGACCACCCGACCGGTGTGCCGGACGTCGACGACCGACGGCGGCTCCCACCCGGTGATCGTCATCCGGTCCAGCACGCCCAGCCGGCGACCGCCCGGCAGCGGCAGCCCGGTGCGCGCCTCGATCCGGCCCCCCACCTCCTGGGCCTCGCCGTCCACGGTGGTGACGTCGGTGAGCAGCATCCACTCGCCCTGCGTGGTCCAGTCGACCAACGCGGCGAACACCTGCTCCGGCGGTGCGGCGACGTCCACGGTCTCGACCAGTTCATGCACGGGGTGATTCCTCCTCGGCGACCACGGGCGGGGATGCCGCGAGATCGGCCCGCAACCGGGCGATCTCGACGTCGCGCTCGTCGATGGTCTGCGCCATCTGCTCCAGCAGCCAGTCGACCTCGGTCATCCGGTACCCGCGCACGGTCACCGAGACCTGCAGCGCCCGGACGTCGTCCCCGGTGACCGGCCGGTCGTCGGGCAGCTCGACCGGCGACCGGTCCAGCTCGGCCGGGGGCTGGGTCTCGCCGCGACCGAGCAGCAGGGCGGCGCCCAGGAACAGCAGCCCGCCGACCAGCACCAGCCCCACGACGAAGACGACGAAGGTCAGCACCGGCTCACCCCTCGACCGGGGCCGGCCCGCCGGAGTCCTGCCCGGCGGCCTCGCGGGAGGCCTCGGCGTCCTGGATCACCCGGACCGCCTCGGCGACGTCGTCGGTCACCGTGATCAGGTCCAGGTCCTTCGGCGACACCGTGCCGTGCTCGACCAGCGTGCCGCGGATCCAGTCCAGCAGCCCCGACCAGTAGGCCGACCCGAAGAGGATCACCGGGAACCGGGTGACCTTCGTGGTCTGCACCAGGGTGAGGGCCTCGAAGAGCTCGTCGAGCGTGCCGAACCCGCCGGGCAGGATGACGAACGCCTGGGCGTACTTCACGAACATCGTCTTGCGCACGAAGAAGTAGCGGAACGCGATGCCGACGTCGACCCACTCGTTGAGCTCCTGCTCGAACGGCAGCTCGATGCCCAGCCCGACCGACATGCCGCCGGCCTCGCAGGCGCCCTTGTTGGCCGCCTCCATGGCCCCGGGCCCGCCGCCGGTGATCACCGCGTAGCCGGCGTCGGCCAGCGCCGCGCCCAGCTCGACGCCGGCGGCGTAGAACGGGTCGTCGGGCTTGGTCCGGGCACTGCCGAACACGCTCACCGCGCGGGGCAGCTCGGCGAGCAGGCCGAAGCCCTCGACGAACTCGGCCTGGATCCGCAGCACCCGCCACGGGTCGGCGTGCACCCAGTCCGACGGGCCGCGGGAGTCCAGCAGCCGCTGGTCGGTCGTCGTCCCCTCCTGGCGCGGGTCGGGCTCGCCGCCGCGCAGCTGGACCGGGCCGCGCGTGCGCGCCCGTCGTGTGCCGTTGTCGCTCATGCCGGGCTCCCCGTGATGAAGGCGGTCAGGGCGTCCTCCGCCGGCTGCAGCCGGTCGACCCGGACATGCTCGCCGCGCTGGTGCGCCTGGTTCGGGTCACCGGGACCGTAGTTGACCGCCGGGATGCCGAACGCGGCGAACCGCGCGACGTCGGTCCAGCCGAGCTTGGCCCGCGCCGGTCGGCCGACCGCGGCCACGAACGCCGCGGCTGCCGGTTCGGCCAACCCGGGCAGCGCACCGCCGCTCATGTCGGTGACCTCCAGGGTGACCCCCGCGGCCAGCACCTGCGCGAACACCTCGCGGACGTGCGCCTCGGCGGCGTCCTCGTCCCGGTCCGGCGCGAACCGGAAGTTGACGGTCACCCGGCACTCGTCGGGGACGACGTTGCCGGCCACCCCGCCCTCCACCTTCACCGCGTTAAGCCCCTCGCGGAAGTGCAGCCCGTCGATGTCCACCTCACGGGCCTGGTAGGCGGCCAGGGTGGCCAGGATCGGCGCCGCCCCGTGGATCGCGTTGGTGCCCAGCCAGGACCGGGCGCTGTGCGCCCGCTCGCCGGGCACGGTGAGGACGACGCGCATCGTGCCCTGGCAGCCGCCCTCGACGTCGCCGTCGGTCGGCTCGAGCAGGATCGCCAGGTCGCCGTAGAGCCACCCGCGCAGCTCGCGGGCCACCCGGCCGAGGCCGTTCTTGACCGCCTCGACCTCCTCGTTGTCGTAGAACACGAAGGTCAGGTCGTGCGCCGGCTGCGCCCCGGGGACGCCGAACAGCCCGGCCAGCCGCAGCATCACCGCGTCGCCGGCCTTCATGTCGCTGGTGCCGCAGCCGTGCAGCCGTTCCACGCCGTCCACCGTCTCGAGGTGGCTGGGCACGTTGTCGGCGATCGGCACGGTGTCCAGGTGCCCGGCCAGCACGATCCGCTCGTCCCGGCCGAGGTCGGTCCGGGCCAGCACGTTGTTGCCGATCCGGACCACCTCCAGCCCACCGAGGGCCCGCAGCGCGGTCTCGACGGCGTCGGCGAGCGGTCCCTCGGTCCCGGACACCGAGGGGATGTCCACCAGGGCCCGGGTCAGCGTCAGCACGTCGGCGGTCAGGTCGAGGGCCGGAGCGGTCACGGGGGCGAGCCTAGGCGTCGCCTAACCTCGGTCCCCGTGACCTCTCCTGCGCAGCCCACGGGCGCGACCGCTGTCGGCCTGGCCACCGTGACCACCGCCGGGGTCGTGCTGGACACCTGGTACCCGGCCCCCGCGCTGGGCGCCGCCGACGCCACCGGCACCGCCCAGCTGGGGACGCTGGAGGTCGAGGCCGAGCTGGGCCCGGAGTTCGGCTCGCTGGTCCGCTTCGACGACCCGCGCGGCGTGGAGGTCGTCGGCGTCCGGACGACGATCGCCGACCTGTCCGCCGCGCCGGTCGACGCGCACGACGTCTACCTGCGGCTGCACCTGCTCTCCCACCGCCTGGTCCGCCCGCACGGGCTCAACCTGGACGGCCAGTTCGGGCTGCTGACCAACGTGGCCTGGACGTCGGCCGGACCGGTCGAGGCCGCCGACTGGACGCCGGTGCGGGCGGCGAAGCTGCGGGCCGCGCACGGCCACGTCACCGTCACCCACGTCGACAAGTTCCCCCGGATGGTCGACTACGTGCTGCCCGCCGGCGTGCGGATCGGCGACGCCGACCGGGTCCGGCTCGGCGCCCACCTGGCCGAGGGCACCACGGTCATGCACGAGGGCTTCGTGAACTTCAACGCCGGGACGCTGGGCCCCTCGATGGTCGAGGGCCGCATCTCCGCCGGCGTCGTCGTCGGCGCGGACTCCGACATCGGCGGTGGCGCCTCGATCATGGGCACGCTGTCCGGCGGCGGGAAGCAGGTCGTCTCGATCGGCGAGGGCTGCCTGCTCGGCGCCAACGCCGGCATCGGCATCTCCCTCGGCGACCGGTCGGTCGTGGAGGCCGGCTGCTACGTGACTGCAGGCTCGCGGATCGCGCTGCCCGACGGCTCCGTGGTCAAGGCAGTCGAGCTGTCGGGCCGGCCCGGTCTGCTGTTCCGCCGCAACTCGGTCTCCGGCGCGCTGGAGGCACTGCCCCGGGACGGCGACTGGGGCGCGCTGAACGCCGCCCTGCACGCCAACTGAGGGCTCAGGTCAGTCCGGCGGGCTCCGCCGGCGGCGCGGTGAGGTGCTCCAGGAGGACCACCACGAACTCCTGCGGGCGCTCCACGTGCGGGGAGTGCCCCACGCCGGGCAGCACCACCTCGCGGTAGGCGCCGCCGGTCGCGGCGTAGCGGTCCAGCACGGCCCGGGTCTGGGTGACCATCGGCTGCGGCGGGAACTCCGTGGCCCCCGGCCAGCCGGGCACCGCACCGATCGAGCCCAGGAACGCCAGGTCGAACGCGGAGGCGTCGCTGACGATCTGGTCGGCGTCGCCCCGGATCCACAGCACCGGCGGCTTGACCGCCAGCTCGGTGATCGCCGAGACGTCGAACACCGGCGGAGCCATCGTGTTGAGCACGCCGCGGCCGCCCGGTGCGGCACCGGGCCACGCCGGGACGGCGACGACGTCGCCCGGGTAGTTGTCCTCGCCGGTCGCCGTGGTCAGCATCGAGGCCACGAACACGTCCTCGAGCCCGGAGTCGATCGGCATGCTGTCCGGCGCCACGTAGAAGGCGCGCAGGATCGACCGGGGACTGGTGGGGGCGTCCGCGGTGGTGTCCCCCGCGGCCAGCGCCGCGACGAAGTCCGGGTTGGCCCCGCCCGCGCCGGCCCCGGTGCCGTCGGGGTGCACGAGCTGCCCGTCGGGCCCCGCCGTCCCGCCGAACCCGTAGGGCGAGACCGGCGCGACCAGGGTCACCGAGGCGACCCGCTCGGCGTGGTCGAGCAGGAACTGCAGGACGACGCCGCCGCCCATGCTCCAGCCCACCAGGTGCACCCGCTCCAGCCCCAGGGCGGTGACCAGCGCGTCCAGGTCGTCGGCCCAGTCACGGACCCCACGGGTGGCGTCCACCGGGGCGGTGTCCGTGCCGCCGAAGCCGCGCAGGTCCACCGCCAGCGCCCGCTGGCCGGGGTCCAGGGCCTGCAGCGGCTGCTGCCAGAACAGCGCCGAGCTGACGTTGCCGTGCACGAGCAGCACCGCCTCGCCGCCACCGTGCGGATCGACGTCCTCGCGGTGCAGCACCTGCTGGGTCACCCGCCCGGTCCCGATGCGCGACGCGACGATCCCCGGGAGCAGGTGCTCGGTCATGGCGCACAACCTAGCTACCGTGGGTGCGGTGACCAGCGCACGGCCGGCGGCCCGCCCCGCCCCCGCGCGGCCCCGTCCCCGACCGGCCGCCCGTCCCGCGGCCCGGCGCCGGAAGAAGCGCCGCGGCCGGATGGCCGGGCTCTGGGCGCCGTTGCTGGTCGTGGTCGTCGCCGTGGTCGGCCTGTCCTGGGACACCGACACGCAGGGGGTGCCGCCGGTGGCCGGCCGCTGCTCGGTCGCCGGGTCGGCCCTGACGCTGACCAACGAGCAGGCGGCCAACGCGGCCACCATCGCCGCGGTCGCCCGTTCCCGCGGGCTGCCCGCGCGGGCGACGGTCATCGCGCTGGCCACCGCGCAGCAGGAGTCCCGGCTGCGCAACCTGGACTACGGCGACCGCGACTCGCTCGGGTTGTTCCAGCAGCGCCCCTCGCAGGGCTGGGGCACCGAGGCGCAGGTGCAGGACCCGGTCTACGCCACCGGCAAGTTCCTCGACGGGCTGGTCGAGGTGCCCGGCTGGGAGACCGGTGACCTGACGCTGGTCGCCGACGCCGTGCAGCGGTCGGCCTTCCCGCTCGCCTACCGGCAGTGGACCGAGATGGCCGAGACCCTGGCCGGGGCCCTGCAGTCCGAAGCGCCGGCCGCCCTGTCGTGCACGTTCTCGCCCCCGGACGCCGCCGGTCCTGTCGACGACCGGGCCGCGGCCGTCGCGGAGGCGGTACGGGGTGAGGCAGGCCCACCCACGGTCGCCGCCGGCGGGGTGATCACCGTGGCCGATGCCGCCTGGCCCGAGGTGACCTGGGCCGTCGCGCACGCCCAGCGGCTGCAGCTGAGCCAGGTGCGGTTCGCCGACTGGACCTGGACGCCGGACATCGGCTGGCAGCAGAACACCGGGCAGGACGCGGGCGCCTTGGTCCTGCAGCTCAGCACCTGATCGAGGACGCCGGACTGTCGTAGGTGCATGGCACGGTCGCCCGGTGGCAGGCGCCGAGCAACCCCCTCCGCGGTGGGCAGATGTCGATCGCGCTCGCCTCGAGCAGCTGCTCGCCAGTGGTCAGACCCCGGATGCCGTCGCCGCCGCCTACGGCCGCAGTGGGTCCCTCGTCCGGCTGGTCGCACGACGGTGGGGACTGGACCCCCGTTCGCTACGAGCGCGCAGCACCGGACTCTCGGTCACGCACCCGTCGGTGGCCGCTCAGTTCATCGAGGTCGTGGACGGCGCACCTGCGGGATCAATCCCTTCCGACCTGGCATCCGGCAGCGGTGCTCGTTGTCGGTGGCGGTGCTCGTCCTGCCGACACGAGTGGGTGACCTCGGTCGTCAACCGGACCAGGCGCGGCTCCGGATGTCCGGAGTGCGCGAGGGTCCGCGGAGCTGCCAGCGCACGGCGCCGTCCGGCCAAGACGCCGAGCATCGGCGATGCGCGGCCCGATCTGGCGGCGGAGTTCGTGGAGAACCTGACCCGAGCGGACCGCGACGCCGACTCCACGCCGTGCGGATCACACGACCGGGTGCTCTGGCGGTGCGTGGTCGACCACAGCTGGGAGACGACGGCTCGCCAACGCGTCAAGTACGGGACGCAGTGCCCCGTGTGCCTGTCGTCGCTCCGGGTCAGCCGCCTCGAGCACCGGGTGGCCGCAGCCGTAGCCCTGGCCACCGGTCTCCCGGTCGAGGTCGACGCGGTGGTCCTGCGTGCCGGAGGCGGGCCGGTCGAGCGCATCGACCTCGTGGTCGACGACATCGACCTCTACGTCGACCTGGACCCGACCCGGTGGCATGCGCCCACCGAGGCGCAGGCGCGCGATGCCCGGAAGGTGGTCCGGTTGGCCGGTCGCCGCTACGTGCGGATCCGGCCGCGGGGTCTACCGGTTCTTGCCCTCCCCGGGGACCTCCGCCTGCGTCAGGTTCCGCTGACGTCGGAGGACGAGACCGATCCATGCGCTTGGGCGGCAGCCATCATCTCGGTGATCTGCTCGTACCGACCCGACACCCCGTCGGTGATCCCCGTCGGGGCCCCGCTGGACGACGCCGTCGCCCGGGCCGACGAGAGATGGAGAGAGCTCCGTGCGGGCCTCCGCGGCCACTCCCTCCTGACCGAGCACCCGGAGGTCGCCGCCGAACTCGTCGGTGTCGTGGGCAGGCCGGCCCTCAGCGCTGCTCACCTGCCCCCGGCCGGTGATGACCGCGGCATCTGGAGGTGCGGCGGGTGCGGGGGCACCTACGAGGCTCGGGTCGCCAACCGGACGCGCCTCGGTACTGCATGTCCGTCGTGCTCCGCCCGCCGGGGCGCGAGGAAGTCGTCCACCCCGGCTCCGGGCACGAGCTTCGCCGATGTGCATCCCCAGCTGGTCGGCTACTTCCTGGAGGACGTCACGGCCCCGGGCCGAACCCTGTCCGAGATGAAGCCGAACAGCATCGACCGCTGCCTCTGGACCTGCCCGCACTGCGGACAGGTCTGGACCGCCACGCCGCATTCACTGAACAGGAACCCGCGCCGAAGCTGCCGGGCCTGCAGCGGCCGCCGTTCAGCTGCAAGCCGCGCCCCAAGGTGACGCCCCAGCTCAGCTTGTCAGCCGCTCCACGGCGGCGTCGATGCGCTCGTCGGTGGCGGTCAGCGCCATCCGCACGTGCCGCTCCCCCGCCGGGCCGTAGAACGACCCCGGTGCGACGACCACGCCCAGGCCGGCCAACCGGTCGACCGTCGTCCAGCAGTCCTCGTCGCGGGTGGTCCACAGGTACAGCCCGGCCTCGGAGTGCTCGACCCGGCCGCCCCAGGCCTCGACCGCGGCGCGCAGCCGGGCCCGCCGGGCGCCGTAGCGTGATCGCGCCAGCTCGACGTGCGCGTCGTCGCCCAGCGCGGCGGCCGTCGCGGCCTGCACCGGACCGGGCACCAGCAGGCCCAGGTGCCGGCGGGCCTCCCAGACCCGGGCGACCAGCGCCGGGTCACCGGACAGCAGCCCGGCCCGGTAGCCGGCGGCGGTCGACTGCTTGGACAGCGAGTGCACGGCCAGCAGGCCCTCGTGCGAGCCGCCCGCCACCGACGGGTGCAGCACCGACGTCGGGACGACGTCCCAGCCCAGCTCGACGTAGCACTCGTCGGCCACCACGGGCACGCCGCGCTCGCGGCCCCAGGCCACCCACGCCCGCAGCTCCTCGACCGACAGCACCCGGCCGTGCGGGTTGCCCGGGGAGTTCAGCCACACCAGCACCAGGTCGGCGACGTCGTCCGGGGGCACGTCGCTGCGCAGCACCGACAGCCCGGCCACCACCGCACCGACCTCGTAGGTCGGGTAGGCGACCTCGGGGATCACCACGGTGCCCGACCCCAGCCCGAGCAGGGTCGGCAGCAGCGCCACCAGCTCCTTGGAGCCCACCGTCGGGATGACCGACGGGACGGCGCCCACCGGGTCGGCCAGCGTCACGCCCAGCCGGCGCCGCAACCAGCCCGCCGCGGCGAGCCGGACGTCGGTCGTGCCCAGCGCCGTCGGGTAGCCCGGCGCGTCGGCCGCGGCGGCCAGCGCCGAGCGCAGGACGTCCGGGGTCGGGTCCACCGGCGTGCCGATGGACAGGTCGACCACCCCCCCGGGGTGCTCGGCCGCGCGGGCGCGGGCCGGGCGCAGGGAGTCCCAGGGGAAGTCCGGCAGCGAGCGGGAGCTCACTCCCCCTGCGGCGGCAGCGCCGCGACCAGCGGGTGGTCCTTGGCGATCTTCCCGGTACGGGCGGCGCCGCCGGGGCTGCCCAGCTCGGAGAAGAACTCCACGTTGGCGTTGTAGAAGTCCTTCCACTTGTCCGGGACGTCGTCCTCGTAGTAGATCGCCTCGACCGGGCAGACCGGCTCGCACGCCCCGCAGTCCACGCACTCGTCGGGGTGGATGTAGAGCATCCGCTCGCCCTCGTAGATGCAGTCCACCGGACACTCGTCGATGCACGCCTTGTCGAGGACGTCGACGCAGGCCTGGGTGATGACGTAGGTCACGGGGGTTCCTCCGGGGGTACGACCAGTTCGCTCTAGGGTCGTGACCAGTATGGCGCCGTTCCCGGCGGTGCCGAGGTCAGGGTTGCCTATCCCGCCACCCCGGGGAGGGAGACCGTGGGACAACGACGGAGTCCGCTGGACGTCGCCGAGCTCGAGCTGGTCGCGGCGCGGGGCTGGCGGGGGTCGGAGACCGAGCCCCTGGGGCAGTGGCTGCTGCGCGCCGGCGGGGCCGGTTTCACCAGCCGCGCGCACTCCGCGCTGGTCACCGGCGACCCCGGCCTCCCGCTCGCCGACGCCGTCGACGTGGTCGCCTCCTGGTACGCCGACCGCAGGCTGACCCCCTGCGCCCAGCTGCCCGGCCGGCAGTCCCGAGCGGCCGACGCCGCGTTCGCCGCCGCGGGGTGGGCCCGCGACCCCGACACCCTGGTGCTCACCGTGCCGCTGGACGACGGAGAACCCACCCCCGCCATCCCGGTGGAGCTGTCCCCCGCCCCGGACGACGCCTGGCTGGCCGCGGCGCGGCGGGGTGGCGATCCGGTCCCGGCCGACGCCCGCGGCGTGCTGACCAACGCCGAGCAGCTGGCCTTCGCCGGGGTCCGGGACGACGCGGGCACCGTGCTCGGCGTCGCCCGCGGGGTGCTCGTCGACGACTGGCTGGGCATCAGCGCCGTGTCGGTGGACCACGCAGCCAGGCGCGGGGGTCTGGCCACCTCCCTCACCCGGGCGCTGCAGGCCTGGGCGGTCGACCGGGGTGGCCGCTGGTGCTACCTGCAGGTGGTGGCGTCCAACGACCCGGCCAGGGCCCTCTACCGGCGGCTGGGCTTCATCGAGCACCACCGCTACCACTACCGGCGGCCACCGGTCGGCTGAGCACCCGGCCGACCGCGAACGAGGCGAACAGCACCCCGACCAGCAGGAAACCCAGCCCCACCAGCTGGACGGAGGTGGTCTCGCCGGTGATGAGCAGGTCGCCCTCCGGCCGGCGCACCGACGCACCCACCGCGACCACCGCCCACGCGGCCGCCGGCAGCAGGGCGACCACCCGGGAGCCGGACAACCGGTGCGCCCAGGTGACCAGCAGCAGGTTGCCCAGCGCCGCGCCGAGCACCGACAGCGGCACCGGGACCGGACCGATCCGCAGCGGCAACCAGAGCACCTCGACCGCGGCCAGCCACGACGCTACGACGACGGCCAGCAGCCCCCAGCCGACCGTCCGCAGCGCCCTCACAGGCCGGCGAACAGGTCGGTCTCCCAGCCCCGCGGGCCCTCCCCCGGGCCGCGCTGCCCGCGGACCAGGCGGTAGTACTCGGTGGTGAGCACCTGCTGGCCCAGGTTGTTGGACAGCGCGTAGAACTCGCCGTCCAGGGTCAGCTGGGTGGCGTGCGCGGCCATGCCGGCCGCCTTCTGCGCCAGGAACGCCGACCCGTCGAGCTCGCAGGTCACGTCCTCGTCGGCAGCGGCGAACGGGATCTCGCGGGCGTCGGTCACGCCGTCGTAGCCGGTGTCGGCCGCGGCGAGGGCGTCCAGCCCCTCCTGCAGCACCGAGACCGGGACGCAGGTCCAGTAGACCTTCGCCACCTCGTGCGCGGTGCCCAGGTCGGGGCGGTAGCCGCCGTCCGCGGCGGCCTCGACGGCCAGCGTGGTGACCCGGTGGGCCTGGATGTGGTCGGGGTGGCCGTACCCGCCGTGCTCGTCGTAGCCGACGACCACCTGCGGCCGGACCTCCCGCAGGACGGCGACCGCCGCCCCGACGGCCTCGTCGAGGTCGGCGTTCCAGAACGCCCGCGGGTGGTCGTTGGCCGGCGTCCCGATCATCCCGGAGTCCCGCCAACGTCCGGTGCCACCGAGGAAGCGGTGGTCGGCCACGCCCAGGGCGGCCATCGCGTCGGCGAGCTCGCCGATCCGGTAGCCGCCCAGCTGGTCGGCCTGGTCGGCGGCCAGCCCGGCGAGCTCGGGCACCAGGATCTCGCCCTCCTCCCCCAGCGTGCAGGTGAGCAGGGTGACGTGCACGCCCTCGGCGACGTAGCGGGCCATCGTGGCCCCGTTGTTGATCGACTCGTCGTCGGGGTGGGCGTGCACGAGCAGGAGGCGACGGTCGGGGAGCACCCGACCATCGTCCCCTACAGGACCTTGGTGGCCTCCGCGTAGTGGCAGGCGCTGGTGTGGCCGGTGCCGCGGGACTCCAGCAGGGGCTCCACGGTGAGGCACTTCTCGCGCTGGGTGTCGGTCAGCTCGCCGGCGAACTTCTGGCAGCGGGTGCGGAACCGGCAGCCCGAGGGCGGGTTGGCCGGGCTGGGTACGTCGCCGGTGATGATGATCCGCTTCCGGCTGCGCTCCAGGCGCGGGTCAGGCAGCGGGATCGCCGACAGCAGCGCCTGGGTGTAGGGGTGCGTGGGCCGGTCGAACAGCTCGTCCCGCGGCGCGACCTCGATGATCTTGCCCAAGTACATGACGGCGACCCGGTCGGAGATGTGCCGCACCACGGACAGGTCGTGCGCGATGAACAGGTAGGACAGCCCCAGCCGTTCCTTCAGGTCCTCGAGCAGGTTGATCACGCCGGCCTGGATCGACACGTCCAGCGCCGACACCGGCTCGTCGAGCACCAGCACCTTCGGCTCGAGCGCCAGGGCCCGGGCGATGCCGATGCGCTGCCGCTGGCCGCCGGAGAACTCGGCCGGGTAGCGGTTGGTGTGCTCGGGGTTGAGCCCGACGGTCTCCACCAAGGACCGGACCCGCTCGCGGAGCTCGGCCTCGTCCTTGGTCAGGCCGTGGATGATCAGCGGCTCGGCCACGATGTCGAAGACCGGCAGCCGCGGGTTGAGCGAGGCGTACGGGTCCTGGAAGACGATCTGGATGTCCCGGCGCAGCGGACGCATCTGCTTGCGGTCCAGGCCGACCAGCTCGCGTCCCTGGAAGACCACCGAGCCGGCCGTGGCCGGCTGCAGGTTCAGGATCGCCCGACCGGTGGTGGACTTGCCGCACCCGGACTCGCCGACCAGGCCGAGCACCTCGCCGGGGTACAGGTCCAGGTCCAGGCCGTCGACCGCGCGGACTGCGCCGACGGTGCGCTGGAGCAGCCCGCCGCCCTTGATCGGGAAGTGCTTCTCCAGGCCACGGACGCTCAGGATGGGCTCGCGGGTGGTGGTCATCGACGGTCTCCGTCCTGGGTGGTGGGGTCCAGCAGCGACCCGGTGGCCGTCGACCGGCCCGGGTCGCTGCGCTCGCCGACGGGGTCACCGGGCGCCCCGGTGTCGGTGGTGCCGGCGGCGGCCGAGAGGTCCACCGGCGCCTCAGAACCGAGCACGGTGTCGTCGGCGGTCACGTCGAAGACCGCGGCGGCCTCGCCGTGGGCCTTGCCGACCTCGTCGGTGCGGATGCAGGCCGCGCCGTGCCCGCCGCCGACGTCGAGCAGGTCGGGCTCGACGGTGTCGCACTCGGCGACGTGCAGCGGGCAGCGGGGCGCGAAGGGGCAGCCCGGCGGCATGTTGACCACCGAGGGCGGGGAGCCCTTGATCGGGGTCAGCCGCTGCTTGGTGGAGGCGTCCAGCCGGGGCAGCGAGCCGAGCAGCCCGAGCGTGTAGGGCATCCGCGGCTCGTAGTAGATGTCCTCGACGCTGCCGATCTCCACCGGCCGGCCGGCGTACATGACCAGCACGCGGTCGGCGATGCCGGCCACGACGCCGAGGTCGTGGGTGATGAGCACCATCGCCGCGCCGGTCTCGGTGAGCGCGGTCTGCAGCACCTCGAGGATCTGCGCCTGGACGGTGACGTCGAGGGCCGTCGTGGGCTCGTCGGCGATGATCACGTCGGGCTGGTTGGCCATCGCGATGGCGATGACCACGCGCTGGCGCATGCCGCCGGAGAACTCGTGCGGGTAGGACCGCACGCGCTCGGCGGCGTTGGGGATGCCGACCATCGCGAGGAGGTCAGCGGCCCGGGCCTGCGCGGCCTTGGACGACAGCTTGGAGTCGTGGGTCCGCAGCGTCTCCTCGATCTGGAACCCGACGCGGTACACCGGGTCCAGCGAGGTCATCGGGTCCTGGAAGATCATCGAGACGCCCTTGCCGCGGACCCGCGACATGGCGCGGTCGCTCTGCCCGAGCAGCTCCTGGCCCCGGTACTTGACCGACCCGGTCACCCGGGCAGATCCCGGGAGCAGGCCCATGACGGCCAGCGAGGTGACCGACTTGCCCGACCCGGACTCACCCACGATGCCCAGGACCTCGCCCGAGCGCAGGGTGTAGTCCACGCCGCGGACGGCGTGCACGAGGCCGTCCTCGGTGGGGAACCGGACGTTCAGGTCCTCGACGGCCAGCAGCGGCACGTCGGGGTCGACGGGGCGGGGGTCGGTGCGCCCCTGCTGCAGTGCTCCGGTGCTGGTGCTCACGTGATCCCCTTCAGGCCCGCACGCGGCGGTTGCTCGGGTCGAAGGCATCCCGGATCCCGTCGCCGATCAGGTTGATCGACAGCACGATGACCAGCAGGGTGATGCCCGGGAAGTAGAAGAGCCACGGCCGCGTCGAGGCGGCCTGCACGCCGTCGGAGACCAGGCGGCCCAGCGACGTGGAGCTCGGGTTGTTCACGCCGAAGCCCAGGTAGGTCAGCGACGCCTCGAGGATGATCGCGGTGGCCGCGGCCAGCGTCGTCCAGACGATCAGCGAACCCAGGGCGTTCGGGATCAGGTGCTTGAAGATGATCCGGCTGTTGGACGCCCCCAGGGCGTGCGCCGCCTCGACGTACTCCTTCTCGCGCAGCGAGAGGAACTGGCTGCGCACGATCCGGGCGAGGTCCAGCCAGCCGAACAGGCCCAGGATGATGCCGACGCCCAGCGGGGTGCGCGCCTCGCCGAAGTTGCTGGCCACGACGATGAGGACGACCAGCAGCGGGACGGTGAGGATCAGGTCGACGAAGCGCATGAGCACGCTGTCCACCCAGCGGCCGAAGTAGCCGGCCAGGGCGCCGACGAGCAGGCCCAGGGGCAGCGCGATGACGATGAACAGCAGCACGATGAACAGGGAGCGCTGCACCCCGATCATCAGGCCGGCGAGCAGGTCGCGGCCGATCTCGTCGCTGCCCAGCGGGTAGCCCTGGACGCCGGGCGAGACCGACTGCGCGCCGCTGTTCTGGGTCGAGTAGCTCGTGCCGTACACCAGCGGGCCCAGGAAGCCGAAGGCCAGCAGCAGGAGGAAGACGACCAGCCCGGTCATCCCCACCTTGTTGCGGACGAACCGGCGGACGATCTGCTGGCGCTGGCTGCGCGCCTTGACGGTGAACTCCCGCTCGACCCCGGGTCCGGGCGTCTGTGCGGCGGCCGCCTCGGTGGCGGCCTGGGTGGTGGTCATGGGTCTCCTCCGACCGTCAGGCGAGACGGATGCGCGGGTCGAGGACCGCGTACAGGACGTCGGCGATGAGGTTGAACAGCACGACGAACACGGCGCTGATCAGCAGCCAGCCCAGGACGACGTTGATGTCGTTCTGGCCGATGCCGTTCTTGAGCAGGTACTCGCCCATGCCGTGCCAGACGAAGACCTGCTCGGTGATGATCGCGCCGCCGAACAGCGTGCCGATCCCCAGTGCCACGACGGTGGTCAGCGGGATGAGGGCGTTGCGCAGCCCGTGCTTCATGACGGTCCGCCGGTAGGTCAGGCCCTTGGCCCGGGCCAGCCGCATGTAGTCCGACCCGAGGACGTCGAGCATCGCCGAGCGCTGGAAGCGGCTCCAGGCGGCGAAGGACAGCAGCGCCAGGCAGATGGTGGGCAGCACGAGGTGGCCCAGCCGGTCCCAGAAGATCTCCGACGGTGTCCCGTAGGACGCGATGCCCGGTGATTCCTCGCCGAGGGTGTAGAGCACTTGTCGCCCGAAGGCGTCGTTGATGCCGCCGGCCACGAACTCCTTGAGCAGCGCGGCGAACCAGAACGTCGGCAGCGCGATGAGGAGGTAGGCCAGGAAGGTGAAGGCGTAGTCCGAGGGCTTGTACTGCCGGACCGCCCCTACCACGCCGACCAGGATCGCCAGGACGACGGCGATGAGGACGGCGAAGAAGATCATCTTGCCGGTGATCCAGAGTCGGCCCCACAGCTGGTCGGTGACCGCCGTCCCGCCGATGGTCTGGCCGAAGTCCCCGGTCAGCGCGCCGGACAGCCAGTTCCAGTACCGCACGAAGAAGTTGTCGTTCAGCCCGAACTGCTCGCGCAGGTTGTCGAAGAACGCCTGCGGCGGGCGCGGGTTCTGGGTGTAGTACCGCGACAGCGGGTCGAAGCTGGCCGCGCAGAGCGCGAAGACCAGGAACGAACTGGCGATCAACACGAGGACCGAGGCGATGATCCGCCGGATCGTGAAGAAGAACATGCGGGGACCTTACGCCGGGAGCGGAAGTCGTCCGGTGGGAACGACCAGTTCAGCTGGGACGTCCGGACACAGCACGGCCCCCGGGGGGAGCCCCCGGGGGCCGTGGCTGCGTGCAGGTGGTGCGGTTCTCAGGTGGTGCGTGCTGATCGGCCGATCAGCGGGTCACTGCACCGTCCACGTGTCGGCGTTCCAGAGCGGACCGGCCTGGGTCGAGTTGTCCTCGACGCCGGAGATGGAGCTCTGGTAGGCGATGAACGTGGGCTTCTGGTACAGCGGCACCGTCGCGACCTGGCCCCAGAGCAGGGCGTCGATCTGGTTGCCCAGCTCGGCCTGCGCGTCGGGGTCGGGCTCGGTCTGGAACTGGGCGAACAGGTCGTCGATCTCCTGCGTGCCCTGGCGGGAGTAGTTCTGCCCGATGGCGTCGCCCTGCGGCTGCTCGTAGATCGACTGCGTGGCACCGCGGAACGGCGACCCGACCCAGGCGAAGACGGCGGCCTGGAAGCCACCGGCCTCCAGCGAGGTCGGCTTCTCGGCGCCGGCGAAGATGTCCGGGTTGGCGTTGAAGGTCGCCTCGATGCCGGCCTCGGCCAGCTGCGGGATCATGACGTTGATCGTGGTCTCGCGCAGCGGGTTGTTGGCCGTGGTGTCGATCTGCACGGTCAGCCGCTGGCCGTCCTTGGCGTAGACGCCGTCGGAGCCGAGCACCCAGCCGTCGCTCTCCAGGAGCGACTTGGCCATCGCGGTGTTCTGGGTCTTGTATTCGTCGGGCGCGGTGTCCTGGTACTGCGGCTGGTTGTTGAAGAAGATCCGGTTCTCCAGCACCTCGGCGTCGGAGGAGAACTGGCCGACGGTCTGGTCGACGATCTCCTGCCGGTCCAGGGCCATGGTGAAGGCCTGGCGGACGGCCAGCGAGCTCAGCGGGCCGTACGTGGTGTTGAAGTCCAGGTGCTCGAAGGAGAGCCCGAAGTTCACGTCGCTCTCGACGGCCGGCGACAGGTCCTCGATCTGGCTGACCAGGTCGAGCTGGGGCTGCGGGTAGATGACCCCGAGCTCCTGGTTGCTCATGGCCTGCACCGCGGCGGTCGGGTCGTTGCCGATGTTCTGCACGACCAGCTGGGCCAGCCCGGTCGGCTCGCCCCACCACTCGGGGTTGGGGGTCAGCGTGACGATCTGACTGCCGACGTCGATGTTCTCGGCCTTGATCTGCCAGGGGCCACCGGAGATGTCGTCCATGATGCCGTCGGCGATCGGCCAGCCGTTGGTGATGCTCTCGCACAGCGCGGCCGGGTCGTCGTTGTCCATGACGTGGGCCGGCAGCAGGTTGCCGAACAGCGACTGCCAGTCGGAGAACGGCGTCGTGTAGGTGACGGTGACGGTCTTGTCGTCGTCGCCCGAGGCCTCGACGGAGGCGATCTGCTCGTAGCCGGTGGTGCCCAGCAGGGCCGGGCAGCCGCCGTCGGCCGGGTCGCTGGAGCGGTTCGCGCGCCAGGTGAACTCGAAGTCCGCCGCCGTGATCGGGGTGCCGTCGCTCCACACCGCGTCGGGGTTGATCTCGTAGGTGTTGACCTGGCCGCTGCTGGTGTCCAGCTCGGGCTCGGAGGCCAGCAGGTCCTGGTCCCAGTCGACGCTGAAGTCGGGGTTGACCACGTACGGGCCGGGCAGCACCCGGATCAACAGGTTGGCCACCGAGGTGGCGTTGCCCGCTGCGATGTAGGGGAAGAGGTTCTCCGGGAAGTCGGTGGACTCACCGAAGATGACCCGGCCGGAACCGCTGTCGCCCTCACCGCCACCGCTGTCGCTGCTGCCGCCGCCACAGGCCGACAGCACCATCGCGCCGGCGATGCCGGTGGCGACGAGCGCTGCTCCGCGCTTGCTGAACTTCACGTTCGATTGCCTCCCTCGACCCGCACCTGCGGGGGGATCTGACCTGGTCTGCCCGTCCGGAGGCGATCGCATCCGGATCGAGCTGGGGACGAGCCGTGACGGACCTGGCCAACAGCTGTCGGACCCGGTACGTCCCGGCGAACACTAGGCACGCCCGTGGGGGCAGTCCACGACCGTCACCGTTTTGTGACCTGGGCTCACGACCTGCACGGACGAGCCCGTCCAGGCCGCAACAAGCACGCAACACGGGCGTCACGACCGGACGTCTTGCGGTGCCGATCCGCGCTCGTCGAACCGCTTGCGGCACCTCGGGTACCGGGATCCGCCGGTCCGGTGCCAGCAGACCCACAGGTGCGGGCATGTGTGGGCCCGCCGGGGCCGGGTAGTCGTGGGTGGACCGAAGCTGCCGACGTGAGGAGCACGCCTTGAGCGCCGTGGACAAGATCAAGAACAAGGCCGAAGAGCTGCTGGGCCAGGGCAAGGAGGCCACCGGCGAGGCCACGGGCAACCGCGACCTGCAGGCCGAGGGCCAGAAGGACCAGGCCAGCGGCAACGCCAAGCAGGCCGGCGAGAAGGTCAAGGACATCTTCAAGTAAGAGGTCCTGCACGAGAGGCCCGTCCCGCACCTGCGGGGCGGGCCTCTCGGCGTTCAGAGGCGGTCGAGCAGGGCCCGGACGGCGGGCAGCAGCGGGCGGTCGGCCGGGATCCAGTCCAGGGCCTCGAGCTCCCCGGCGGTCGCCCAGCGCAGCTCGCTGTGCTCGTGGTCCACCGGGTCGCCGGCCACGATGCGCCCCCACCACACCCGCAGCGTCGAGGCGCTGGGCGCACCGCCGGCGACGACCCCCGGCAGGGGCACCTCCCCCAGGAACGCCTGCGGGGCGATCTCGACCGAGAGCTCCTCCCGGCACTCGCGCACCAGCGCGGCCAGCTCGGACTCCCCCCGCTCGACCTTGCCGCCCGGGAACTCCCAGAGCCCGGCGAAGGGGCCGGCCCCCCGCTGGGCGACCAGCACGCGGCCGTCGGACACCAGCGCCGCGCCGACCACCTGGACGACGTCCTCGGCCCGGCGCTGCGCGGCGGCGGCGAACAGGTCCAGGTGGGCCTGCATCGCGCCGAGCACGTGCCGGCGCACGACCGTCTGGTCCAGCAGCCGACCGAGGAACCCGGGCACCCGGTTCTCCCACTCCACCTGCTCGTCCACCAGCGTGCCCGCACCCGTCGGGTGGAACCGCCGGGTGTGCCGGACCTGCGCCAGCAGGCCGCCGGCGCCGCGGTGCTCGTCGGCGTGCGGGCGGTCGGTGGCGACCTCGGTCAGCGCCCACGGCCAGGGGCGCCCGAGGACCCGCCCGACGTCGAACGCCACGGTCAGCGGCGCCTCCACCAGCGTGGTGAATCGCAGCTGGAACACGGGGCGAGTTTCCCAGACCGGGCAGGATGGCCTCCGTGCGCATCTCCGCCCGGGTCGACTACGCCGTCCGCGCCGCCATCGAGCTGGCGGCGGCCAGCCCCGACGCCCTCACCTGCGACCGGATAGCCACCGCCCAGGGCATCCCCTCCCGCTTCCTGCAGGCGATCCTCGGCGACCTGCAGCACGCCCGGCTGGTGACCAGCCAGCGCGGCCGGGACGGCGGCTACCGGCTGGCCCTGCCGCCCTCGGAGGTGTCGATCGCCCGGGTCATGCGGGTGGAGCAGGGCTTCCTCGCCGAGGTGCACGGCCAGCGGCCGGAGGACGCCACCTACCCGGGCGTGGCCAAGGAGCTCACCAGCGTGTGGGTGGCCGCCCGGGACTCCTACCGCCGGGTGCTCGAGCAGGTCACCCTGGCCGACGTCGTGGCCGGCACGCTGCCCGACGCCGTCGCCGAGCTGGCCGAGGTGGAGAGCGCCTGGCGGTCCTTCGGGGCCACCCCCGTCGACTGAGAGACTGCCCGGCATGACTGGTGTCGCCGTCCTGCTCACCGGCTTCTCCGGGGCCGGGAAGTCCACGATCACCGACGCCCTGGTGGCCGAGCTGGAGGCCGGGGGCGCGGCGGTGACGGTCCTGGACGGCGACGTCGTCCGCACCCACCTGTCCAGCGAGCTGGGCTTCTCCCGGGCCGACCGGGACCTCAACATCCGGCGCATCGGCTGGGTGGCCGGGGAGGTCGTCCGGCACGGGGGCACGGTGGTCATCGCCGCGATCGCCCCGTTCGAGGAGGCCCGCGAGCAGGCCCGCGCGCTGGTCGAGCAGCACGGCCGCTTCGTGCTGGTGCACCTGTCCACCCCGCTGGAGGTCTGCGAGGCCCGGGACGTCAAGGGCCTCTACGCCCGGGCGCGGGCCGGGGAGATCGCGACCTTCACCGGGGTCAGCGACCCCTACGAGGTGCCGGTGCGGGCCGAGCTGCGGGTCGACACCTCCCGGGTGCCCCTCGCCGAGGCGGTCGCGCAGGTCCGGGCCGCCATGGCCGGTGTGGGAGACTCGGCGGCGTGACCGACCGCGGGACGCCTCTGGTGGCGCGCCTGCACATCGACCTGGGGCGCGTCGTGAGTGCCGCCTGTCGCCGCTCCCGCTGAGCGCACCGCACCCCAGTCCCCCCGCAACGCCGCGCCCGTCCCGCGCGAAGATGGAGTCCTCACGTGTCCTCCCCCACCCGCCCCGGCCGCCCGGCCCAGAAGGGCCAGGGCCAGTGGGCCCTCGGGTACCGCGAGCCGCTCAACCCCAACGAGCGGATGAAGAAGGACTCCGACGGCCTCGACGTCCGCCAGCGGATCACCGACATCTACTCCCGCACCGGCTTCGACGGCATCGACCCCGGCGACCTGCGCGGCCGGATGCGCTGGATGGGGCTCTACACCCAGCGCGCCCAGGGCATCCCCGGCGGCAAGACCGCCGTGCTGGAGCCCGAGGAGCTCGAGGACTCCTTCTTCATGCTCCGTGTGCGGATCGACGGCGGTCAGCTGTCGGCCGACCAGCTGCGGGTCATCGCCGGCATCTCCACCGAGTTCGGCCGCGGCGTCGCCGACGTCACCGACCGGCAGAACGTGCAGCTGCACTGGATCCGCATCGAGGACGTCCCCGAGATCTGGGAGCGCCTCGAGGCGGTCGGGCTGTCCACCACCGAGGCCTGCGGCGACACCCCGCGGGTGATCCTCGGCTGCCCGCTGGCCGGCGTGCTCGACGACGAGGTGCTCGACGCGACCCCGGCCGTCACCGAGGTCGTCGACAAGTACCTCGGCGACCGGGAGTTCTCCAACCTGCCCCGCAAGTTCAAGTCCTCGATCTCCGGGTGCGCGCACCACTGCACCAACCACGAGATCAACGACGTCGCCTTCGTGGGTGTGCGCAACGCCGCGGGCGAGGCCGGGTACGACCTCTGGGTCGGCGGCGGGCTGTCGACCAACCCGCGCTTCGCCGAGCGGCTGGGCGTCTTCGTCCGGCCCGACCAGGTCTCCGACGTCTGGGCCGGCGTCTGCGCGGTCTTCCGCGACTACGGGTACCGGCGCTCGCGCACCCACGCCCGGATCAAGTTCCTCATGGCCGACTGGGGCCCGGGGAGGTTCCGCCAGGTGCTGCAGGACGAGTACCTGCACGAGGCGCTGCCCGACGGCCCCGCACCCGACCGGCCGGCCACCGACCAGCGCGACCACGTCGGCGTCCAGAAGCAGGTGGACGGCGCCAACGCGCTGGGCTTCGCGCTGCACACCGGCCGGATCGGCGGCGAGCTGCTCGCCACCGTCGCCGACATCGCCGAGCAGTACGGGCAGGGCCGGATCCGGACGACGGCCGACCAGAAGCTGGTCATCCTCGACGTCCCGGACGACGCGGTCGAGGACGCCGTCGCCGCCCTGGCCGCGCACGACCTGCAGGTGCGGCCCAGCGTCTTCCGCCGGCAGACGATGGCCTGCACCGGCATCGAGTTCTGCAAGCTGGCGATCGTGGAGACCAAGGGCCACGCGAAGGAGCTGACCGCCGAGCTCGAGCGCCGGCTGCCGGACTTCGACACCCCGCTGACGATCAACGTCAACGGCTGCCCGAACTCCTGCGCCCGCTTCCAGACCGCCGACATCGGCTTCAAGGGCATGGTCGTCGGCGGCGAGGAGGGCTTCCAGGTCCACCTCGGCGGCCACCTGGGCTTCGAGTCCTCCATCGGCCGCAAGCTCCGTGGGCACAAGGTGCTGGCCACCGACACCGCCGACTACGTGGAGCGGGTGCTGCGCGGCTACCTCGAGCACCGCACCGACGGCGAGTCCTTCGCCGCCTACGCCACCCGGGCCGACGAGGACTGGTTGCGCTGACCGCGCCGGGAAGGGTTCGGCAGCTGCCGCCGTTCTACTGCCCGTTCTGCGGCGAGGAGACCCTCCGACCGCGCGAGACCGAGGGAGAATGGCACTGCGGGTCCTGCCTGCGGACCTTCACCCTCCGGACGACGGGAACGGGAGTGCAGCAGCCGTGACGACCGCGCTGATCGAGCCGACACCGGAGCTGGCCGCGGAGGCCGACGCCCGCTTCGAGGGCATCGCCGACCCGGTGGAGCAGGCGCTGGCCGTGCTGCGCTGGGCCGGGGAGACCTTCGGGGACTCCTTCGCGCTCACCTCGTCGATGGCCGACGGGCTGCTGGCCCACCTGGCCGCCCGCGCCCACCCCGGGGTGCAGGTGATCTTCCTGCAGACCGGCTACCACTTCGCCGAGACCATCGGCACCCGCGACTGGATCGCCTCGGTGATGGACATCCGGGTGCTGTCGGTCGAGGCCGAGAAGACCGTCGCCGAGCAGGACGCCGAGTTCGGGCCCGCGCTGCACGACCGCGACCCGGACCTGTGCTGCGACCTGCGCAAGGTGCAGCCGCTGGCCCGCACGCTGGCCGGGTTCAGCGCGTGGGGCTCCGGCGTCCGGCGCGACGAGTCCGTGACCCGGGTGGGCACCAAGGTCGTCGACTGGGACGCCAAGCGCGGCATGGTCAAGGTCAACCCGCTGGCCGCCTGGAACCAGGACGACGTCGACGCCTACGTGCACGAGCACCAGGTGCCGGTGAACCCGCTCGTCGAGATCGGCTACGCCTCGATCGGCTGCGCACCGTGCACCCGACCGGTGGCCCCCGGCGAGGACCCCCGCGCCGGCCGCTGGGCCGGCCGCGGCAAGGTGGAGTGCGGCCTCCACACCTAGGGGCGACACTCCTGGCATGACGCGACCGCAGGCCCTGTCCCCCGAGGAGGTGGCCACCGCGGTGGCCGAGCTGACCCACTGGGACGGCGACGTCCAGGGCATCTACCGCCGGGTCGAGTTCCCCTCGTTCCGGGCCGCCGTGGACGCCGTCGTGCAGATCGCCGACGTCGCGGAGGAGATGGACCACCACCCCGACCTGGACCTGCGCTACGACTGCGTCCGGATCGCGGTGGTCACCCACGACGCCGGCGGGGTCACCGAGCTCGACGTCGAGCTGGCCCGCCGGGTCGACGCCCTCTTCCCGGGGACCAACGGCGACTGACCCTCAGCCGATCGGCAGGACCAGCAGCTCCAGCAACCGGTCGGCCTCGGCGTCGGGGTCACCGGTCAGCCCGGTGTGCACCGGCGAGGGCTGGACGACGGTCGAGCGCGGCGCGGTGAGCCAGCGGAACCGGGGCCCCAGCGCCTCCCGGCCGGCCGCGCCCGCACCGGCGGCACCCGCGCAGACGTCCGCGGCGGCCTGCAGCGCCCAGGCCACTGCCACCGGGTCCGCGGTCGGGTCCAGCGCCCGCAGCCGCGCCAGGTCCAGGTGCACCCGCGAGCCGAGGTAGTCCCGCTGCCGGCAGTAGACGAGCACCCCGGCGTTGAAGCTCTCGCCCCGGTCGACCCGGGGCACCACCCGGAGCACGGCGTACTCGTAGGTGTTCACCGCTGCCGGACCCCGGGCGGGGGCGGCGGGCCCAGCCAGCCGGGACGGTTCTGCCCGCGGGGCTCCGGGGCCCGCCCGCGGGAGCCGTCGGCGGCGGCCTGGACCAGCGCCGGCAACCAGGCGGGACGGGCGGCCAGCCGGGCCAGCAGCTGGGCGGTGTAGCGCTCCCGGGTGACGTCGGGCGCCTCCGTGTCCTCCCCCGTCCGCCCGGGACCGCGCAGCCAGGCATCGGGCACCAGCGCCAGCACCCGCTCCAGCAGCGGCCGGGTGACCAGCGGGCCGAGCGCGGCGTCGGCGGCCCGGACGTCGGGGTGGGACTCGACCAGCGCGTGCTGGCTCGCGTCGTAGACCCGGTCGACCGCGGCCGGCGCACCGGGCCAGTGGTGGTGGAAGGTCAGCGCGGCACCGTGGTCGATCAGCTGCAGCCGGCCGTGCCAGAAGAGCATGTTCGGGTTGCGCCAGGACCGGTCGACGTTGCCGACCAGCGCGTCGAACCACAGCACCCGACCGGCCAGCTCCGCGGGCACGTCCGGGCCGTGCGCGGAGAAGTCCAGCGCGCCGGGCAGGTAGTCCATGCCCAGGTTGGTGCCGGCGGAGTGCCGGAGCAGCTCCTGCACCTCCTGGTCGGGCTCCCCCACCGCCAGCTCGGGTGCGACGTCCACGGTGACCAACGCCGGCACCGGCAGGGCGAGCGCCCGGGCGAGCTCGCCGCAGATCACCTCGGCGGCCAGCACCGGGACGCCCTGGCCGGCCGCCCGCCACTTCACGACGTAGGTGCCCAGGTCGTCGGCCTCGACCAGGCCGGGCAGGGACCCGCCCTCGCGCAGCGGGAGGACGTAGCGGGTGGCGGTGACGGCGGCGAGCACAGTGCCCGCCACGCTACCGGGGCCCTACCGTGCAGCCATGCCGCGACGCCGTCCGCTCGTCATCGTCGGCACCGTGCTCCTGCTGGCCGCCTGCGGCACCACCGGCCTGCGCGAGCTCCCGGTGGTCGGCGCCACCGGCATCGGCGACCCCTACTACCCCGGGGACGGCAACGGCGGGTACGACGTCGACCGCTACGACCTCGTCGTCGGCTACGACCCCGGCACCGACGAGCTGACCGGGACCGCCACGATCACCGCCCGCACCACCGGCACGCCGCTGTCGAGCTTCTCCCTGGACCTGGTCGGCCTGGAGGTCGCCGCGGTGCAGGTCGACGGCACCGACGTGCAGGTCAGCCGGGACGACGACGAACTGGTCGTCTACCCCGGGCAGGTCGTCGTGGACGGCGACTTCACCGTCCGCGTGGAGTACTCCGGCGTCCCCGAACCGGTCGAGGACGGGCCGGGTGAGTCCGGGGTGGTCACCACCGACGACGGCGTGCTGGTGGTCGGCCAGCCCGACGTCGCCGCCACCTGGTTCCCGGTCAACGACCACCCCAGCGACGCCGCCGCCGTGCAGCTGTCGGTGACCGTGCCCGAGGACCTGGTCGCGGTGTCCAACGGCGAGCTGGTCGACCGCGGCGACCCGGTGGACGGCGAGCGCACCTGGGTGTGGCGCAGCGACCAGCCGATGGCCCCGTACCTGGTCACCCTCGCCGTCGGCGACTTCGACCTCACCGAGCGGGAGGTGGACGGCATCACCTACCGGGACGCCGTCGCCGCCGGGCTGTCCGACCGCCGGGCGCAGAACGCCCGCGCCGCGCTGGACCAGCAGCCGGCGATCCTGGACTTCCTGGCCGGGGTGTTCGGCTCGCCCTACCCGTTCACCGAGGCCGGCGGGATCGTCACCGCCTCCTCGCTGGGCTTCGCGCTGGAGACCCAGACCCGGCCGATCTACGCCCAGGACTTCTTCGGCTCGGCGTCGGGCGCCGAGCTCGTCGTGGTGCACGAGCTGGCCCACCAGTGGACCGGCGACGACCTGCGGCTGGACCGCTGGCGCGACATCTGGCTCAACGAGGGCTTCGCCACCTACGCCGAGTGGGCCTGGACCGAGGACCAGGGCGGCCCGACGGTGGCCGACCAGCTCGCCGACATCACGGCGATCCCGGACGACGACCCGTTCTGGGAGCAGGCCATCGGCGACCCCGGCGCGGCGTCCGACGAGCTGTTCAGCGAGGCGGTCTACCTGCGCGGCGGCGCGCTCCTCGCGGCGCTGCGGGCCGAGGTCGGCGACGACGACTTCGCCGAGCTGCTGTCCCGGTGGACCACCGACCGCGCCGGCCAGGCGGTGACCACCGGGGAGTTCACCGACCTGGCCGACGAGGTCTCGGGCACCGACCTCGGCGGGTTCTTCGACGCCTGGCTGGGCGCCGGCAAGCCACCGGGCTACTGAGCCGAGGGACCGAACCGCTCCACCCGGACGGCGGACGGCGCGAACCCCATCCCGACCAGCAGCTGGCTCGCGGTCTCGGCGAACCCCGAGGAGCCGCAGACGAACGCCGTCTGCCCGTCCTCCCACAGCGGCAGCAGGTCCACCGCGGTCAGCCGCGCGGCCGGCCGGATGCCGTGCTGCTCGCGGGTGAGCACCACCACCGCGCCGGCGGCCAGCAGCTCGTCGGCGTAGGGCAGCTCGGCCAGCGTGCGGGCCGACACCGCCACCCGGAGCAGGTCCAGCCGGTCGATCGACACGGCGTGCCGGACCATCGCCACCAGCGGGACGACGCCGGTGCCGCCGCCGACCAGCAGCGCCGGGGTCCGCCCGTCCCAGGCAAACCAGCCGCCGATGGGTCCCCGCACCTCCAGGGTGTCCCCGGGCTCGGCGACGTCGGCCAGGTAGGTGGACACCTCGCCGTCGTCCAGCCGCTCGACGAACAGCTCGACCAGCGGGTCCGACGGTGCCGAGGCCACCGAGTACGACCGCTGCGCGGTGTAGCCGTCCTCGGCGGTCAGCCGCACCACGTAGTGCTGCCCGGGCAGGTGGTCCACCCGGTCGGCGACGTCCAGCCGCAGCTGCACCGTGCGGGCCAGCGGCCGCTTGAGCCCGGCGATCGTCGCGGTGGTCCAGGAGGTGACCTGCTGCAACGGCCCCGTTTCAGGGACCCGCGGCGTGCGGAGCGCGTCGTGGGGGGGAACGGGGTCCTTCATCAGTCGCCCTGGTAGCGCTGCTGGCGCCACGGGTCGCCGCGGTCGTGGTAGCCGTTGCGCTCCCAGAAGCCCTGCTGGTCCCGCTTGAGGACGTCGAGCTTGGTGACCCACTTCGCGCTCTTCCAGAAGTACAGGTGCGGCACCAGCAGCCGCACCGGACCGCCGTGCTCGACCGTCAGAGGCTTCCCGTCGAACTCCCACACCAGCCAGGCCTTGCCGCCGACGAGGTCCTCGATCGGCAGGTTGGTCGTGTAGCCGGACTTGGAGGTCGCCATGACGAAGGCGCCCTCGGCGGTGGGCCGGGCGACGTCCCACAGCGAGTCCAGGGAGACCCCGCCGAACCGGGTGTCGAACTTCGACCACGTGGTGACGCAGTGGATGTCGCCGCGGTACTCGCTGGCCGGCAGCGCGTGCACGCCGTCCCAGTCCCAGGTGGTCGGGTTCTCCACGTTGCCGGCGACGGTGATGCTCCAGGTCTCCGGGCTGATCCGCGGGGTGGGCTCGGCGGTCAGCACGGGCCAGTCGGCGCCGACGTCGTACTGGCCCGGGGGCAGCCGGGGGTCGCGGGCGGGGCGGGAGCGGCCGAGGAAACCGCGGGTGGGTCCGGGCACGGGGGCCTCCATCTCGGGGGTCGGGTGGTGCGGGAACACGGTGCCGCGCTCGATCGTTCCCGGTAAGGCTCACCTTGCATGAGCCGTGTCACGCCGCGTTCACCTCGGCGTGACCTGTGCATGGTCGTACCGTGGGCCCGTGGCGACAGTGACGACGCAGCAGGCAGGACAATCGGCCGGGGCCAACCCCGGGCCGAGGCGGCAGCCGAAGACCGGGCGGTTCAGCTCGTCGGTCTTCAAGAAGGCGACGATGGCCGTGACCGGCATCATCTTCGTCCTCTACCTCATCGCGCACATGGTGGGGAACCTCAAGGCCTTCGCCGGGGCGGAGACCTTCAACAACTACTCCGAGTTCCTCCGCGAGCTCGGGGAACCGATCCTGCCGCGGCTGACCGTGCTGACGATCATCCGGGTGGTCCTGCTCGTCGCGATCGCGACGCACATCTGGGCCGCGGTGTCGCTGTGGCGCCAGGCCAAGCGGGCCCGCCCGATCGGCTACGTGACCAAGAAGCGCGTGCAGCAGAGCTACGCGTCCCGGACCATGCGCTGGGGCGGGATCATCCTCTTCCTGTTCATCGTGTGGCACATCCTGGACCTGACCCTCGGTGCGGTGAACCCGGCCGGCCGCGACTCGCTGCCCTACGGCCGCCTGGTCGAGGGGTTCCAGAACCCCGTCGTGGTCATCTGGTACGCCGTCGCGCTGATCGTGCTGGGCTTCCACATCCGGCACGGCGTGTGGTCGGCCACCCAGAGCCTGGGGCACAGCAACAAGCGGCGCGAGCGGGCCCTCAACGTCTTCGCCACCGCCTTCGCGGTGGTGCTGATCGGTGGGTACCTGCTCATCCCGTTCTCCGTCCTCTTCGGCATCATCGACTGACAGGAGCACCGCCATGGCACTCGAGCTGTTCCTCGAAGGCGACCCGATCGCCGACACCAAGGCCCCGCGCGACGTCCCCATCGGGGAGCGCTGGAGCGAGCGCAAGTTCCGCGGCAAGCTGGTCAACCCGGCCAACCGCCGCAAGCTGACGATCATCGTGGTCGGCACCGGCCTCGCCGGTGGCGCGGCCGCCGCGACGCTGGCCGAGGCCGGCTACCACGTGAAGTCCTTCTGGTTCCAGGACAGCCCCCGGCGCGCGCACTCCATCGCCGCGCAGGGCGGGATCAACGCCGCCAAGAACTACCGCAACGACGGCGACAGCGTGCACCGGCTGTTCTACGACACGGTCAAGGGCGGCGACTTCCGCTCGCGCGAGGACAACGTCCACCGCCTGGCCGAGATCAGCACCCAGATCATCGACCAGTGCGTGGCCCAGGGCGTGCCCTTCGCCCGCGAGTACGGCGGCCTGCTGGACAACCGCTCCTTCGGCGGTGCCCAGGTCTCGCGCACCTTCTACGCCCGCGGCCAGACGGGCCAGCAGCTGCTGATCGGGGCCTACCAGGCCTTCGAGCGGCAGGTGGCGGCCGGCAGCATCGAGACGCACTCGCGCACCGAGATGCTCGACCTGGTCGTCGTCGACGGCAAGGCCCGCGGCATCGTCGTCCGGGACCTGGTCACCGGCGAGGTCACCACGCACCTGGCCGACGCCGTGGTGCTGGGCACCGGCGGGTACTCCAACGTCTACTACCTGTCCACGAACGCCAAGGGCTCGAACACCACGGCGATCTGGCGGGCGCACAAGCGGGGCGCGCTGTTCGCCAACCCCTGCTACACGCAGATCCACCCCACCTGCATCCCGGTGTCGGGTGACTACCAGTCGAAGCTGACCCTGATGTCGGAGTCGCTGCGCAACGACGGCCGCGTGTGGGTGCCCAAGGAGCGCGGCGACAGCCGTCCTGCCCACGAGATCCCCGAGGACGAGCGCGACTACTACCTGGAGCGCAAGTACCCCGCGTTCGGCAACCTGGTGCCCCGCGACATCGCCTCCCGGCAGGCGAAGAACGTGTGCGACGAGGGCTACGGCGTGGGCCCCGGCGGGCTGGGCGTGTACCTGGACTTCACCGACGCGATCCAGCGCCTGGGCCGCAAGGCCGTCGAGGCCAAGTACGGCAACCTCTTCGACATGTACGCCCGGATCACCGGGGAGGACCCCTACGAGTCCGGCATGCGGATCTACCCGGCCGTGCACTACACGATGGGTGGTCTGTGGGTCGACTACGACCTGCAGTCGACGATCCCCGGCCTGTTCGTGATCGGCGAGGCCAACTTCTCCGACCACGGCGCGAACCGGCTCGGCGCCAGCGCCCTCATGCAGGGCCTGTCCGACGGCTACTTCGTGCTGCCGAACACGATCACCGACTACCTGTCGGCCGGTCCGTTCGAGAAGGTGCCCGCCGACCACCCGGCGATCGTCGAGGCCGAGGCCGGCGTGCACGCCCAGGTCGAGAAGTTCCTGTCGATCAACGGCACCCGCACGGTGGCCTCGTTCCACCGCGAGCTGGGCAAGCTGGTCTGGGACTACTGCGGCATGGAGCGCACCGCGGAGAGTCTCCGCAAGGCCCTTGACCGGATCCCCGAGATCCGCAAGGAGTTCTGGACCGACGTCAAGGTCGCGGGCACCGCGACCGACTTCAACCAGAACCTCGAGCACGCGGCCCGGGTCGCCGACTTCATCGACCTGGCCGAGCTGATGTGCATCGACGCGCTCCACCGCGAGGAGAGCTGCGGCGGTCACTTCCGGGCCGAGAGCCAGACCCCCGAGGGCGAGGCGCTGCGCGACGACGAGAACTTCGCCTACGTCGCGGCATGGGGGTGGACCCCGGAGGGGGAGCCCCCGATCCTGCACAAGGAAGCCCTCGAGTACGAGTACGTCCACCTCGCACAGCGGAGTTACAAGTGATGCAGCTGACCCTGAGGGTCTGGCGCCAGCCCTCCCCCGCCGTCAAGGGGAAGATGGCCAACTACCACCTGACCGACGTGTCCCCGGACATGTCCTTCCTGGAGATGCTCGACGTGCTCAACGAGCAGTTGATCCTCTCCGGTGAGGACCCGGTGGCCTTCGACCACGACTGCCGCGAGGGCATCTGCGGCAGCTGCGGCCTGATGATCAACGGCATCGCGCACGGCCCGGAGCAGACCACCACGTGCCAGCTCCACATGCGGTCGTTCTCCGACGGCGACACCATCGACATCGAGCCGTGGCGCTCCGGGGGCTTCCCGGTCGTCAAGGACCTCGTCGTCGACCGGTCCGCCTTCGACCGGATCATCTCCGCCGGCGGGTTCATCTCGGCCCCGACCGGCACCGCGCCCGAGGCGCACGCCACCCCGGTGCCCAAGGTCGATGCCGACGCCGCCTTCGACGCGGCGACCTGCATCGGCTGCGGTGCCTGCGTGGCGGCCTGCCCCAACGGCTCGGCCATGCTCTTCACCGCCGCCAAGGTGACCCACCTCGGACTGCTCCCCCAGGGCCAGCCCGAGCGGGACAGCCGGGTCGTCCGCATGGTCGCCCAGCAGGACGCCGAGGACTTCGGTGGCTGCACCAACATCGGTGAGTGCTCGGCCGTGTGCCCCAAGGGCATCTCGATGGAGACCATCTCGCGGCTGAACCACGACCTGCTCGGCGCCCTGCGCGCCGGGGCGGTGCCGACGAGCTGATCGACCCCTCGCGGGTGAAAGGGCGGTGGACCTCCGGGTCCACCGCCCTTTTCCGTCGTCCGGGGGCGATCTGACGACGGATTCCCCAAACGGTGGCCATCGGTGCCACCATGGGGCCACCGACGACGTGAGGGGTTCTGCGATGACCGACCTGCTCGACCAGACCGCGCTGCAGCAGCGCCGGCACCTGGTCACCGAGATCCCCGGCCCCCGCTCGCAGGAGCTGATGGCCCGGCGCAACGCCACGGTCTCGGCCGGCGTCGGCACCACGCTGCCGGTCTTCGTGTCCCGCGCCGGCGGCGGCGTGGTCGAGGACGTCGACGGCAACACCCTCATCGACCTCGGCTCGGGCATCGCCGTGGTCAGCGTCGGCAACGCCGCGCCCCGGGTGGTCGAGGCCGTGCAGGCCCAGGTCGCCGACTTCACCCACACCTGCTTCATGGTGACGCCCTACGAGGGCTACGTGGCCGTCTGCGAGGCGCTCGCCGAGCTCACCCCCGGCACGCACGCCAAGAAGAGCGCGCTGTTCAACTCCGGCTCGGAGGCCGTGGAGAACGCGGTGAAGATCGCCCGGCACGCCACCGGCCGGCAGGGCGTCGTCGTCTTCGACCACGCCTACCACGGCCGCACCAACCTCACGATGGCGCTGACCGCGAAGAACATGCCGTACAAGCACCGCTTCGGGCCCTTCGCCGGCGAGGTCTACCGGGTGCCGATGAGCTACCCCTTCCGCGACGGCCTGTCCGGTGCCGACGCCGCCGCCCGGGCGATCTCCCAGATCGAGGTCCAGGTCGGCGCGGGCAACACCGCCGCCGTGCTCATCGAGCCGGTGCAGGGCGAGGGCGGGTTCATCGAGCCGGCCCCCGGCTTCCTCACCGCGATCAGCGAGTGGTGCACCGCGAACGGCGTCGTGTTCATCGCCGACGAGATCCAGTCCGGCTTCTGCCGCACCGGCGAGTGGTTCGGCTGCGACGCCGAGGGCGTCGTCCCGGACCTGGTGACGACGGCGAAGGGCATGGCCGGCGGGCTGCCGCTGGCCGCGGTGACCGGCCGCGCGGAGATCATGGACGCCGTGCACCCCGGCGGCCTCGGCGGCACCTACGGCGGCAACCCGGTGGCCTGCGCCGCGGCGCTGGGCTCGATCGAGACCATGCGGGCCGAGGACCTCAACGGCGCCGCACGGGCGATCGGCGAGCGCATGCTGCCCCGGCTGCGCGCCCTCGCCGAGCGGTTCCCGGCGATCGGGGACGTCCGGGGCCGCGGGGCGATGATCGCCCTGGAGCTGGTCCGGCCGGGCACCACCGAGCCCGATGCCGCCCTGGCGGGCGCGGTGGCCAAGGCCTGCCACGCGCAGGGCGTCATCGTGCTGACCGCCGGCTCCTACGGCAACGTGCTGCGCTTCCTGCCGCCGCTGGTCATCGGGCACGACCTGCTCGACGAGGCCCTCGACGTCCTCGAGGCGGCGTTCGAGCAGGTGACCGAGCACTGATCCGCCGGCTCGACGGGCCCGACTGGGCCCTGCTCCGGGACGTCCGGCTCCGCGCCCTGGGCGCGGACCCGGCGGTGTTCGCCTCCTCGCTCGGAGTCGAGCGCGGGTGGCCGGCGGACCGGTGGCGGGAGCTGCTGGCCGCCGGCCCCTGGTTCGTGGCGCACCCGCTCGGCCTCGTCGGCGGTGCGGTGGCCGCCCCCGACCGGGCCGAGCTGCGCTCGATGTGGGTGTCGCCGTCCGCACGGGGCCAGGGGGTCGGCGCCGCGCTGGTCGAGGAAGTCGCGGACTGGGCGGCCGGGCAGGGCGCCGTCGTGCTGGAGGCCCGGGTCTTCGACGACAACGCGGCGGCCATCGCCCTCTACGAGCGGTGCGGCTTCGTCGTCGCACCGGGCACGACGGTCAGCCGGTGGCACCCGCCGCGCACCTGGCGGACCTGGGTGCGCGCGCTGCCCGGCCGGGGCTGACCCGACCGGGCAGCGCGACGGTCGCTCAGCCCGCGTGCTTCTCCATCGCGGCCAGCACGCCCGCCACGGCGAAGTACTTGTTCGTGCCCAGGTCGCGCACGGTCACGATGCCGAACGCCTCCTTGAGCTTGGCGGCGTCGCCGTCGCTCACCCCGGCCAGCGCCGCCACGGGTGCGTCCAGGATCTCGCCCAGCGGCTTGCCCTCGTATGCCTTGTCCAGCGCCTTGTCCAGCACGACCTCGACTGCCACGGTGTCCTCCACGGTCTCGGGAGACCGCACCCGGGTGGGCGCGGGTCGCGGCGAACCTAGCGCAGTCCCCTGCGCGTTGTGCCCTCCCCGGGACGGTCCTAGCCTGCGGGTGCACCCGCCCCTCCCCCCGAGGTCAGGAAGCCCCGTGAAGAAGCTCATCAACGACCCTGCCGACGTGGTCGCCGACGCCCTCCGGGGCATGGCGGCCGCCCACCCCCGGCTCCGCGTCGACCACGAGAACCGCGTCGTGTTCCGGGGTGATGCACCCGTGCAGGGCAAGGTCGGCCTGGTCTCCGGCGGCGGCGCCGGGCACGAGCCCATGCACGGCGGGTTCGTCGGCCCCGGCATGCTCGACGCCGCCTGCGCCGGCGAGGTGTTCACCTCCCCGGTGCCCGACCAGATGGTCGCGGCCACCCAGGGCGTCGACGGCGGCGCCGGCGTGCTGCACATCGTGAAGAACTACACCGGCGACGTCATGAACTTCGAGATGGCCGCCGAGCTCGTCGCCGCGGAGTCCGGCACCGAGGTGGTCACCGTCGTCGTGGACGACGACGTCGCTGTGCAGGACAGCCTCTACACCGCCGGGCGGCGCGGGGTCGGGACGACGGTGCTGCTGGAGAAGATCGTCGGTGCCGCCGCCGAGGAGGGCCGGCCACTGGCCGCGGTCGCCGACCTGGCCCGCCGGATCGACGACTCCGGCCGCAGCATGGGCATGGCGCTGACCTCGTGCACCGTGCCGGCCGCGGGCAAGCCGACCTTCGAGCTGCCCGAGGGCGAGATGGAGATCGGCATCGGCATCCACGGCGAGCCCGGCCGCCGGCGCGTGCCGATCGCCCCGGCGCGCGACGTCGCCGCCATGCTGGTGGAGCCGATCCTGGCCGACCACACCTTCTCCGACGGCGTCATCTGCTTCGTCAACGGCCTGGGCGGCACCCCGCTGATCGAGCTGTACGTGGTCTACGCCGAGGTCGCGGCGATCCTGGAGAAGTCCGGCATCGGCATCGCCCGCTCGCTGGTCGGTCCGTACATGACCAGCCTGGAGATGGCCGGCTGCTCGGTCACCCTGCTGCAGGCCGACGACGAGCTGCTGCGGCTGTGGGACGCGCCGGTCGACACCCCCGGGCTCCGGTGGGGCGCATGAGCGACGCGCCCACCACCGAGCAGCTCACCGCCTGGATCACCCGGTTCGCCGAGCTGGTGCACGAGCACCGGGACGAGCTCACCGCGCTGGACTCCGCCATCGGGGACGCCGACCACGGCTCGAACATGGACCGCGGGATGACCGCCGTCGTGGCCGCGCTGACCGAGGCTCCCCCGGACGACCCGGCGGCCCTGCTGAAGAAGACCGGCGCGACGCTGGTCAGCAAGGTCGGCGGGGCCAGCGGGCCGCTGTACGGGACGCTGTTCCTCCGGATGGCCGGCGCGGTCGGCGAGGGCTTCGCGCCCGCGCTGCGGGCCGGGTTCGACGGCGTGCTCGCCCGGGGCAAGGCCGAGCCGGGCGATAAGACGATGGTCGACGCGCTGGGCCCGGCCTGCGACGTCCTGGACGCCGGCGGGTCGGTCGCCGAGGCCGCGCAGGCAGCCGCGGACGGCCGGGACGCCACCGTGCCGTTGGTCGCCCGCAAGGGTCGGGCCAGCTACCTGGGCGAGCGCAGCGCCGGGCACGCCGACCCGGGCGCCACCTCGACGGCGTACCTGCTGCAGGCGGCCGCGGAGACGCTGTCGTGAGCGTGGGGGTGGTCGTGGTCTCGCACAGCCGGGCGCTGGCCGACGCCGCGGTCGAGCTGGCCCGGCAGATGCTGCCCGGCCGGGAGCTCGCGATCGAGGTCGCCGCCGGGATGGACGACGGCTCGCTGGGCACCGACGCGGTCGCGGTGTCCGAGGCGATCACGGCGGCGGACTCCGGCGAGGGCGTCGTCGTCCTCATGGACCTGGGCAGTGCGGTGCTGTCGGCGGAGACCGCGCTGGAGCTGCTGGACGACGAGGTGCGCGAGCGGGTGCTGCTGTCGGCCGCACCGCTGGTCGAGGGGCTGGTGGGCGCCGTGGTCGTCGCCGCCGGGGGCGCCGGCCGGGACCAGGTCGCCGCCGAGGCGGCCCGCGGGTTGGCGCCGAAGGAGGCGCAGCTCCGGTGAGATGTCCTAGCCTGAAGGCTGTGACCTCGCTGAGCGCCCCCGGGACCCTCTGATGGCCAGCGGCCTGTTCGCCCTGTTCGACGACGTCGCCGCGCTCGTCCGGTTGTCCGCCGCGTCGCTGGACGACATCGGCGCCGCGGCCGGCCGGGCCGGGGTCAAGGCCGCCGGCGTCGTGGTCGACGACACCGCGGTCACCCCGCGCTACGTCCAGGGCCTGGAGCCCGCCCGCGAGCTGTCGATCATCGGCCGGATCGCCAAGGGCTCGATCCGCAACAAGCTGCTGATCATCCTCCCGGCGATCCTGCTGCTGAGCCAGTTCCTGCCGTTCCTGCTCACCCCGATCCTCATGCTGGGCGGCACCTACCTCTGCTACGAGGGGGCGGAGAAGCTGTGGGAGAAGTTCTCCGGCCACCACCCGGAGGAGGCCGCCGCCGAGGAGACCGACGTCGACCCGGCGGAGCGGGAGAAGACGGTCGTCGCCGGGGCGGTGCGGACCGACTTCATCCTGTCCGCCGAGATCATGGTGATCGCGCTCAACGAGGTCGAGGACGAGCCGTTCGTCTCCCGGGCGATCATCCTGGTCGTCGTCGCGCTGCTGATCACCGCGCTGGTCTACGGCGTGGTCGCGCTGATCGTGAAGATGGACGACGCCGGCATCGCGCTGGCCGCGAAGAAGTCCACCGCGGTCGCCGCGTTCGGTCGCGGGCTGGTCAAGGCCATGCCCATCGTGCTGGCGACGCTGGCCACCGTCGGGATCGCCGCGATGCTGTGGGTCGGCGGGCACATCCTGCTGGTCGGCGCCGAGGAGCTGGGCTGGGCCTGGCCCTACGACCTGGTGCACCACGTCGAGGTGGCCGTGCACGACGCCACCGGGGCGCTGGGCGGGGTGCTGGGGTGGCTGACCAACACGGCGCTGTCCGCGGTGGTCGGGGTCGTGGTGGGCGCGGTCGTGGTGGCCGTGCTGCACGTCGTCCCCAAGCGCGGCGGGAAGGCCGCCGCGCACTGACCTCCGGTCAGTCCCGGACGGCCTGCCCCAGGTCCCGGGCGGCGGCCACCAGCCTGCGGTCCCGAGACCACAGCACCGACCCGGGCACCAGCCGGACCGAGCCGAGCAGGTGGGCGTCGACCGGACCGAGTCCTCGGCCCCACAGCCGCTCGGCCTCGACGAACGAGGTGAACTCCTGGTGCGACAGCTGCGGGAACGGGCGCAGCTGCCGCAGCGCCCGCAGGACGTCCGTACGTCGCTCCAGCCGACCCATCGCCAGTTCCTCGGCGACGAGCGGGTGGTGTCCGACCTCGTCGGCGGCGAGTGCGTCGACGAGCGCGGGCTCCGAGGCGTGCAGGTGGTCGATCCAGATCGACGTGTCGACCAGGATCACGGCTCGTCGGGTCGCCGGCGGGGTCCTGCCTGCGCATGGGGATCGGAACCGCCGAGAGCCGCCAGTCGCCGCCCGCTCTCGATCCGGACCAGCAGCTCCAGGGACTCACGCAGCAGCGCCGAACGCTCGGACACCCCGGAGAGCTCCTGCGCCCGCGCCACCAGGTCGTCGTCCAGGGTCACCGTCGTCCGCACGACCGCCTCCTTCGCATCATCAGAAACTGCACCAGATGATGCGCTCGATGATGTCGGCGGTCAAGGTCAGCCGCCGCGGGCGAAGAGCTCCGCGGCCTGGGCGTCGTCGACGAACGGGTACTTCACCTTGAACTGGGCCAGGGCGTCGGGCACCGAGAGCACATGCGTCTCGCGCCGGCCGGCCGCGTCGACGGTCTGCACGGTGACCATGTCGTCGTTGATCGGCACCCAGTGGGTCTGCGCGTAGTCGGTGAACACGTTCGGCACGACCAGGACCCTACGACCGGGTCAGGCGGGCACCAGCGCGTCGGCGAACCGGGCCTCCAGCGCCTCGGTGATCGCCGTGCTCAGCCACCCCGCGGCGGTGAACAGGTCGCCGTCGGAGCGGTCGGCGGAGAGGGTGCCCGCCGAGGTGCCGAGCTGGTGCAGCGCGTCGCAGACCGTCGTCGTCATGCCGTGGGTATCGGCAGGTCGGACCGTAACCTCGACACCGTGGACCGACGTCGCTTCCTGGCCCTCACCCTGGCGGGTGGGGCCGCGCTGACCGGTTGCGGGTCGACGCCGTCCGCGGCGCCGAGCAGCACGACCACGACTCCCCCGCCGCCCACGACGCCGCCACCCACCACCCCGCCGGCGCCGTCCTTCCCGGCGCCGCAGCTGACCAGGGTGCCGATCCCGCCCGGGCGGCTCACCGAGCTCCCCGGCGACGGGTCGCTGCTGGCCTGGACCGTGGACGACGGCGACGACAGCTCGGTGGTGCGCGCCTACACCGAGTTCGGCCGGGACACCGGCACCCGGCTGACCTTCTTCCTCAACGGGAGCAAGCCGGCCTGGACCGAGAACGCCGACCTGCTGCGCCCCCTGGTCGCGGACGGCCGGATCCAGCTGGGCAACCACACCTGGAGCCACGCCGACCTCACCTCGCTGTCCGCGGCCGGGGTGCAGGACGAGCTGCAGCGCAACCACGACTTCGTGCTGAGCACCTACGGGGTCGACATGCGGCCCTACTACCGGCCGCCCTACGGCTACCGGGACGCCTCGACCGACGCGGCGGCCGCCGAGATCGGCTACACCTGCCCGGTGCTCTGGTACGGCTCGCTGTCGGACTCCGGGCTGCTCACGCCCGACCAGGTCGTCGGCTTCGCCGACCAGTGGTTCCTGCCGCAGCACATCGTCATCGGCCACCTCAACTTCACCCCGGTGACGACGGTCTTCCCGCAGCTGACCCAGATCATCGCCGACCGCGGCCTGACCACCGTCACCCTGGACGACGTCTTCGTGCGGCCCACCGGCTGACCCGGCGCCTCGCACCCGGTCACCCAGTGGCGACCGGACTGGCTCGTCGTCGCCGTCCTGGCCGGGGTGGTGGTCCTCGTCGTCCGGGCCAGGTGGCGGCTGCACGCGGCCGGGCAGCCGTGGCCCCCGCTCCGGGACGCCGCGCTGGGCGGCGGGGTGCTGCTCGGGGTGTGGGTCAGCTGCGGGTTCCCGGAGGCCCGGGCCCAGCAGCTGATGTGGGTGTGGACCCTGCAGTGGCTGCTCCTGCTGCTCGTCGTCCCGGCGCTGCTGGTGGCCGCCCAGCCGGTCGCGCTGGCCCGGGCCGCGCACGGCCCGCGGTCGGTGCTGGTGCGGGTGCTCGGGTCTCGGGTTCTGCGGGTCGCCGGCCACCCCGCGGTCGGCCCGCTCTACGTGCCGCTGACCGCCGGGGCGCTGTACTTCGGCGGGCTCGGACGGCTCGTCGTGCCGCACCAGCACGCGGGCTGGGTGCTGCACGTGGCCCTCCTCGCGCTGGGGGCGCTGATCGCGCTGCCGCTGGTCGACCGCGAGGACGCCCGCACCTCGCTCGCCGTCGGCGCCGCGCTGTCGGTCGGCGTGGTGGAGCTGCTGCTGGACGCCGTGCCCGGCATCGTGCTCCGCCTGGAGACGCACCTGACGATCCCCTGGTTCGGCGTGGGCCGACCAGGGTGGCTGGTCGACCAGCAGCACGCCGGGGCCCTCCTCTGGACGGTCGCCGAGTGCCTGGACCTGCCGTTCCTGGCGCTCACCGTGCTGCAGTGGATCCGGGTCGAGCGGGTCGAGGCCCGGCAGGTCGACGCCGTGCTCGACCGCGCCGACCGGGACGACCCGGACGCGACGACGACGCCCTGGTGGCTCTCCGACCCGGCCCTGCGGGACCACTACCGCGCGCCGGCCGGCCCGGGCCCGACGGTCAGGGGGGTGGAAACCTCCACCGGGGACCCGTGACGACGGGGACGGTCTCCGCGTCGGCGGGCCTCGCGGTGTGATCTGGTGCACCCATGACGATGACAGCTCCGCTGGCGCCGACGACGACCTCCCCAGACGTCGCGGGCTCCGCGCTCGCCGACGAGCTCGCGGCCGGGCTGCCGGCCGGTGCCGTGCTGACCGACCCCGACGTCGTGGCTTCCATGAGCCGCGACCAGGCCGCGTGGGCCCCGCACGGTCGGCCCGCCGCGGTGGTCCGCGCCACCTGCACCGCCGACGTCGTCCACGTGGTGCGCACGTGCCTGCGCCACGGCGTCCCGGTCGTCGCCCGCGGTGCCGGCACCGGGCTGTCCGGCGGGGCGAACGCGGTCGAGGGCTGCGTCGTCGTGTCGCTCGAGCGGATGGACCGGGTGCTCGAGATCAACCCCCTGGAGCAGCTGGCCGTCGTCCAGCCCGGGGTCGTCAACGACGACCTGCGCGCCGCGGTGGCCGAGCACGACCTCTGGTACCCCCCGGACCCCGCGAGCTCGCCCTGGTCGACGATCGGCGGCAACGTGGCGACCAACGCCGGGGGCCTGTGCTGCGTGAAGTACGGCGTCACCCGCGACTACGTGCTCCAGCTCGAGGTCGTGACCGGCCGCGGCGAGGTCGTCCGGCTCGGTCGGCGCACCGCCAAGGGCGTGGCGGGCTACGACCTGATGGGCCTGGTCGTCGGGTCGGAGGGCACGCTCGGGATCGTCACCGAGGTCACCGTCCGGCTGCGCCCGCTGCCCGCCCCGGCCGTGACCGTCGCCGGCTTCTTCTCCTCCGTCGTGGCCGCCGGCGCGGCCGTGCGGGCGGTGGGCGAGGCCGGCCTGGTGCCGTCGGCACTCGAGCTGGTCGACCGGCACTGCCTGCGGGCCGTCGACGAGTGGAAGAACATGGGCCTGTCCACCGAGGCCGAGGTCGTCCTGCTGGGCCGGTTCGACGAGCCGGGCGAGCTCGGCGAGGGCCTCGCCGAGCAGATGGTGGCGTGCTTCCGCGCCGCCGGCGCCACCTGGGCCGAGCGGTCCACCGACGAGGCCGAGGCCGAGGCGCTGTTCGCCGCGCGGCGGCTGGCCTACCCGGCGCTCGAGCGCCTGGGACCGGTCCTGACCGAGGACGTGTGCGTCCCCAAGGAGCAGGTGCCCGAGATGCTGGCGCGCATCGAGCGGACCGCGGTCCGCCGGGGCGTCGTGATCGCGAACATCGCCCACGCCGGCGACGGGAACCTGCACCCGCTGCTGGTGACACCCCCGGGGGACGTGGAAGCCAGGGCACGCGCCGAGGCCGCGTTCGACGACATCATCGCCGACGCCCTCGCGCTCGGCGGCACCGTCACCGGCGAGCACGGCGTGGGTCTGCTCAAGCGCGACGGGCTGACCGCCGAGCTGTCCGCCGAGGTGCTCGCGATGCACCGCGCCGTCAAGGCCGCCCTCGACCCCGCCCACCTGCTCAACCCCGGCAAGGTCTTCTCGTGAGCGCCACCACCGAGGTCGTCGAGACCGCGGCCGGACCCTTCGAGGTGCTGACCCGGCCCGGCACCACCGAGCCGGTGCTCGCGGTGCACGGGGTGTCCAGCAACAGCCGGCTGTGGGCGTGGGTCCTGGACGCCGCGCCGGAGGTCAGCCTGGTCGCCCCCGACCTCGCCGGCCGCGGCGGGACGCCGGCGCGACCGGGCCCGTCCTCGGTGCCCGCGCACGCCGAGCAGCTGGTGGCCCTGCTGGACGCACTCGGGCTCGACCGGGTCCACCTGCTCGGCATGTCGCTGGGCGGCTTCGTCGTCGCCGAGCTCGCCGCCCGGCACCCGGACCGGGTCGCCACCGTCACCCTGGTCGACGGCGGGCTGCCGCTCGAGGTGGGCGAGCAGGGACCGCCCCCGGCGGCCGCGGTGGCGCCCCGGCTGCGCGCCCAGTACGCCGACGACCGGGTCTGGGCCGACGAGGCTGCCTACCTCGAGCACTACCGGGCAAGCGTCGCCCCGCTGACCGGGGCCGACGACCCGCGCATGCTGGCCCTGGTGGCGCACGACCTCGCGCAGGTCGACGGCGGGCTGGCCGTGCACCGCGACCTGGAGACGGTGGTCGACGACGCGGTCTCGGTCTTCGCCTCGTCAGCCCCGGCCCAGGCCCTCGCCGCCGTGCGGGCGCCGGTCAGGCTGGTCCACGCGCCGTGGAGCAACGGGGCCGGTTCGCCGCCGATGTACGCGGCCGCGCACGTGGCCCGCCTGGTCGCCGCGACGCCGTCCCTCGTCTCCGCCGAGCTGGTGGAGGACGTCGACCACGCGGCGATCATCATGACCGACCACGGCGCAGCGGCCTGCGCAGCGGCCCTGCGCGGCAACCTCGGGCCCATCTGACCCAGCGGTCCCAGGGGTGGATGCATCGCCCATACGAGGGGGTCGTCCGTGGAGAGGATCCCCGTCGTGCAGCCACCGCGGAGTGCCTAGCGTCACAGCCAGCGGCGGCGGCGAGCCGGCCCGGACCAGGAGAGACCATGACGACGAGCAAGATCCCCACCACCGCCGTGCCGGGCGAGCCGACCGAGGCAACCACGGCACCCGCGCCCCGCATGCGGCGGATGTCCTTCAGGCTCCTGATGGTCTACGTCGCGATCCTGGCGGTGAACTCGGGTGGCAACGGGATCCTGCTGCCGAACATCGTGGCGGGGATCGACGAGGCCGGGAAGATCGGCAACCTCGCGATCGTCACCACCGTCGCCTTCGTCGCCAACATCTTCGCCCAGCCGATCGCCGGCGCCCTGTCCGATGCCACCCGGTCGCGCTTCGGCCGCCGCACGCCGTGGATGGTGGCCGGCGCCCTGCTGACCGGCGGGTTCGTCCTGGGCCTGCCGATGGCGCAGTCGGTGTTCACCGTCGCGCTGGTGTGGCTGGTCGTCCAGGTCGGCGTCAACGTGCTGCAGGCGGCCGCGACGGCCGTCGTGCCCGACCGCTACCCGGCGGCCCGCCGCGGCGGGGTCTCGGCGATGATCGGCGTCGGCATCACCATCGGCAACGCGGTCGGCGTGACCGTGGCCGGCAGCACCGCCGGCCAGGGCTCCCTGCCCTACGTGGTCCTGGCCGGCCTCGTCGTCCTCGTCGTCGGCGTCTTCGTCGTGGTCAACCGGGACGAGCCCAGCACGCACCTGCCCCACGAGCGCACCGGCGCCCGGGAGTTCCTGCGCGGGTTCTGGGTCAGCCCGCGCCAGCACCCCGACTTCGCCTGGGCCTTCGCCTCCCGCTTCCTCATGGTGATCGGGTTCTTCGGCGCCCAGACCTTCGGTCTCTACATCCTGCGCGACTACATCGGCCTGGGCGACGAGGAGTCCAACTCCTTCGCCGCCACGATGGGCGTCGTCCTGCTCGTGGGTGTCCTGCTCTCGGCGTCGGTCAGCGGCTGGCTCTCCGACCGCGTCGGCCGGCGCAAGCCCTTCATCGTCTGGTCCTCGGTCGTCATGTCGATCGCCCTCGCCGTCCCCCTCGCCGTGCCCACGACGACCGGCGTCCTGGTCTACTCGTTCCTGCTGGGCCTGGGCTTCGGTGCCTACATCTCCATCGACCTCGCCCTCATGACCGAGGTCCTGCCCGCCCGCCTCGGCGGGGGCAGCGCCGGGCGCGACCTGGCCATCCTCGGTCTGGCCACCACCGTCCCGCAGGCCATGAGCCCCTCGATCGCCGCGGGCCTGGTCACGCTCACCGGCGGGTACCCGGTCCTCTTCGTCTCCGGCATCGTCTTCGTGATGCTGGGCGCGGTCGCCATCCGCCGGGTCAAGGCCGTCCGGTGACGGGGCACCCGGCGCCCTGACCCCGGCCGTCCCGGTGGGCGAGGATGGGGTCATGGCCCCCGACGTCGCACCGACGGTCGCCGAACTGCGTCGCCGGGCCGACGAGCTGGTCGTGCTCAACGACCTGGCTCGTCGGCTCGCCGCGTTGCACGACACCCGGGACGTGCTCGACGAGGTGGCGCGGCAGGCCCGGCGGCTGCTCGGCGTGGACGTCGCCTACATCATGCTGCTGCGCGGCGACCTGCTGCGGATCGAGGTCGTGGACGGCGCCATGGGCTCGGCGATGCGCGGCATCGAGCTCGAGCGGGGCCAGGGCCTCGGTGGGCAGGTCCTGGCGACGGGGCGCCCGCTGTGGAGCGTGAGCTACCTCCAGGACGACCGGTTCCCGCACACCGACGGCGTCGACTCGGCGGCGACCAGCGAGCAGCTGGGCGGCATCCTCGGCGTCCCCCTCGTCGTCGGGGACCACACGCTCGGCGTCCTGCTCGCCGCCGAGCGCCGGGCCCGGGCCTTCGTCGCGCACGACGTCGAGCTCCTCGCCGGGCTCGCCGCGCACGCGGCGCTGGCCCTGCGCACGGCCGACCTCTTCGACCGGGAACGGGCCGCGGCGGCCGAGCTGCGGGCGGTCAACGCCAGGCTCCGGGAGGTGAGCGCCAGCCGGGAGCGCGCCAGCGACCTGCGCGACGTCCTCAACGAGGTCGTGCTCCACGGCGAGGGACTCCCGGCGGTCGTGGCGGCGCTGCGCCGGTCGGCCGGCCTGGTCGTGGAGATCCGCGACCACGACGGCCGGACCCTGGCGGGTGGACCGTCCCCCGAGGGCGGGCTCGTCGTACCGGTCGAGCTGCCGGGGGGACACGGCGGCGACCTGGTCGCGGCGCCGACCACGGTGCCCGAGGAGGAGGCCGTGCGCCTGCTCCGGATCGGGGCCACCACGGTGGCGGTCCTGCTGGCGTCGGAGCGCTCCGTCGCCGAGGCCGAGCTGCGCACCCGCGGCGAGTTCGTGCACGCCCTGCTCTCCTCCGGGGCCGACGAGGCCAGCCTGCTGCGCCGGGCCCGCGCCAACGGCATCGACCTGCACGCGGTGTCCACCGTGGCCGTGGTGGACGCCGAGCCGGTCGGTGCCGCCGCGGCCGGGACGTTCGCCGCCCGGCTCGCCGCCGAGCTGCGCGGGTGGTCCGCCGCCCACGCCGGGCAGGTCGTGGTGCTGCTGCCCGTCCCCGTCGAGCAGGCACGCGCTGCCGTGGCGCGGCTGTCGGCCGCCGACGTCGCGACACCGACCACGGGGCTGGCTACCGGCGCGGGCGGTCCCGCGGGCATCCGGGCGAGCCACGAGGAGGCCCGGCAGACCGCGGCCCTGCTGATCGCGCTGGACCGGGCAGGCTCCTGCGCCGCGGCCGACGACCTGGGGCTGTACCGGTCGCTGTTCAGCCGCTCCGGTCGCGCCGACCTCACGGCGTTCGTCCGCGCCACGGTCGGTCCCCTCCTCGACCACGACCGCGACCGGCAGCGCGACCTGGCGGTGACGCTGGAGACCTACCTCGAGCTGGCCCGCCACCACGCGCGGACCTGCGAGGCGCTGCACATCCACGCCAACACGCTGTACCAGCGGCTCGACCGGATCACCGAGGTGCTCGGGCCGCGGTGGAAGGAGCCGGGGCGGGCCCTGGAGCTGCAGGTGGCGCTGCGCCTGCACCGGCTGATCGCCGAACGGGCCGACTGACTCCTCCACCCGCACCGCTGGACCACGGAGGACTTCTCCATCCCCTGCCGGCCCGGACCCGGTTAGCGTCCGGACCCATGACGACCCTCCGCCCGACCCGCCCGCGCGCATCGTGAAGCTGGCGACGCAGGTCCACGGCGCGGGTCCGCGCCAGGTGGCCCTGGTCCACGGGCTCGGTGCCGACGGCGCGACGTGGCGCGGGCTCACCGAGCGCCTCGTCGCCGCGGGCGGGGTGGCCGTCACCACGGTCGACCTCCGCGGGCACGGGGACAGCGACCGGGCCGAGGACTACTCCGTCCGCGCGTTCGCCGACGACCTCGTCGAGAGCCTGCCGGTCGGGCTGGACGTCGTCGTCGGGCACTCCCTGGGCGGCTCGGTGCTCGAGCGCGCGGTCGCGCGGCTGGCCCCGGCATCCGCGGTCTACCTCGACCCCGGCTTCCGGCTCGGGCTGCCGACCGCGGGCCTCGCCGGGCGGCTGTTCTGGGGCACCGCCCCGGTCAGCCTGGCGGTGGCCGCGCTGGCCCAGAAGTGGCGCAGCCGGGGCCGTCCCGCCCTGTCCCCCGCCGACGCGGTGCTCCGCGACGCGGCGACCGCGCGCTTCGACCGAGGCATGGCCCTCCGCGTCTTCCGCGACGTCGCCCACGCCCCGGCGCCGGTCGCCCCGCCCGCCGTCCCCTCGACGATCGTGCTGTCCGACGACTCCCGCGCCGTGCTCCCGGACGCGACGGCGGCGCGCCTGGAGGCACTCGGCTGGGACGTCGCGCGGGTGACCGGGGTCGGGCACGACTTCTGGCTGCAGGACGCCGACCGCACCTGGGCGGCGGTGCGCGAGGTGCTGCTGGGCGAGCGGGCCGACTGAGGGGTCGGTACCGCAGAGCGACGTCGTAGCGGAAGGACCTCGACGTCCTCGACCATGCGTGAGCAGTGGACCCTCCTCGTCGCACCCGAGGGTGACGCCCGGCGGGGCGCCCAGGGGTGGTGGGCCGCGGTGGAGCGGCCCTATGCCTGGAGCATGGCTGGGCTGGCGGCGTCCGACGGTGAGGTCATCACGCGTCCGGTGCGTGACGACCGCGCCGCTCTGCTCGAAGCGATGCGCCGCACCGGATCCGAGGCGCTGGCCGGACGGATGGTCGGCACCCTGTCCGGCGGCGGACGCCAGCGCGTGCTGGTGGCCTGCGCCCTGGCCAGGACGCGCCCACCTGCCGCTGGACGAGCCCACCGACCACCTCGGGGCCCGCGCCCAGCTCGAGCTCGGGGAGCTGCTGGGCGCCCTTCCCCAGACCAGGGTCGCGGTGCTCCACGACCTCGATCACGCCCTGGCCCACAGCGACCAGGTGGCGATGGTGGACAGCGGCATCCTGGCGGCCACCGGCCCACCCGGGGCGCCGCAGCTGCCCACCGCAGGCACGTCGCGGCCCACGGGAGGCCGCGACGGTCAGGAACCGGCGACCACAGCCAGGTCGTGTGCGATGGCGCTGGAGCCGTCCGCGGCGTTGAAGGCGACGTGGGCCTGACCGTCGTCGCCGTACAGCAGCACCAGCGACGAGTGCTGCTGGCCCTCCTCCTCAGCGAGCGGCACCCCCGCCTCCAGCTGTGCCGCGTCGATCTCGGACTGGGTGCCGGTGAGACCGACGAACGGGGCGGCCGCCCCGGAGCTGAACCGTCCGAGGTACTCACCCAGGACCGCCGGGGTGTCGCGCGCGGGGTCGGTGGTCACGAAGACGACCTGCACCTGCTCGGCGACCGCCGGGTCCACGGTCTGCAGGGCGATCGCGACGTCGGCCATCGTGGTGGGGCACACGTCGGGGCAGTTCGTGTAGCCGAAGAACAACAACGTCGGCGCATCCCCGGTGCGGGCCGCGAAGTCGTACGCGGCACCGGACTGGTCGGTCAACGTGAAGGTCGGCTTCTGGAACGGGGTGGCGAGGTTGAGGCCCTCGTAGGGGTTGTCGGGTGCCGAGAGGGTGGCCGGCGCCGGTGGCATGGACATCCCGGCCATGCCGCCGCCGTCGGCGGTGGCGCCCGTGTCCGGGGAGCTGGCCGGGGTACCGCAGCCGGCCAACAGCAGGGAGGCGCTGAGCAGGGCGGCCCCCAGCAGGGTGCGGCTCCGGTGGGTGCTGCGCATCGGTCTGTGCCTCGTTCTGTGGTGAGGGAGGTGTGTGGGGTGTTCAGTCGTAGCTGTGCCCCTCCGGGCCGCGGGGCACGCGTCGGGGGTCCCGGCCAGGCGCCCCCCGGCGGGCTACGTCGGGGAGAGCCCGCCCAGACGGCCCGGAGGACCCATCCTCACGTCTGCACCTGGTGCTCCCGACGCAGGGGGACGGGGGCCTCCGTGGTGCGGAGGACCCACCGGGGTGCACGCGAGCGCTGCTCCGGCCACCGGGCTCGGGCGACGGCCGCGGACCGCACCGAAGCGCGTGGACGCCCGTGCCACGCCAGCGCTGCCACCAGCAGGGTCCCGGCCAGCAGGAGCAGGTGCCCGGCGGCACGACCAGTACCCACCTGGCTGGCCAGGAGGTCCCGCACGGTGACGAAGGTGAGCACCGAGGTGAAGAACCCGAGCAGCGGCAAGGCGCCTGCCGCCAGCCTGGGCAGGCCCGCGACGACGACGAAGGCGAAGGCGAGCGCGGCATTCCAGGCGCCGCTCTCGTGGGCGACGTGCATCGGGGCCGACATGGTGCCCGCCCCCCCGAGGAGCGCCGGGAGGCTCAGCGCCGTCTGCCCAGCCCCGACGGCCAGGAGGGCCAGGCGCAGCGTGGTCGACGCCCACGACCTGGACCGACCTGCGCGGCCCGCCATCTCGGGCAGCCGGGTCAGGACCGCCATCGTGAGGTCCGGGACCGGTACGGCGGGAGCCATCCGGACCCGGCGGGTCGCCTCGACGGCGGCATCGGACCATCCCTGGCAAGCCAGGCAACCGCTCAGGTGCTCCTCGACCCAACGGTGGGGGAGGTCACCGGCCTCGCCGTCCATCCGGGCCGACAGCGATTCACGGAACGACGAGCAGTCCATGGTTCAGTAGTCGTCGCAGGGGGCGGCTGAGTTCCGCCGCTCACCGACTTCGACGGGATGGACGTGGACCAGCTCGAGGTGTGGGCGGCGCGGGCCGCGGGGGGTGACGTCGCGGCCACCGCCGCGCTCGTGCGCGCCACGCAGACCGACGTGTGGCGGTTGTGCTCGCGGCTGGTGGACAGGCAAGCGGCCGACGACCTCACCCAGGAGACGTACCTGCGGGCCATCCCTGCGTTGGCCGGGTTCCAGGGCCGGTCGAGTCTGCGCACCTGGTTGCTGTCGATCGCCCGCCGGGTGTGCGCCGACCACCTGCGCTACAAGCAGCGGCGCAGGCTCGTGTTCGTCGGGGGTGGCCAGGAGGTGGAGTCCCTGCTGGGCGAGCACCCCGCCGTCACCGACGAGGTCGGCGGCACGGTGGCCGCCCGTGATGCCCTGGATCGGCTGGAGCCGCAACGGCGGGAAGCCTTCGTGCTCACCCAACTGCTGGGGCTTCCCTACAGCGAGGCAGCCGAGGTCATCGGCTGCCCCGTCGGCACCATCCGTTCGCGGGTCGCCCGGGCCCGGGCCGACCTCGTGGCCGCCATGGTCAGCCACGCCGAGCCCCGCCGCCGAGCCTGATGCCCGGAGGGCACGGACCGGTGGGCACAGGTCTCGTCGCCGGGCACCGAGGCCGAGCTGTCGGCAGACTCGCCCGAGATAACGATGAGGTCACGGCTGGGGGGTCTCGGAACCCCTGGTCCGGCTCGGGCGACTGAGGGAGCGAGCCCGCACCAGCGGGCTCGCGAGTTCCGCCCGCCGTGGTGCTCGGGAAGCCGGTGTGATGCCGGCGCGGCCCTCGCCACTGTGATCAGGTGGTCTCGCTCCTCGCCTTCGCCCACTCGTGGGGCCGAGGCAGCCACTGGACCCGCACGTCGGCGGTCCGGGAAGGCGGGGTGAGACCGACACCTGTCAGCCAGGAGACCGGCCACGGCATCGGGAGTCATCCACGAGGTGCTGGCGGAGACATCTGATGACGCTGCGTGCTGTCCTGTCCACGAAGGTCCGGCCCGTGACCGCCCTGTCCATCGCCGCACTGGCGTTGAGCGCCTGCGCGACCACCGGCGGCGGAGGTGACGCCGCCGCGGACCCCGAGGCCCCGGCCACGTTGACGATCGCGACCAGCTTCGCCATCGACGACCTCGACCCGCTGGAGAACGCCTTCTGGGGCCCGGAGTTCGGCTACGTCGAGTTGCTGATGCGCCCGACCCGCGAGGGCACCCCGGAGCCATGGGTGCTGTCGGACCTGCAGAGCACCGATGACACCACCTGGACGCTGACGCTCAACGAGGGCGTGGCGTTCACCGACGGCGCCGGCTTCGACGCCCGGGCCCTGGCCGATCTGCTGACCTGGACGGCGGAGAACGTCGACAGCTTCGCCAGCGCCTCGGCGCTCGCCTCGGCGGAGGTGACGGGGCAGGACGAGGTCACGGTGACCACCTCGCGGCCGGTGCCGACCCTGGCCAGCGTGTTCGCCGACGAGTCGATGGTGCCGGTGTTCGACGTCGCCGGCTACGAGGACCACCTGGCCGCCGGCGACGCCCCCTCGGCGCTGGTGGACGCCGACCTGTACACCGGGCCCTACGCGGTGCAGAGCCTGGACGACCAGGCCGCCGAGCTGGTCCCGGTGGCGGGCTACTGGGGTGGCACCCCGGCGCTGAGTGCGCTGACGGTGAAGTTCGTGCCCGAGGCCAGCTCGCGGGTGCAGGCGGTGCAGACCGGGGAGGCCGACCTCGCGCTGTACATGCCGACCGCGATCGAGCAGACCCTGGAGGGCCGCGACGATGCGGTCTGGGTGACCGGGGAGCCCACCGGCTCGACCTTCTCGTTGAGCTTCAACACCCGCTCCCCCGGCTGGGACGACCCCGCCGTCCGCACCGCCGCGCTGCTGGCGGTGGACTACCGGGCCCTGGTCGAGGATGTACTGGACGGACTGGCCGACACCGCGACCAGCGTCTTCGCCCCGTCCCTGCCCTACGCCGTGGACACCCAGGAGACCGACCTCGACGCCGCCGCCGACCAGCTCGAGGCCGCAGGCTGGACCGCCGGCGCCGGCGCCGGCGCCGACGGCACCCGCACCAGGGACGGCGTCCCGCTGACCCTGCGGCTGCTGAGCTACCCGCAGCAGCCGGACTCGACCACCCTGGCCGAGGCCCTGCAGGTGCAGCTGGGCGAGGTCGGGATCGACGTGCAGGTCAGCCAGGTCGACGACGTCACCGCCGCCCGCGAGGGCAGCGACTGGGACGCCGCGATCGTCGGGGACTCCCTGGTCTCCTTCGGTGGCAGCCCGGTCGAGGGACTCACCGACGGGCTGGTCACCGGGGGCAGCGAGAACTACGGCGGGGTCTCCGACGCCACCCTGGACGACCTGGTCGCCCGGCTGTCGGTCAGCTTCGACGACGCCGAGCGCACCGACCTGCTCGAGCGCATCCAGACCGTCATCCACGACCAGGGCTACTTCGCGGCCACCGTGTTGCGACTGCCCGCGGTGGTCAGCAACCAGGCGTGGTCGGGGTACGAGACCCCGATCAGCAACCTGTGGGTGACCGCGGACACCGCACCCGCCGCGGCGTGACCCGCGCCGCCCTGCGGCGGCTGGGTCAGGCCCTGGGGACGGCGGCCGGCGGTGCGATCCTCACCTTCGCACTGCTGGTCGCCGCCCCCGGCGACCCCGCCCGCCGGGTGCTGTCCGCCCGCGGCGTGCAGGACCCCACGCCGACGGCCGTGGCCCAGGTCCGCGCCGAGCTGGGCGTGGACCAGCCCCTGCCGCTGCGGTTCTGGGACTGGCTCACCGACCTCACCCGGGGCGACCTCGGGGTGAGCTGGCGGACCGGGCGGCCGGTGACCACCGAGCTGGTCGACCGGCTGCCCGCGACGGCGATCCTCGCGGTCTCGGCCCTCGGGCTCGCCGTCGTGCTGTCCCTGGCGCTGGGGTTGCTGGCCGCGGCCCGCCCCGGCGGCTGGCCCGACCACGTCGCCCGGGTGCTGTCCACCGCGGTGCTGGTGGTGCCGGGGTTCCTGCTCGGCGTCGTCGTCCTGGATGTGCTGGTCGTCCGGGCAGGGCTGGGTCGGGTCATCGCCGACGGCACCTGGAGCACGGCCTTCCTGCCGGCGCTGGTGCTGTCGCTGGGGGCAGCAGCCAGCTGGTCCCGGGTATTGCGTGCGGGTCTGCTGGAGGCACGCGGCGCCGCGCACCTGCGGGTCAGCCGGGCCCGGGGTGCCGGCCCCGCCCGCCGCCTCGTCGTCCACGAACTGCCCAACGCGCTGCCGCCGTACCTGACCCTGATCGGGCTGGGCAGTGCCGCGCTGCTGGGCGGGGCGCCGATCGTGGAGACGGTGTTCACCTGGCCCGGGGTCGGCCGGTACACCGTGGAGGCGATCACCGGCCGGGACATGCCGGTGGTCACCGGCTTCACCCTGCTCGCCGTCCTGCTCTACGTGGTGGTCAGCCTGGCGCTGGACCTGCTGGCGGCCGCGCTGGACCCCCGACTGCGCGCGAGGGTGGCGGCATGAGCGTGCTGCCCGCGATGCTCCGGCCCACCCCAGCGGGCTCACCCCAGCCGGTCGCGGTCATCGGGGTCTGGCCGCGGCTGCTGGCCCGGTGGGACGCCCGGATCGGGCTGGGACTGCTCGCTGCCCTGGTGCTCGTCGCCGTGCTGGGCCCGCTGCTCACCGTGGATCCGAACGTGCCCGACTACACCGACAAGGTCGCCCCACCCGGTGGCGGTCATCTGCTGGGCACCGACGGCGCCGGCCGGGACCTGCTGGCCCGCACCGTCGCCGGCACCCGCACCTCGCTGGGCGCCGCGTTGCTCGTCGCCGCCCTGAGCGCGCTGATCGGCCTGTTCGTCGGGGTGGTCGCCGGCGTGCTCGGCGGCTGGGTGGACGCCGTCCTGTCCCGGCTGACCGACGTGCTGCTGGGCCTGCCCGGCCTGGTGCTCACCCTCGCGGTGGTGGGGCTGCTGGGTCCTGGGTTCGGCAACCTGGTGCTGGCGATGACGCTGGCCGGCTGGGCCGGGCTGGCCCGCCTGGCCCGGGTGCACGCCCGCACCGCACTGACCCGGCCGGACGTCCTGGCCGCCCGGATGGCCGGGGTCGGGGAGCTGCGGATCGCGGTGGGCCACGTGCTCCCCGCAGCCGCCGCGCAGGTGCTGGTCCTGGCCACCCTGGGTGTCGGCGAGGTCGTGCTGGCCCTGGCCGGGCTGTCGTTCCTGGGGCTGGGCGCGCAGCCACCGACCGCCGAGTGGGGTGTGATGCTGGCCGCGGCGCGGGACACCCTGGCCTTCGCGCCGTGGCAGCTGATCGGCCCCGGCCTCGGACTGGTCGCCACCGTGCTGGCGGCCACCCTGCCGTCCGAGGCGCTGCGCGACGTCACCGACCCGGGGACCCGCGCGTGAACGCCCTGGAGGTCCGCGGCCTGACCGTCACCTACCCCGATGGCTACCGCTGCCTGGTCGGCGTCGACCTGGTGGTTCCCGAGGGCGGCCGGGTCGGCCTGGTCGGTACCTCCGGGTGCGGCAAGACCACCCTGGTGCGGGCCGTCCTGGGCCTGTTGCCGCGCGGCACCCACGTCGCCGGCTCGATCCGGGTCGGCGGCGCCGAGGTGCTCGGGCGACCCGAGCGGGAGCTGCGGGCATTGCGGGGCACCGCGGTGGGCTACGTCGCCCAGGACCCGTTCGCCGCCTGCGACCCGCTGCGCCGGGTGTCCTCCCACGTCGCCGAGGCCTGGCTCGCCCACGGCCGACGCCCACCCGAGGGCGCAGTCACCGCGCGTCTGGCCGACGTCGGGATCACCGACGTCGTCCGGCGGGCCGCCCAGCACCCCCATCAGTGGTCCGGCGGCATGCTGCAGCGCGCCACGACCGTGGCCGCCGCGGCGCACCGGCCGCCGTTGACCCTGGCCGACGAGCCCACCAGCGCCCTGGACGCCGAGCTCGCCGACGACGTGCTGGACCTGGTCGCCGACGCCGGCCGAGCGCTGCTGCTGGTCAGCCACGACCTGGCCCTCGTCGCCCGGCACACCGACTCCCTGGTCGTGCTGGACGGTGGCCGGGTGGTCGAGGACGGCCCCTCGGCCCAGCTTCTCACCGCACCCCGGCACCCGGTCACCGCTGCGTTGGTGGCCGCATCCACCCCACCGCCGCGCACCGTGGCGGCCCCGACGGTCGGCGCGCCGCAGGTGGTGCTCAGCGGAGTGACCCGGTCCTACGCCGGCCATCCCGCCGTGCACGGGGTCGACCTGCAGGTGCGGGCCGGAGAGGTGCTGGGCGTCGTCGGCCGGTCGGGGTCGGGCAAGTCCACCCTGCTCCGCGTGGCCGCCGGCCTGGAACGTCCGGACGCCGGCCGGGTGCAGCTCGGCGGGGAGGACGCCTGGACGTCGGGCCGGGCGACGCTCCCACGCCGCGGTTGGGCCATGCCGGTCTTCCAGGACCCGGTGGCTTCCCTGGATCGCCGGTGGCCGCTGTGGCGCACGATCACCGAGCCGCTGCCCGGCCGCTCCAGCCGCGCCGTCCGACGGCGGCGGGCGGCCGCGGAGTTGGCCAGGGTGGGCCTGGCCGGGGTCGACGTCGACCGGTTGCCCGGGACCCTGTCGGTCGGGCAGTGCCAGCGGGTGGCCGTCGTCCGGGCGCTGGTCGCCGGACCGGCACTGCTGGTGGCCGACGAGCCCACCGCCAGCCTGGACGTCGACAGCGCCGCCGTGGTCGCCAGCCTGCTGCGTGCCGCCGCCGACGAGGGCTGCGCGGTGCTGGTGGTCAGCCACGACCGGCCCCGGCTGGCCTCCTACGCCGACCGGATCGTGACGATGTGGGACGGAGAACTCACATGACCGACTTGCTCGCCGTCACCCTGGCACGGGTACCCGCCGCCCACCACGGACCACTCGTCCCAGGCCCCGACGACCTCCGGGTGCTGGCCACGCTGTGGTGGTGCTCGGTGTCCGACCGGTACGTCGTGGCCGCCGCGGCGTCGCTGCTCGCGACAAGCCGGGCACTGTCCCCGCGGGTGGACGACGTCACCCTGCACCGGCTCCCCGACAGCCGCGTCACCGGCGGCACGTCGGGGGTCGAGCTGATCGGCGAGGACCCGGTGACCGCCCTGGGTGCCGCGATCCGGGTCACCTCGAGCGACGTCCTGCCGCGGGTCGCCGAGGCCGGCCAGATGCGGGAGAGGCCGCTGTGGGCCATCGCCACCGACGCCCTGGGCAACCGGTTCCTGTGGGCCGGTCGAGCCGTGGGCCTGGACGCCTCGCCCACCGCGACCGCGGTCGCCGCCGCAGTCGGTGTTCCCCTGGCCCCGAACTGGGCACCAGCAGATTCACCCGCCGCGCCTCGTGCTGCCTGCTCCCCGAGGCCCCGGGCCGGTCCGCGTGTGGCTCGTGCCCGGGCCGAACCCCCGCCGACCGCCACCGGCGGTTCCAGGTAGCCGCCTGGGACCGGGGCGCGACCGGGCGACGCCGGATGCGGAACGGCGTCCGCCTCGGCCGGCGAGTCCGCTACGCCGAAGCCGAGTGCGACCGGCTGCTGCCGATGCTCGGCGCCCACGTCGAGGTCCACCTACCCGACGGTGACCGCGACGCCCAACAGCTACAGCCACCTGTGGCCCGACGCGGACGACCGCACACGAGCCGCCACGGAGAGCCTGATGGCGGCCTCGCTGGACTCCCCTGCGGACCATCTGCGGACCAGATGACTGGCGCAAGCCCCTGAGCTGCAGGTCCACCGCGATTCAGACGTTGAAGCGGAACTCCACGACGTCGCCGTCCTGCATCACGTACTCCTTGCCCTCGATGCGCACCTGGCCCTTGGTCTTGGCCGCGGCCATCGACCCGGCGGCCACCAGGTCGTCGAAGGACACGACCTCGGCCTTGATGAACCCGCGCTGGAAGTCGGTGTGGATGACCCCGGCGGCCTGCGGCGCGGTGGCCCCGACCGGGATCGTCCACGCCCGGGACTCCTTGGGGCCGGCGGTCAGGTAGGTCTGCAGGCCCAGGGTGGCGAAGCCGACCCGGGCGAGCTGGTGCAGGCCCGGCTCGTCCTGGCCGACGGCGGCCAACAGCTCGGCGGCCTCCTCGTCGGGCAGCTCGGCCAGCTCGGCCTCGGTCTGCGCGTCCAGCACGATCGCCTCGGCCGGGGCCACCAGGGCACGCAGCTCGGCGAGCAGCTCGTCGTTGGACAGCTCGTCGCTGTCCACGTTGAACACGTAGAGGAACGGCTTGGTGGTCATCAGGCCCAGCTCGCGCAGCGGCTCGCTGTCCACCCCGGCGCTGAAGAGCGTCTGCCCGCCGTCCAGGACCTGCTGCGCGGCGACCGCGGCGTCGTACAAGGCCTTGCGGTCCTTGTCCTTGCGCATCTCCTTCTCCAGCCGCGGGACGGCCTTCTCCAGGGTCTGCAGGTCCGCGAGCAGGAGCTCGGTGTTGATGGTCTCGATGTCGTCCTTGGGCGAGACCTTGCCGTCGACGTGCACCACGTCGGGGTCGGCGAAGACCCGGATGACCTGGCAGATCGCGTCGGACTCACGGATGTTGGCCAGGAACTTGTTGCCCAGCCCCTGGCCCTCGCTCGCGCCCCGCACGATGCCGGCGATGTCGACGAAGGACACCGTCGCCGGGATCTGCTTGGTGCTGCCGAACACCTCGGCGAGCTTCGCGATCCGCTCGTCGGGGACGCCGACCACGCCGACGTTGGGCTCGATCGTCGCGAACGGGTAGTTCGCCGCGAGCACGTCGTTCTTGGTCAGGGCGTTGAAGAGCGTCGACTTGCCGACGTTGGGCAGACCGACGATCCCGATGGAGAGAGCCACGTCGGACCAGGGTACGGGGCCCCGGCGGGGTCAGCCGACGGCGACCGCACCGCGGCGCAGGGCGGTCGCCCGGTTCTCCGCCGCCCGCTGCCACGCCCCGAGCCACAGCGGGACGGTGTGCTCGGTGAGGTGCTGGTCGAGGACCGTCCGGTGGGCCGCCGCCGCCTGCTCGCGGCGCCATTCGGGGTCCTGCACCGCCTTGGTGATCGCCTTGGCCCAGTCCCGGGGCGCCTTGGCCCGCCAGCCCAGGCCCAGCCGCTCGTACTCCGCCGTCGCCGACCGCACCGCGTACACGCCGCGGGCGGAGTACTCGAGCACCTTGAGCCAGCTCTTCGCGCTGGTGAACCGGTCGTCGCGCATCGGCGCGATGCCGATGTCGAAGAGCTCGCCCAGCGCCTGGACGTAGCTGTCGACATCCGTCAACCACGCGACCTCCCGCGGGTCCGCGGACAGCCCGAGCGCCTGCTGGAGGTCGAGCTTGTTCCCCAGCACCGAGAAGCGGCTGCGCCCGGCGGTGGCCACCAACGCCTGCTCGAGGCCGGAACCCATCACCTGCAGGTCGTCGGCCTGGCCCAGCACGTTGCCCGTCCACACGACCTCGGCCAGGCCGCCCGACCGCTCGTAGGCCGGCGGGAGCTCGGCCAGGCGCCGGGGAACAGCGTTGGGGACGACCGCGCCACGACCGTGCCGCGCGTACTCCTGCAGCAGCGCCGGCGTCGACACGGTCACCAGGTCGGCCTCCCGCGCGCAGTCCGCCGCGCGCCGGGCCATCCCGTTGCCCGCCACGCCGAAGCCCGGGTGGCCGAACGGGATGCCGGAGAGGAGCTCGTCGATCTCGACCACGACCGCCACCCCGCGCGCCTGCAGCATCCGCATGCACTGCAGCAGCTCGACGGTCTTGGGCAGCTGGAGCACCACCACGTCGGCGCCCTGGTCGTCGACGTCGAGCACGACCGGGTCGGCACCGGAGCTCATGGTCGTGGCCAGGCCCTGCACCACCGTCACCCCGACCCCGACCCCGGCCTCGTTCACCGCGCGCGCCGGCTCCTCCACCCGGTGGTGGTTCAGGCCGGAGTTCTTGTTCTGGCACACGACGACGCGCACGGGGCCCCACCAGGTTCGACAACACGGACACCGGGGTTATCGGCTCGGCCTCCCCACCGGGTGACCACCGTGTCCGATTCCCGCCAGAGCTGGGCCCTGGGCGCTGGCATGCTCGATCCCGTGACCGAGCTGCTAGAGGGACGCGGACTGGACGCCGATCGCTGCTACCGCGCCGTGACCAGCCGGGATGCCCGGTTCGACGGGTGGTTCTTCACCGCCGTCCGCACCACCAGGATCTACTGCCGACCCTCGTGCCCGGCCCGTACCCCGCTGGTCGGCAATGTCGAGTTCCACCCCACCGCGGCCGGTGCGCAGGCCGCCGGGTTCCGGGCCTGCCGGCGCTGCCGACCCGACGCGGTGCCGGGGTCGCCGGAGTGGGACGTCCGGGCCGACGTGGTGGCCAGGGCGATGCGGTTGATCGCCGACGGCGAGGTCGAGCGCAGCGGGGTGGCCGGGCTGGCCGCGGCGCTGGGCTACAGCGAGCGCCAGCTCCACCGCCTGGTCGTCGCCGAGCTCGGGGTGGGGCCACTGGCCCTGGCCCGGGCGCAGCGGGCCCAGACCGCCCGCGTGCTGCTGGAGACCACCGACCTGCCGGTCGCCGACCTCGCCTTCGCCGCCGGGTTCGCCAGCATCCGGCAGTTCAACGACACCGTGCGGGAGGTCTTCGCCACCACACCCAGCGCCCTGCGCGGGTCCCGCCGCCCGGCCGCCGGCCCGTCCGGGTGGCTCACCCTCCGGCTGGCCGCCCGGGCCCCGTTCTGCGCCGCCGAGGTGCTGCTCTTCCTGGGCGGGCACGCCGTCGCCGGGCTCGAGGAGTGGGACGGCGTGACCTTCTCCCGCGTCCTGGACCTGCCGCACGGGCCCGCCGTCGTCCGGCTGTCCCCCGCCGCGGACGGCGTCTCGGTCACCGCCCGGCTGCGGCTGGCCGAGCTGCGCGACCTCGGCGTCGCCGTCGCCCGCTGCCGGCACCTGCTGGACCTGGACGCCGACCCGCTCGCCGTCGACACCGTCCTGGCCGCAGACCCCGCCCTGGCCGGGCTGGTCCGCGCGGCACCGGGCCGGCGGATGCCCACCCACCCCGACGCGGTCGAGGGCGCCGTGCGCGCCGTGCTGGGTCAGCACGTGTCCCTCGGCGGCGCGCGCACCTTCACCGCTCGGGTGGTGGCCGCGGCCGGGACGCCGCTGCCCGAGCCGGTGGGCACGCTGACCCACGCCTTCCCCCGCCCCGGGGCGCTCGTCGATGCCGACCTCGGCGCCGTGGGGCTCACCGGCAGCCGCCGGCGCACCGTGCACGCCCTGGCCGGCGGGCTCGTCGCCGGGGAGATCGACCTGGGCGCCGGGGCCGACCGCGCCGAGGCCGGGCGCGCCCTGCTGGCCGTCCCGGGGATCGGGCCCTGGACCGTGGCCCTGGTCGGGCTGCGCGGACTCGGCGACCCGGACGTCTGGCTGCCCGGCGACCTGGCGCTGCGCCGGTCCCTGACCGCCCTCGGCAGCTCCGACGCCGACGCGGCCACCCGCTGGCGCCCCTGGCGCTCCTACGCCGTCGCGCACCTGTGGGCGATGTCGGCCCCCGCCCTCTTCACCCGCCACCCGACCCCGGAGGTCCCGTCGTGACCGCACTGCACGCCACCACCAGCACCCCGATCGGGCCGTTCACCGTGCTGGTCGACGACGCCTCCGGCGCGGTCCTCGCCAGCGGGTGGACCGCCGACGTCGACGACCTCGTGCCGGTGGTGCACCGCTCCCTGCGGCCGGCCGCGGTGGCGGCCGCCGACCGGTTGCCCGTCCTGGACGTCGTCGACGCGTTCCACGCCGGGGACGTCGCGGCCATCGACGGCGTCGTCGTCTCCCAGCGCTCGGGGCCGTTCCTGCAGGAGGCGTGGGAGGTGCTGCGGACGGTGCCGGCCGGCCGGCCGGACAGCTACGCCGCCTTCGCCGCGCGCTGCGGCCGCCCGGCGGCGGTCCGCGCCGCGGCGGGTGCCTGTGCCCGCAACGCCGCCGCCCTCTTCGTGCCCTGCCACCGGGTGCTCGCCACCGGCGGCGGGCTGGGCGGCTTCCGCTGGGGGACGCCGGTCAAGCGGTGGCTGCTCGACCACGAGGCCGCCCACGTCGCCCGCGCCGCCTGAGCGATTCTGTCGGACCCCTCCGGCACCCTGCGGGCATGGACGTCACCGCCCTCCTCCTCGGCCTGCTGGTCGGTGCACTGCTGGCCACCGCGGTGACCCTCGGGCTGGTGAGCCTGCTGCGCGGGCGCGCGCCGCAGCCCGACGGACTCGAGCCGGTGCACGAGTCCCTCGACCACCTGCACCGGCTGCTGGCCGGCATCGAGCGCGACCGGGCCACCGCGCACGGCGAGCTGCGGGAGCAGGTGGGCACGGTGGGGCAGACCTCGGCGCAGCTGCGCCAGGAGACCGCTGCGCTGGTCACCGCGCTGCGCACCCCGCACGTCCGCGGCCGGTGGGGCGAGGTCCAGCTGCGCCGGGTGGTCGAGGTCGCCGGGCTGCTCGAGCACTGCGACTTCGTGCAGCAGCCCGCGGCCGTGAACGACCTGGGCGCCGGGGTGCGGCCGGACCTGGTGGTCACCCTGGCCGACGGCAAGCAGGTGGTGGTCGACGCCAAGGTGCCCTTCGCCGGCTGGATCGAGGCGGTGCAGGCCACCGACGAGGCGGTCCGGGTGCAGCGGGTCGCCGACCACGCCCGCCAGCTCCGGACGCACGTCGAGGCGCTGGCCGCCCGCCGCTACCCGACGGCGTTCGACTCCGCCGCGCCGTTCACCGTCCTCTTCGTGCCCTCCGACGGGTTCCTGACCACCGCACTGGAGGCCGAGCCGGGCCTGCTCGAGCACGCCTTCGGCCGGGACGTCGTCATCGCCACGCCCAGCACGCTGCTCGCCCTGCTGCGCACCGTGGCCTACTCCTGGCGCACCGAGCGGCTGGCCCGCGACGCCGCGGCGGTGCTCGAGGTGGGCCGGTTGCTGCACACCCGGCTCGGCACGCTGTCGGGCCACCTCACCCGGCTGGGCTCGGCGCTGGGCTCGGCGGTGGGCCGGTTCAACGACACCGTGGGCAGCTACGAGCGGTCGGTGCTCAGCACCGCCCGCCGGTTCGACGACCTCGGCGTCGCGGCCACGCCGGTGCCGCAGCCGCCGGCCCTGGAGGCCCAGGTCCGGGCGCTGCACCCACCCGTGGAGGACCGGCCCGGCGACGACCTCCGCTACGGCTGAGCGGCTGCATCCCCCGCCACCCGGGGGCACGACGCGCGCGGCACCGGCTGACCTCCAGCTCCCGGACAGGTCCGGCCGTTACCGTGACGCGATCGATCGGCGGCCACACATGGGTGCTGCCGGGAGCGAGGGGGTGCAAGATCGCACCGGTCAGTGCTGTCGAGTCCAGGCGGGAGGACGCTGTGCGAGCCGAGCGCAGCCACCGGGACGACCTCGGTGGCGGGGTCCCCCGTCCTAGGTCCCCACAACCCCGCAGCCGGTCCGCCGAGCGCGGTGGCCACGACGAGTGGTCCTACGAGCAGCCCGACCCCCGGGCACCCCGCAACCCGCGCCCTGCACCGGGCGCCCGCGACGGCCAGCGCGCACCGCGCCGCGCGGCCCCGCCCCAGCGCGGCATCCGGGGCGCCCTCGGCGTGCTGGGGGCCTTCCTGGTCACCCTCGCCGGCGCCGCCGCGGACTCCTACGTCGGCGTCGGGCTCGGCCTGATCACCACGGTCGCCCTCGTCGGCTCGGTCGCCGTCGCCACCCTGCTGGTGCGCCGCCGCGACCTGGCCACCATGGTCGTGGCCCCGCCCCTGGTCTTCGTGGGCGTCGCGGTGGCCAACATCGTGCTGGCGCCCTCGGCGACGTTCTCGCTGCCGACGGTCGCCACCCTGCTCATCCGGGGCTTCCCGGCGATGGCCATCGCCGTCGCCGCGGCGCTGGTGCTGACCGTCGTCCGGCTGGTCGCACGCCGCTGACCGGCCCCCTCCACGCAGCAGGCACCCACCCGGTACGCCGGGTGATGGCCTGCTGCGTCGGCGGGGTCAGTCGGCCGAGGTGTCCACGGCCAGGGCCTGCCGGCGCTGCTTGAGCTCGTGCGGGAGGGCGAAGACCAGCCGCTCCTCGGCCGCCTTGACCGTCTCGACGTCGGGGTAGCCGCGCTCGCCCAGCCAGTCCAGCAGCTCACCGACCAGCACCTCGGGCACCGAGGCGCCGCTGGTGACGCCGACGGTCGAGACGCCCTCCAGCCAGGCCTCGTCGACCTCGGAGGCGTAGTCGACCAGGTAGGACGCACGGGCGCCGGCCTCCAGCGCGACCTCGACCAGGCGGACGGAGTTCGAGGAGTTGGTGGAGCCGACCACCAGCACCAGGTCGCACTCCCCGGCCATCTGCTTCACGGCCTGCTGCCGGTTCTGCGTGGCGTAGCAGATGTCGTCGCTGGGCGGGGCCTGCAGCCCGGGGAAACGGTCCTTCAGGCGGTCCACCGTCTCCAGGGTCTCGTCGACCGACAGCGTGGTCTGGGACAACCAGACGACCTTCTCCGGGTCCCGGACCTGCACGTTGGCGATGTCGTCGGCGCCGTCGACCAGCTGGGTCCGCTCGGGCGCCTCACCCATCGTGCCCTCGACCTCCTCGTGCCCCCGGTGGCCGATCAGCAGGATGTCGAAGTCGTCCTTGGCGAAGCGCTGGGCCTCCTTGTGCACCTTGGTGACCAGCGGGCAGGTCGCGTCGATGGTGCGCAGCTGGCGGGCGGCCGCCTGCTCGTGCACCGCCGGGGACACCCCGTGCGCGCTGAACACGACGACGGCACCCTCGGGCACCTCGTCGGTCTCCTCCACGAAGACCGCTCCCCGACGCTCCAGGGTGGCCACGACGTGCTTGTTGTGGACGATCTGCTTGCGGACGTAGACCGGTGCGCCGTGGATCTCCAGCGCCTTCTCCACCGCGATCACCGCGCGGTCCACCCCGGCGCAGTAGCCACGGGGATCGGCGAGCAGGACACGTCCGCGAGCAGGAGCCATGCCACCACTGTAGGAGCCCCCCGCAGCCCCGCAGCGCGATCCGCCGTGCTCTGGGGCACGCTGGTGGCATGGCCCGTGAGATCCCCGAACCCGTCCGCGCCGTCGCCGGGCTGGCCGCCACCCTCCTCGACGAGGCGCGCAAGCTGCCGACGACCCTGCCCGCCCTGCCCGTCCGGGCGATCGGGCTGGCCATGCAGACGACCCTGAAGCTGCAGCAGGAGTACTCGGGCCTGGTCGCCCGGGGCGACGAGGTCCTCACCGGCCTGCGCGGCGACGCCGAGCCGGGTCTGGCCACCTTCGACGACGAGGACGCCCCCGCCCCGGCCCCGGCCGAGGGCGGCCTGGGCTCGCGCGCCTCGGCCTTCGACCGCGTCCCGGTGGACGCCGAGGACTCCTTCGACACCGACGACGCCTACCCCGCCGACGCCGTCGAGGACGTCGAGGACGAGCCGCAGACCCCCCTGCTGGTGGTCGACGAGGCCGCCGCGGTCGGCGACGACGACCTGACCGACGAGACGTTGGCCGCCGAGGAGCTCGCGGCCACCGCGCTCACCGCCGAGCTGGGCGGTACCGACTTCTCCGACGTCGACGTGGCCGCCCTCCCCGACGACCCGGCCGCCGACGAGATCACCTCCACCGTCGACGAGCTGGCGGTGAACATGAGCGACGACGCCGCCGAGGACGACGCGATGATCGCCGCCTCCGAGAAGGCCATCGAGGCCGTGCACGAGTCCGCCGCCGAGGCGCCGGTCGCCGGCTACGACGGGTTCACCATCGCCCAGCTGCGCGGCCGGCTGCGCGGCTACCAGCCGGTCACCGTCGACGAGCTCCTCGCCTACGAGCAGGCCAACCAGGCCCGCCCGCCCTTCCTGACCCTGCTGCGCAACCGGCAGGAGAAGCTGGCCCGCGAGCGCGGCTGAGCGCTGCACCTCCCGGACGACCCCCAGCCGACGTCCGGCCGCCGCACAGCACGACGTCCCACCCTGGGCCGGTGAGCCTGCCGACACCCGCCTCCGCCCTGCTGCGCGGGACGGCGGCGCTGGTGTCGGCAGCGGTGCTGGTGGGCAGCGGCTACGGGTGGCAGGTCTACCGGGCCCTGGACGCGAGCGTCACCCGGGTCGACGCCCTGCCGGCCGGGCAGGCCCCGGCCGCCGAGGACGCCGCGCAGAACATCCTGCTGGTCGGGGACGACCACCGCCCCGCCGACGCGAGCCCTGAGCTGCTGGCCGAGCTGGGCACCCAGGAGGACGGCGGCAGCACCAACACCGACACGCTGATCGTGCTGCACCTGCCCGCCGGCGGCGGCGCACCGACCGCGGTGTCCATCCCGCGGGACTCCTGGGTGCCGATCGCCGGGCACGACACCGCGAAGATCAACTCGGCGTTCGCCGACGGCGCGGCGGACGGCGGCGACGCGGGCGGGCTGCAGACCCTGGTCGCCACGGTGCAGCAGCTGACCGGGCTGACCGTCGACCACGTCGTGCGGATCTCCCTGCTCGGCTTCTACCAGGTCGCCCAGGCCCTCGGGCCGGTGCAGGTCTGCCTGGACGCACCGGTGGACGACAGCTACTCCGGCCTGCAGCTGCCCGCCGGGGTCTCCACGCTGGACGCCTCCCAGGCCCTGGCCTTCGTGCGGCAGCGGCACGGGCTCCCGCACGGCGACCTGGACCGCGAGGTCCGGCAGCAGTACTTCCTGTCCGCCGAGGCCGCAGCGATCACCTCCAGCGGTCTGCTGCTGTCGCCGTCCCGGCTCGACGGCCTGGTCACGGCGGTGGGCGCGGCGGTGCAGACCGACCCGGGCCTGGACCTGCTGGCGCTGGCCCAGCGGCTTGCGCACACCAGCCCGAGCAGCATCCGGTTCACCACCATCCCGGTCACCGGCACGCCGACCATCCGGGTGCACGGGCACGACGTCTCGATCGTCGCGGTCGACACGCTGGCCATGCCGGCCTTCGTGGACTCGGTGGTCGGGGACCCTCCGGCCTTCACCGCGGCCACCCCGGCCGACCCGACCACGGTCCAGGTCCAGGTGCTCAACGGCACGGGCGCCGCCGGGCGGGCCGGCACCGCCGCGCAGGCGCTGGCCGGCCTGGGCTTCGGCACCGTCACCGGGGACGCCGCCGCGACGACCACGCTCACCGCGATCAGCTACCCGCCCGGCAGCGAGGCCGCCGCCCGTGCGGTGGCCGCCGCTGTGCCCGGGGCCGGGGTGGCCGAGTCCACCGCGGTGACCAAGGTGACGCTCACGCTGGGCACGGACGGGCTCGGCCCCGGCAGCACCCCCTCCGCCGCCCCGACGGCGCCCCCCTCGGCACCCGTCGCGGCGGATCCGGCGCCCGACGGCGGCCACAGCTTCGACACCTCCACCTGCATCGACTGAGCGCGGCTGCGCTCAGCAGACCAGCGCCAGGTCGCCCTCCCGGAACGGGCAGTCCCCGCCCGCCGGCACGCCGAGCACCGTCCGGTCGGCCGCCGGGAAGTCCGGGGTCGGTCCCTGGGCGAGCACCGGGGCCATCGCGTCGTGCCAGATCTGGGCGCTCTTCCCCCCGCCGAAGCCACCGACGTCGACGTTCTGGTCCGGGTCGAACACCAGCACGCTCGCGGTGTAGTCGGGAGTGGACCCCACGAAGGCGACCGACACGTTGCCCTGGGTGGTGCCGGTCTTGCCGGCGATGTCGTGCCCGGAGACCCGCGCCCGGGAGGCGGTGCCGATGTCGGACTCGACGTCACCGCGCATGACCTGGGCGAGGGTGTGGGCCACCGGCGCCGGCAGCGCCCCGGGCGTGCAGTGGTCCCCGGTGTCCAGGGCTCCCCCGCTGCCGGCCAGCTGGGTGCCGCCGGGCCCGAGGACGGCGGTCACCGGGGTGGGGTCGCACCGGGTGCCGCCGGAGAACACCGTGGCGTAGGCGTCGGCCAGGTCCAGCGGGCTGGTCGCCTGCGGTCCCAGGGTGAACGAGCCCTGCTCGCCGTCGACGATCTGCTGGGCGTCGTCGTCGGTCAGCGACGCCAGGCCGAGGGTCTGCGCCTCGTGCACCGGTCCCGCCACGCTGCCGAGGTGGTCCTCCAGGCCGACGAAGAAGGTGTTGGAGGACTCGACGAGTGCGTCGGCCAGGTCGAGCGTCGCCGGGTAGTGCCCGGCGTTGCCCACCGTGTACGGCACGCCCCGGGTGCCGCCGTCCCGCTTGTAGACCGTGGACGTGTACGGGTCCGAGGTGGTCTGGGTGAACGATGCGGTGTAGCCGTGCTGGAGGGCGTACGCCGCGGTGAACAGCTTGTAGGTCGATCCCGACCCGCGGGCGGCCGCCGTCGGCAGGTCCACCGAGGTGCACCCGTCCCCGGTGCAGCCGTAGGTCCGGTTCACGCTCATCGCCAGCACGTGCCCGGTGCCGGGCTGCACGACGTCGTAGACCGCGGCCAACGAGCTGTCCCGCGGCACCGTGCGGACGACGGCGGCGTCGCCGGCCTGCTGGACGCCCGGCGCCAGCGTCGTGCGGATGGTCAGCCCACCGCCGTCGAGCTCGGCGTCGGTCAGGCCGAGCGTGCCGGTGAGGTAGGTGCGGAGGTAGCTGCAGAAGAACCCGCCGCCCAGCGCCTGTGCGCAGCCCTGCGGCGGCGCTGCGGTCGGCGTGGTCGCCACCGGGGCGGCCGTGTCGGCGGCCAGGTCGGCGTCGTCCAGGTCGCCGTGGTCGTGCATCCGCTGCAGGACGACGTCCCGGCGGGCCTGCGCCGCGTCCGGGTGGGCGATCGGGTCGTCGGCCGACGGGTTCTGCACCAGCCCGGCCAGGGTGGCCGCCTGCAGCGGCGTCAGGGCCGACGCGTCGACCGAGAAGTAGGTCCGCGCGGCGGCCTGCACGCCGTAGGCCCCGTGCCCGAAGTAGACCGTGTTGAGGTAGCGGGTGAGGATCTCGGACTTGCTGAGCCGGGCGTCCACCGCCAGGGCCAGCCGGGCCTCGGTCAGCTTGCGGGCGACCGTGTCGGCGGTGGCCGCCTGCTGCCCGGCGGTCGTGGTCGCGTCCTGCAGCAGCACCTGCTTGACCAGCTGCTGGGTCAGCGTCGACCCGCCCTGGGCGGCCCCGCCCGAGGACAGGTCGGCCACCAGGGCCCGCAGCGTGCCGATCGGGTCCACGCCGCCGTGGGAGTAGAAGCGGGAGTCCTCCACGTCGACCAGCGCGGCGCCCATGACCGGCGCGATCGCGTCGGCGGCGACCGGTACCCGGTCGCGGTCGTAGAAGTCCGTGATCAGCGAGCCGTCCGCGGCGAGCACCTGGGTCACCGCCGGCAGGGGCTGATCGGTCACCTCGGCCACGGTGGCCGCCGACAGCGGCCCCTGGCGGTCACCGACCGCCTGCCCGGCCGCGTCGGCCACCAGCACCCAGGGCACCACACCGGCGGCGACCAGCACCCCGGCGACCACCACCGCACCGACCAGTCCACCCCACGTCCGCACCCGCACCGCAGCAGGCTGCACCCCGGTCCTGGCCGGGGCCTGGGAGCGGGCTGGCAGCCGCCGCGGCCGGCACCTGGCAGGCTCGACCCGTGACCGCCCCCTCCTCCGCCGAGCAGCCGTGGCCGGTCCGCACGGTGGCCCGCAAGGTCGCCGAGTACATCGGCCGGCTCGGCGAGGTGTGGGTGGAGGGCCAGGTCGCCCAGCTCTCCCGGCGGGGGGCGGCGACGGTCTTCCTCACCCTGCGGGACACCGCGGCCGACCTGTCGGTCCCCGTCACCTGCCCGCGCGACGTCGCCGACCGGCCGGGGCTGGCGCTCACCGAGGGTGCCCGGGTGCTCGTGCGGGCCCGGCCGGACTACTACATCGCCCGCGGGTCGTTCTCGCTGCGGGCCACCGAGATCCGGGCGGTCGGCCTGGGCGAGCTGCTGGCCCGGATCGAGCGGATCCGCGGGCTGCTGGCCGCCGAGGGGCTCTTCGACGCCGTCCGCAAGCGACCGCTGCCCTTCGCCCCCGCCGTCGTCGGGCTGGTGACCGGCAAGGACAGCGCCGCCGAGCGCGACGTCCTGGTCACCGCGCGGCGGCGCTGGCCCGCTGTCCGGTTCGCCGTCCAGCACTGCGTCGTGCAGGGGCCCTCGGCCGCCGGCGAGGTCATGGCGGCGCTGCAGCGGCTGGACCGCGACCCCGAGGTGGCCGTCATCGTGCTGGCCCGCGGGGGCGGGTCGGTGGAGGACCTGCTGCCCTTCTCCGACGAGGGCCTGGTGCGGGCGATCGCCGCCTGCCGCACGCCCGTGGTCACCGCCGTCGGGCACGAGACCGACACGACGCTGGTCGACCACGTGGCCGACGTCCGGGCGGCCACCCCCACGGATGCCGCGCACCGGGTGGTCCCGGAGATCGGCGAGCAGCGCCGGCTGGTCGACGGGTTGCGCGCCCGGGCGCTGGCCCTGGTGACCGGCCGGCTGGACCAGCAGCAGCGCTGGCTGGACCAGGTGCGCAGCAGGCCGGCGATCGCCGAGCCCCAGCGGCTGCTGGCCGGCCGGGACGACGACGTCGCGGCACTCCGGCTCCGGGCGACCCGGACGCTGGTCCACCGGGTCGACCTGGCCGTCCGGGACCTGGAGCACGCCCGGGCCCGGGTCACCACGCTCTCCCCGCAGGCCACCCTGGAGCGCGGCTACGCCCTGGTGCAGACCGCGGACGGCGGGCTCGTCCGCGACCCCGACGACGTGGCCGACGGCCAGGCGCTCGCGGTGCGGGTGGCCGGCGGTCGCATCCCGGTGCGCGTCGACCGGCAGGATGGGCAACCGTGAGCACGCCCGGGACACCTGACGACGCACCGCCGACCCAGAGCTACGAGGACGCCCGCGAGGAGCTCGCCGACGTCGTCCGGAAGCTGGAGGGCGGCGGGCTGACCCTCGAGGAGTCCCTGGCCCTGTGGGAGCGCGGCGAGGAGCTGGCCGGGGTCTGCCAGCACTGGCTGGACGCCGCCCGCGAGCGCCTGCAGAGAGCCAGCCCGCAGGACGACTGACGCCTGTGCGGCCCCGTCCCGGGTTCCCTCGCGAGCCTGCGAGCGGAGGGCTGGGCGGGGTCCCTCCGTCAGCCGGCGGAGTAGACGGTCACCGCGCCGGCCAGGGTGCGCAGCTCGTCGTCCGAGGCCGAGCCGGTGACCACCGCGACGACGTCGTCGCCGGCGTCCAGCCGGTAGGCGGTCTCCTCCCGGGAGGTCGTCAGCTGCGTCCAGTCCCGGCCGGCGATCTGCACGGTGCCGACCTCGTCGGCACCGCTGAGCACGGTGTCGAGGTCGTCGGCCCGGGGGTCGTCCCCGACGACGTAGCCGGCGTACTCCTCGTCCGGGGTGACCCAGCCGATGGCCAGGGTCACGGGGTCGCCGTCCTCGGTGGCGGCGCCGGCGTCGGTGCGGATGCTGGTGGGCCGCCAGTCCTCGGGCAGGTCCAGCGGCACCAGCAGCGGGTAGCTCGCGCGTGCGGCGGCCAGCTGGATGCCGGACTGGATCTCGACGGGGCGGACGGGGTCGGCGGAGTTCTGCCGCAGCGCCACCAGACCCACCAGGGCCAGCACGATCACGGTCAGCGGGAGCAGCGAGCGGACCATGTTGGCGGCGGTGAACTTGGCCGCGCGCTCGTCGGCCGAGGTGCGGACGACCGCGGCCTGGGTGGCGTCGGGAGCCTGCTGACCCTGGGGTGCGGTGTCGGCCATGCACCTAGGATCGCAGCAGCGCTCCCCCATCCCGTCGCCCGGCGGTGCTCCACCGGCGCGGCGGCCTCCCGAGGAGGTCCTCGTTGTCCCTGCCCGTCCCGGACGGTCCGGTCCCGACCTACCACTCCGCCTTCCACGAGCAGACGCCGCCCACGGGCATCCGCCCCGACCGCAACCTCGCCATGGAGCTGGTCCGGGTGACCGAGGCCGGCGCGATGGCCGCCGGTCGCTGGGTGGGCCGCGGTGACAAGAACGGCGGGGACGGCGCGGCGGTGGACGCCATGCGGGCGCTGATCCAGACCGTCAGCATGCGCGGCACCGTCGTCATCGGGGAGGGCGAGAAGGACGAGGCCCCGATGCTGTTCAACGGCGAGGAGGTCGGCGACGGCACCGGGGCCGAGTGCGACGTCGCCGTCGACCCGGTGGACGGCACGACGCTGATGGCCAAGGGCATGCCCAACGCCGTCTCGGTGCTCGCGGTGGCCGACCGGGGCGCGATGTACGACCCGTCGGCCGTGTTCTACATGGACAAGATCGCCACCGGCGCGATCGCCGCCGACGTGGTCGACATCCGGTTGCCGGTGAAGGAGAACATCCGCCGCGTGGCCAAGGCGAAGAAGGCCTGGCCGGCCGACGTCACCGTGGTCATCCTCGACCGCCCCCGGCACGAGAAGCTGGCCCAGGAGGTCCGCGACGCCGGGGCCCGGATCAAGTTCATCTCCGACGGCGACGTCGCCGGCGCCATCGCCGCGGCCCGCGAGGGCACCGGCGTGGACCTGCTGCTGGGCATCGGCGGCACGCCCGAGGGCATCATCACCGCCTGCGCGCTCAAGTGCATGGGCGGCGCCCTGCAGGGCCGGCTCATGCCCAAGGACGACGAGGAGAAGCAGAAGGCCATCGACGCCGGCCACGACCTGGACCGGGTGCTCGACATCGACGACCTGGTCCGCGGCGACGTGTTCTTCGTGGCCACCGGCATCACCGACGGCGAGCTGCTGCGCGGCGTGCAGTACCGCTCGGGCGGGTGCACCACGCAGTCGCTGGTCATGCGCTCCCGGTCGGGCACCATCCGGGCCATCGAGAGCCTGCACTCCCTCGAGAAGCTCAACCAGCTCTCGGCGGGCGACCCGCCCTACTGATCGACGACGCGACGACGGCCGGGCCCCCCACGCGGGGGGACCCGGCCGTCGTCGGTCGTGGGGGGTCAGAAGTCCGAGCAGTCGAACACCGAGGACTGCTCGGTGTAGGGCACCCGCCCGCCGCAGCTCTCGGCGTACATCTCGTAGGCCGAGCCGATGTCCGAGCCGAAGTACAGGTCGTAGCACCCCTCGACGTCGCCGTCGAAGCACTGCTGCGCGTACCCGTCGAGCTCGGGGTCGTCGCCGAGACCGTCCGGCGAGGTGGGCGTGCCCTCGACGATGGTGCCGTAGATGTCGCCGTCGTCCGACGAGCTGCTCGCCGACGAGGAGCTGGAGGACGACGAGCTGGAGGACGACGAGCCGGAGGACGACGAGCTGGAGGACGACGAGCTGGTCGACGCCGCGGTGCTCGTGGGCGCCGTGGTCGTGGTGTCGTCGTCGTCCCCGCCGAGGAAGACCACCAGGCCGACCACGATCGCCGCGATCACCACGACAGCGGCGATCGACGCGGCGATGATCGTGTTCTTGTTGTCCTTGGGCGGCTGGCCGTAGGGCGCCTGACCGTAGGCCGGCTGCTGTCCGTACTGCTGCTGCCCGTACTGCTGCTGCCCGTACTGGTCCTGCCCGTACTGCGGCTGCTGCCCGTACTGGGGATGGCCGTACCCGGGCTGCCCGTACTGCGGCTGGCCGTACCGGGGCTGCTGCCCGTACTGGTCACCACCCCACGGCTGCTGACCGTCGGCGGGCGGGTAGGGGGGCTGCGACATGCGGTGGACTCCTCGGTTCCGGTGGCCACTTCCCGTGACCGTCCGGTGACCTACCGACGGCGACGGAGCCCGCGCGCGGCCGGGGTCAGCCGGGGAACGCCGTCCGGCAGGTGACGCCGGTCCCGACTGCCTGCCGGCCGGCGCAGGAGTCGCCGTAGTCCCGGTAGACCTGCTGCTCGGGCGCGGAGGCGGCGAAGTAGAGCGAGTCGCAGTCGCTCATCGAGCCGCCGTAGCAGCTGCTGGCCAGCGCGTTCAGCGACGTATCGGTGCCGAGTCCGTCCGGGCTCGCGCCGGGGGGCGGGATGTCCCCGCCGGACGAGCCGCCGCTGCCGTCCCCGTAGGTGGACGCGCACTGTCCCGCGGACGGGTCGTTGCGCCCGCCGCAGGTCTCGCCGTAGGTCTCGTAGTCCGAGCCGACGTCGGAGGTCAGCCACAGCGTGTCGCAGGCCGCCCAGTCCTCCGCGAAGCACTGCTCCGCCAGCTGGTCGAGCTCCGCGTCGTCCCCGAGGCCGCTGGGGGCGGTCCCCTCGGGCACCGACCCGGACCCGCCGCCGGACCCGCCGCCGGACGACGAGCTGGACGACGACCCGGACGAGCTCGAGGACGAGGCAGCCGACGACGAGGCCGAGGTCGAGGTGGGTGCGGCGGTGGTGCCGGAGTCGTCGTCGTCACCGAGGAACAGCACGAGCCCGACGACGATCGCCGCCACGACCACGACCGCGCCGATGGCCAGGGCGATCAGCGGGCCCTTGCTCTTCGGCGGCTGCTGGCCGTAGGGCTGCTGGCCGAACTGCTGGTCGGGCTGGCCGTACTGCGGCTGCCCGTACTGCGGCTGCCCGTACTGGCCCTGCTGGCCGTACTGGTCGGGCTGGCCGAACTGGGGCTGCTGCCCGTACTGGCCCTGCTGCCCGTACTGGTCGGGCTGGCCGTACTGCGGCTGCCCGTACTGGCCCTGCTGCCCGTACGGGTCGGGCTGCTGCCCGTAGGGCGGCGGGGATCCGTCGTTCGGGGGGTACGGGGGCTGGGACATGGCGGTGCTCCTCGATCGGCGTCGCCGCGCAGCGTAGGCAACCGGTGACCGGTCCACCAGTGCCTGCGGCACGGGCACCCCGGCCGGTTGTCTAGGGTCGGTGCCGAACCGACCGACGTTCCCCGGGAGAGCAGCGTGGCCACCGAGCAGGACTTCCGCATCGAGCACGACTCCATGGGCGAGGTCCGGGTGCCGGCCCACGCCAAGTGGCGTGCGCAGACCCAGCGCGCCGTGGAGAACTTCCCGATCAGCGGCACCCCGATCGAGCGCGAGCTGATCGGTGCGCTGGCCGCCATCAAGGGGGCCGCCGCCGCGGTGAACGCCTCGCTCGGCGTGCTGCCCGACGACGTGGCCGCCGCCATCGGCACCGCCGCCGCCGAGGTGGCCCGCGGGGACTGGGACGACCACTTCCCGATCGACGTGTTCCAGACCGGGTCGGGGACCTCGTCGAACATGAACACCAACGAGGTCATCGCGACGCTGGCGTCGGAGGCCTCCGGGCTGTCGGTGCACCCCAACGACCACGTCAACGCGTCGCAGTCCTCCAACGACGTGTTCCCCTCCGCGATCCACATCGCCACGACCCGGGCCGTCGTCGTCGTCCTGGTGCCGGCGCTGGAGCACCTGGCCGCCTCCCTCGAGCGCAAGGCGACCGAGTTCGCCACCGTGGTGAAGAGCGGTCGCACGCACCTGATGGACGCCACCCCGGTCACCCTCGGCCAGGAGTTCGGCGGGTACGCCGCGGCGATCCGGTACGGCGTGGAGCGGCTGCAGGCCTCGCTCCCCCGCATCGGCGAGCTGCCGCTGGGCGGCACCGCGGTGGGCACCGGGATCAACACCCCGCCCGGGTTCGCCGCGGCGATCATCGAGCGGCTGGCCACCGAGATGGAGCTGCCGCTGACCGAGGCGCGCGACCACTTCGAGGCGCAGAGCTCCCGCGACGGCCTGGTCGAGGCCTCCGGCCAGCTCAAGACCATCGCCGTCGGGCTGGTCAAGATCTGCAACGACCTGCGCTGGATGGGCTCGGGCCCCCGCACCGGTCTGGGCGAGATCGCGCTGCCCGACCTGCAGCCCGGCTCCTCCATCATGCCCGGCAAGGTGAACCCGGTCCTGCCCGAGGCCGCGATCCAGGTCGCCGCCCAGGTCATCGGCAACGACGCCGCGGTCACCTTCGCCGGCACCACGGGCTCCTTCGAGCTGAACGTGACGCTGCCGCTGATGGCCCGCAACGTGCTGGAGTCCATCCGGCTGCTGGCCAACGTCTCCCGGCTGCTGGCCGACCGCTGCGTCGACGGCATCACCGCCGACGTCGAGCAGTGCCGCACCTACGCCGAGAGCTCGCCGTCCATCGTCACGCCGCTGAACAAGTACATCGGCTACGAGGAGGCGGCGATCGTGGCCAAGACCTCGCTGAAGGAGCAGAAGACGATCCGCCAGGTCGTGGTGGAGCGTGGCTACGTCGAGCAGGGGAAGCTCACCGAGGAGCAGCTGGACGCCGCCCTCGACGTGCTGTCGATGACCCACCCGTGACACCCGCTGCCGACTCGGTGGTGCCGCGGCATCCCCGAGTCGGTAGCGTCCTGACTCGATGAGCGCCACAGCAGACACCGAGGTAACCGGTCCGGCCACGCTGCACTACCCGGGGGGTGAACTGGAGTTCCCCCTGCGCGCCGCGTCGGAGGGTTCCGACGGCTTCGACACCAGCAAGCTGCTGGCCACCACCGGCAACGTGGCGCTGGACATCGGGTTCGTGAACACCGCGGCCTGCAGCTCGGCGATCACCTACATCGACGGCGACGCCGGGATCCTGCGCTACCGCGGATACCCGATCGACCAGCTGGCCGGCAAGGCCAGCTTCGTCGAGGTCTCCTACCTACTCATCCACGGCGAGCTGCCGACCCCGGCGCAGCTCGAGGAGTTCGACGGCAAGATCCGTCGGCACACCCTCCTGCACGAGGACCTCAAGCAGTTCTTCAAGGGCTTCCCCCGCGACGCGCACCCGATGCCGGTGCTGTCGTCGGCGGTGAGCGCCCTGTCGACCTTCTACCAGGACTCGCTGGACCCCTTCGACCACGACCAGGTCGAGATGAGCACCTACCGCCTGCTGGCGAAGCTGCCGACGATCGCGGCCTACGCCTACAAGAAGTCGGTCGGGCAGCCCTTCCTCTACCCGGACAACTCCCTCGGGCTGGTGGAGAACTTCCTGCGCATGACCTTCGGGTTCCCCGCCGAGCCCTACGACCTGGACCCCGAGCTGGTCAAGGCGCTGGACATGCTCTTCGTGCTGCACGCCGACCACGAGCAGAACTGCTCGACCTCGACGGTGCGGCTGGTGGGCTCCTCGCACGCCAACCTGTTCGCCTCGGTCTCCGCCGGGATCAACGCGCTGTTCGGCCCGCTGCACGGCGGGGCCAACCAGTCGGTGCTGGAGATGCTCGAGGGCATCAAGGCCGACGGCGGCAACATCCCGGCCTTCGTGAAGCGGGTCAAGGACAAGGAGCCCGGCGTCAAGCTCATGGGCTTCGGGCACCGGGTCTACAAGAACTACGACCCCCGCGCGGCGATCGTGAAGAACACCGCGGACTCCGTGCTGGACAAGCTCGGCGGCAACAGTGAACTGCTCGACCTCGCCCGGCAGCTCGAGGAGGTCGCGCTCACCGACGACTACTTCGTGCAGCGCAAGCTCTACCCGAACGTGGACTTCTACACCGGCCTGATCTACCGGGCCATGGGCTTCCCCACTCGCATGTTCACCGTGCTGTTCGCCCTGGGCCGGCTGCCGGGCTGGATCGCCCAGTGGCGCGAGATGATCGAGGACCCGGCCACCAAGATCGGCCGTCCGCGGCAGCTCTACACCGGCCCCACCGAGCGCGCGTTCGTCCCGCTCGACCAGCGCTGAGCCGGCCCCGGAGGACAGATGGACGACGGGGACACCTTCCGCGTGCCGCCCGTGCCGCTGGCCTCCGGGCGCCTGCTGCCCGACCCGGACGGACGCACCGTCGTCGCGGTGGAGCTGGTCGTGACCACCGCGGACGGCGGCACCGTCCGGATCGGGCTGCACGACCGGCACGGTGCGTGGTGGGCTCCCCCGGACGGGTGAGAGCGAGCTCCCGGGCGGGGTAGCCGCCTCAACCGGTGCCGTCGACGTCCCGATCCCCTCCGTGGACACCGGTCGACCGACCGCCCGCCACCGGCGCGGGCGCGGCCGGGTGCCGGGGGGAGCACCGTGCCAGCGCGCTCGCCTGCCCCTGCCCGGCGACCGGCCGCCCCGCGGCCGGCGACCCGGACACCCGAGGAGCTCGCCCGCGCCCGCGCCCGCGCGCGGGCGGCGGCCCGCCGGCAGGCACTGGCCGCCCGGGCGCAGCGCAAGGCCGACGTCCGCGCCCGGCGCCTGGCCGCGGTCGTCCGCTGGACCCACCGCACCGGCGCGATCGGCGGCGCCCTGGCCGTCGTCCTCGTCGCCGCCGTCGTGATGTCCGGCGTGCAGCCGGAGACCCCGGCGGCCGCCTCCGTCGCCCTGGACCCCGCGGCCGCCGCGACCCAGCTGCGCGACGACCTGACCGCCACCACCACCGACCTGCACGCCGCCCGGGTCGCCGTGTCCGCAGCCGAGACCGAGCTGGCCGCCGCGCGCGCCGCGCAGACCACCGCGCAGGCCGACCTGGCCGCCGCCCGGACCGCCGTCGGCACCGGTGCCGGCGCGCTGTACCAGGGCACCCCCGTCGACCGGGCGGTCGCCGCCGGGTACCCGGCGGGCACCGACCCCGCCGTCGCCGGGTCGCTCGCCGTCGCGGCGCAGCGGACCGGGCAGCAGCTGGCCGGGCTGACCGTCACGGCCCAGTCGGCCGCGCGCACCGCGGAGGCGGCCGCCGGCCGGGTGGCCACCGCCGAGGCGGTCCTCGCGGCCGCCCGCCGGCAGGTCGCCGAGGTGACCACCGCTGCCCGCGACCGGGCCACCGCGCTCGACCCGGTGGTGACCGTCGCCCTGGCCGGGTTGACCGTCGGCCCCTCGTCGGCCGACCAGCAGGCCATCGACGGCGCCGCCCGCGCCGCCTGGCAGGCCCGGCTGGCGGCGCTCACCGCGGCCGGGATCACCCTGCCGACGGCCCAGCAGCTGCGCGACGGCGACCTGCCCGGCGGCCTGACCCCGGCCCGCGACGCCTCCGGTGCCCCGGTGCCCGGCGTGGCCGCGGGCGTCGTCGACGGCGCCGTCGTCCCCGTGCCCTCCGCCGAGGCCGCCGCGGCGGTCAGCTTCGCCTTCGCCCAGCTGGGCACGCCCTACCTGGCCGGCGGCACCAGCACGACCGGCGTGGACTGCGCCGGCCTCGCCGACACCGTCTGGACCGCCGCCGGGACCGCCCTGGGCGCCGACCTGGCCACCCAGTGGACCGGCGGGTCCGTCGTGCCCGGCGACCGGCTGCAGGCCGGCGACCTGGTCTTCGGGGTCGACGACCTCACCGGGCTGGACGACGTCGGCATCTCGGTGGGCGCCGGTCTCGTCGTCACGGCCTCGGCCGCCGCGCACCAGGTCGTCGTGTCGACCCTCCCCGAGGGCGCCACCGGCATCCGGGTCACCGTGCCCGCGGCCACCTCCAACGCCCTGCCCCCGGGCACCGGAACCCTGCCGGCGACCTGCGGGGGGCCCTCGGCCCCGGTCACGGCCGCACCGGTCGACCCGGCCTGGGGCGGGTGGTCCAACGGCCGCATCCCGACCTCGACGTTGTGCCCGATCGGCGGCGGGCAGCTGCTGCGCTGCGACGCGGCCGCGGCCTACACCGCGCTGTCGCAGGCCTACCAGCGCGCCTTCGGCACCCCGCTGTGCATCACCGACTCCTACCGCTCCTTCGGCGCGCAGCAGGACGCGCACAGCCGCAAGCCCGGCATCACCGCGATCCCCGGTACCTCGAACCACGGCTGGGGCCTGGCGGTGGACCTCTGCGGCGGGGTCAACGGGTTCGGGACCGCCCAGCACCAGTGGATGGCGACCTACGCCGGCCACTTCGGCTGGGTGCACCCGGACTGGGCGCAGGCGACCGGGGAGAACCCGGAGCCCTGGCACTGGGAGTTCGGCGCCCTCCGCAGCTGAGCGGAGGCCCTAGCTCAGGACCAGGGGAGGTTCGAGAGCTCGCGCCAGCGCAGGACGGCGCACGGCTCGACCGTCTCGCCGGCCAACCGCTGCGCGACGGCCTGACCGGCCCAGGCGACCGGCCGGCCGGGGGTGATGACGACGCTGCCGTCGGACAGCCGCAGGCCCAGCGCCGCGGCCCGGGCCAGGACCTGCTCAGGCGCGCTGAGCGCGGCCGTGGCGAGGTGCGGCTGGTCGGCGTCCAGCAGGAGGACGGGGCCCTCCGCCGTGCAGCGGACCACCACGTCGGCAGCCCGCGCGCGGGCCGCCTCCTGCACGGAGAGCACGTCGAGGACGGCGGTGAACGGGTGCGGGGTCCAGGCCATCAGGCCGGTGCGCCGCTGCACGGCCACCTGCCAGGCGAGCTCGTCACCGGCCGGACCGGCCCACCCGAGGACGGCGATGCCGCGGCGGGCGGCCTCGGCGTCGGTGACCGGGCGCTCGTCGAGCCAGCGGTCGAGCGCGGCCGCGAGGCCGGCGGGGCCCAGGTCGAGCTGGCTGCCGACGATCCCGCCGGCCAGGTCGCCCAGGTCGGTGCGCCGGGAGCGCTCCTCCTCCTCGACCACCAGCGCGGGGTGGCGCGGGTCGTCCTCGTCGAGGACCAGCCGCAGGCCCGGGCGACCGGCCGCGACCAGCAGCCGGGCGGCGTCCACCAGGTCGCCGAGGTCGCAGGTCCGGCGGTCCAGCCGGGGCAGCAACCGGAGGGCCGCGCCCAGGGTCGACATCGAGCGGGGGTCAGACGCTGCGGCCACCGGTGAGCGCAGCGCGCACCGGTGCCGGCAGCTCGGGCAGGCTGAGGGTGCAGGCGAGCTCCATGGCCGACAGCCGCACGGGGAGGGTGTCGGGGTCCCAGCCGGTCACCAGGCGTACGCGGGCGGCCGACGACGGCCAGACCACGTCGCGGGCCCGGGCCACGTGCAGCTCGGTGAGGACGTCGACGAGGCGGTCCGCGGTGCTCGAGGGCAGGTCGGCCCGCTCGAGCGCGGTCTCCAGCGCAGCGGCGAGGGCGTCGCGGTCGGCCGCCGACAGCCAGTGCGGCACCAGGACGACCCGGGTCTCCTGCTCGAACACCATCGACATCGCGGCCACGCTCCCGTTGCGTCCCTGGACGGCCCCTCGCGGCGCTTCCGTCCCACTGACCTCATCTATCGGCAGCAGGAGGACCTCATCAATCCGAGTCACCCGGCCAGTTCGAGCAGGCGGTCCTTGAGGACCCGCTCGGCCCGGTCGGCGTGCACGTTCATGTTGCGCACCGACGTGCCGAGGTCGGCCGACAGCTGCGTCTTGGTCTGCCCGCCCCACGTCGTCAGGTACCAGGTGACCCAGCCCAGGACGTTGGGCTGGCCGGCACGCTGGTCGGGCCGGGCGGTGACGTCGGGCGCGCAGGCCGCGGTCAGCGCGTGGGACAGCAGCGTCTGCTCGGCCTCCCCGAGGATCTCGTCGGGCGCCTGGGCGGTGTCGGGGAGCAGGTGGTCGGCGCCGTCGGGCACGCCGTCCAGCGACTGCAGGTTGCGCAGCCCGTTGAGGGTCGCGACCGACTGGGCGTTCTTGCGCAGGACCGCCACGCTCTGGCCCAGGAGCTCGGCCAGCTCGCGCTCGGTGGGGCGGCGCTGGTGCTCGGTGGTGAAGGAGGCGATGGCCTTCTGCTGCTTGTTCTCCGTGTCGGTGGCGGTCCGGCCGAACGCGGCCCGGCCCAGGTCGTGCACCCACTTGGACAGCTGGGTCGCGAGGAAGGCCCCGAAGGGCACGCCCTTGGTCTCGTCGTACTGCGCGACGGCCTTGAGGACCCACTCGCTGACCTGCTGGACGACGTCGTCGTTGTCCGGGATGTGCAGCCGGATGGTGCTCATGTTCCGCTGCAGCCGCTTGAGGCTGACCGGTCCGTAGTGCCGGCACAGGTCGGCGAGGAACTGCGGGGGCAGGTCGCGCGGCGCCCGGCGCCGGACGCCGGTCTCGGCCCGCAGCCCGATCGTGCGGTGGCCCTCGACGGCGCACCAGTTCTTCACCAGCGCCGACAGCGTGGCGGCATCGCCCGCGTCGCCGTCCACCCGGTACAGCCCCTCGCCCTCGTCGAGGGTCACCGTGGTGCCCGCGGGCAGCGCCTGGCGGAACTCGGCCAGCGGCAGCTCCCGCTCGGTGCGGAAGTGCACCCGGTCCCGCAGCGTGATGGGGGTCGAGGCCCACGCCTCGTCCTCGGTCATGCCCCCGAAGACCAGTGGGGGGTGGGACCTGCGCAACGGCTCGGACACCGGGTGACTCCTGTCGTCGGGTCGGGATCTCGGGGAAGACGGACCGCGCCGGTGCGCCGGTGCGGTCCGCGGGATCGCGACTCGGTGAGAGGACGAGTGCGACGGTCGATCGGGGTCGTGCTGGGATCAGGCGCTGACGGCGCCGAGCACCTCGGTCTGCCAGACGGGCGCGGCCGTCCAGGACGACCGGTCGCCGGCCCGCAGGAAGGGGGCCACGACGGCGCTCTCCTCGGCGGTGGGCTCGGTGGCGTACACCGGCATGTGGTCGTAGAGGACCGTGAACAGGTCCGAGACGAAACCGTAGGCGGCCTGGGCGGCCGGGCTGAACCGGGCCACCTCGAGCCGCGGACCGAGGTCGACGGCGACGGTGATGCGCAGGACGCGGTCGTCCTTGCTCAGGCCGGCCAGGGCGACCGGCACCCCGGCGTGCTCGGTGGCCAGCTGAGCCAGGGCCACGAGGCACTTGCGCGCGGCCGCCCGACGCGGGCGGAGCTGGACGTGCACGACCAGGTGGTCGGCACCGTCCAGCTCGGCCGCGTCGTCCTCGGGCGCACCCTGCTCGGGCGCGAGGCCCAGCACGGTGCCGTGGATGGTGCCCTCGCCGGCGTCGTCCCGCGGTGCGGTCGCTGCGGTGTCGGTTGCGCTGTGTCGCATGTCCGTTGCCCCCTGTCACGTGCTTGAGGCAAGGATTGCGCACCGGGGGGCCGGACTTGAGCCGAATCGGGGTTCGTGTCGCCCAACTACGGACGATTTCATGGGCAGATCACGCCAAGGAAATGGCCGCCGTGTCGCCGGTGTCGGCGGGCTTCGGTGTGCCGGTCGCCGAACGGGTGCCGCCGAGGGCCGCGGTCAGCGCGCCGACCGCGTCGGCGGCCACGCGCACCGCCAGACGGCGGGCCGCGGCGATCTGCTCGTAGACCTCCTCGCGGTGGATCGACACCTCGCGGGGGGCCTTGAAACCCAGCCGGACGGTGTTGCCGCGGACCTCGACGACGTGGACCTCGATGTCGTCGCCGATGCGGATGGTCTCGCCGATGTTGCGGGTGAGCGTGAGCACCTGGACCCCTCCATGGGTGTCGGTGGTCGGCCGGCGTCCTGCCAGCCGTGAGCCAGTCGTCCCACCACCATGATCGGCAGTGGCGCAACCCCCGGCGGGACCGGTGGGACGACTGGGGCGTGCGGGGACGATGAGGCGTCGATCAGCGGATGTAGTCCACCAGCGACGTCTGCACCGATTGCGAGCTGGCCGCCAGGGCGGCCTGGTAGGCGTTCTGCCGGAGGGTGAGCTCCAGGTAGGCCTTGGCCGGGTCGATGTCCTCGACATCGGCCAGCTGGGACTTCAGCGCCAGCACGTTGTCGGCGTTGACCGACTTCACCGTGTCGACGCGGTTGACCCGGACGCCCACCTCCGTACGTGCCGTGGTGAGCCGACCCAAGGCGGAGTCGATGTCGGCGATCGAGGCGTTGAGGTCGCCGGTCGGCGTGTCCGTCATCTTCTCGGCGATCCGCTTCACCAACGCGAAGACGTCGCTCGAGCCGGAGCCGAACGCGGTGGGCCCGTCGATGTCGGTACGCACGCTCTCGGTGGGCGAGATCCGGACGTTCTGGTCGACCCCGGCCCGACCGGTGAAGGTGCCGTCGGTGTCGTAGGCCTGTGAACTGGACGTCGCCCCGCCGAACACCGGGCGACCGTCGACCGTGCGGTTCGCCATCGCGAGGAGACCATCGCGCAGGCCGGACACCTCCGTGGACAGCGCCTGGAGGGACTGCGGGCTCTGCGCACCCGTGTTGGCGGCCTGCACGGTGAGGTCGCGTACCCGCCGGAGCATGTCGCCCATCGTGCCCAGCGCACCGTCGGCGGCGGCCAGCGTGGTGGAGGCCTGCGAGATGTTGAACGTGTACTGGTCGTTGGCGGCCAGGTCCGTCCGGGTGCGCATGGCCGTGGACGTCCCGCTCGGGGAGTCCGAGGGCCGGGTGAGCGCCTTGCCCGACGAGATCTGGTCGTTGAGCTTGGCGATGGCAGAGAGGTTCTGGCCCATGTTGCGGATGTTGATGTCCGCCAGGGTCCGCTGCGTGATGCGCATCAGGTCACCTTCCGACCAATCCGGTCTTGTTGATCAGGACGTCGAGCATCTCGTCGATGGCGGTCACGACCCGGGCGGCCGCGGCGTAGGACTGCTTGAAGACGAGCAGGTTGGTCATCTCCTCGTCGAGGGAGACCCCGCTGACCGACAGGCGGGACTCGTCCACCTGCTTGAGCACGCTGGCTGCGGTGGTGCTCAGGCTGATCGCGCTCCGGGACTCGATGCCCAGGGTCGTGATCATCGAGCGGTAGGTGGCGTCCGCACTGGTCGCCTGCTTGGCGAGCTGGGCGACCTTGTCCGCGAGGTCCCCGTCGGCCGAGGCATCCTTCACGGCAAGACCATCCATGACGGGCATCTTGGCGGCCGCTGCGACCTTGGCCGGGTCGGTCAGGAGGACGGTGATGTCCCGTGCGTTCGTGCCGTCGTAGAGCTTCTTGCCGGCGATGCCGTCCTGGTCGTACCCAGTGGTGACCAGGTCGTTGACGCCCTTGATCACGGCGCTCGCTACGCCGTCGAGCTTGGCCTGGTAGCCCGGCAGCACGGTGTTCATCGCGGCGAGCTGGCCGCCGACCGTGCCGCCGGGCTGCAGGACGGATCCACCGGGGACGATGGACAGCCGCACCGGAGTCGTGCTCATCGTGTCCGGCGACGTGCCACCGGTCAGCGCTATGCGCGACACCCCGGAGCCACTCACCAGGGTATTGCCGCCGACGACCACGTCGACCATCCCGTCGGTGGTGTCCGTCGCCGTGGCCCCGAGGCTCTGGGAGAGGGAGGCCACCAGGACGTCGCGCTGGTCCATCAGCTCGTTCGCCGGGTTGCCGCGGGAGACCGTGGCCTGGATGACCCGGTTCAGGTCGGCGATCTGGGTGAGGGTGGCGTTGGCCTCGGCGATGACGTCGTCCGCGTTGGTGCGGGTGCTGGTCCACTGGTCGCTGATGGCCGAGCTTGCCGTCCGCAGACCGTTGACCAGGTCCTTGGCCGAGGACAGAACAGCGATCCGCGATGTGGTGTCGGTGGGCCGGGTGGACAGCTGGCTCCAGGCCGTGGACGACGCGGTCAGCAGGCTCTGGATGCCGGTGGTGCCCGGCTCGCCGAAGGAGGTCTCGAGCTGGTCGAAGGCGGCGGCGGTGGTCGCGGCCTGGGCGGCCCGGCCGGACTCCTGCTGGGTGCGCCGCTCGAGGAAGGCGTCCCGGACCCGGATGACCTTGTCCGCGCTGACCCCGTTGCCCAGGCTGTCCTCGCGGGCCTGCAGCCCGTAGGCCGAGGCGCTGGACAGCGACTGCATCTCCACCCGCTGCCGGGTGTAGCCGACCGTGTTGGCGTTGGCCACGTTCTGGCTGGTGACCTCGATGGCCTTCTGCTGGGCGGCGAGCGCCCGGGAGGCCACGTTCAGCGTGGAGAAGCCGCTCACAGGGCACCGTCCAGGCTGACGGAGCGGTTGGCGCCGGCGGTGGTGCGCCCAGAGGCCGAGTAGGTGCGGACGTCGTTGGGCCGGACGCTGAGCAGCGCCTGGTCGATGGCGGCCAGGCCGTTGGCGATCAGGTCGCGGTTGGCCTCGGAGAGCCCGCGCAGCTCGCTGACCAGGACCAGCAGCGTCTCGTGGTGCTTGACGAGCAGCTCGTCCCAGGGGGCTCCGGCGTGCTCGGCCAGGGTGCGCAGCGAGGGGTTCGCCGGCAGGCCGAGCCGCTGGGCCAGGACCTCGCCGACGGCGGCGCGCTCGACCTCCAGGGTCCGCAGCTGCTCCAGCACCACCTCGATCTCGTGGGCGATGCGGGGCAGCCAGCGGTTCTTGCCGGAGACGATGAGGTACTGCTTCTCCTCCGCCTTGAACAGCAGCAGGTCCAGGAGTTCCTGTTCCCGCCAGAGCAGGGTCGACAGGTGCTGGTAGTCCACCGGGAGCTCCTCTCGTCGTCGGGGTGGTGCGGCGCCGGGCTGCGTCACCGCGCACCGGTCTCGAAGGCTGTCTTCGGCAGAACCCGACGACGGTTCAGCCGAAGTCTCAAGTTCGGTGACGGAGTTGCCGAGGAGGGTCAGGTGTGACTCGTGGGGCGCCGAGATAGGGGACGTGAACACGTCCCGCCCGTCGCCTCCCCAGGCGGGCCCCTCCCGGTCGAGCCGCCCCCCGGTCGCAGCCGGGGTCGGTGTCGACGCGCTCGTGACCGAGCACCTGGCCCTGGCCCAGTACGCGGTGAACGCCGTCGCGGCCCGCATCTCCCTGCCGGCGCACGTGAGCCGGGAGGACCTTCTCTCCTGCGCGCAGGTCGCGCTGGTGGAGGTGGCCCGTCGCTACGACGCGGCCGCCGGCGCCACCTTCGCCACCTACGCCCTCCCCCGGCTCCAGGGCGCGGTGCTCGACGAGCTGCGCTCCGGTGACTGGGCGAGCCGCTCCGTGAGGGCTGCGGCCCGGCGCAGCGACAGCGCCGCCGACGCGCTGTCGGCGAAGCTCGGCCGGCCTCCGACCCGCGCGGAGCTGGCCGCCGAGCTGCAGGTGTCCCCCACCGAGCTGTCCGCGCTGCAGGTCGACGTGCATCGCGCGGTGATGGTGAGCATCGACGCCAGCACCGGCGAGGACGGGACCGGCTTCGACGTCCCGGGGACCGGCGACTCCCCCGAGCGCGCCGTGGTCAAGCGCGAGCGGGCCCGGCACCTGCACGAGGCGATGGCCGCGCTCCCCGACCGGCTGGGCGAGGTTGTCGAGCGGAGTTTCTTCGGTGACGAATCACTGACCGACATCGCGGTCGACCTCGGGGTCACCCTCTCCCGGGTCTCGCAGATGCGTGCCCGCGCCCTGACGCTGCTGCACGCGGCGATGAGCGAGGCCTGGGAGGAGCGACCGGTGGCGCCGCAGGGCGGCGTCCGCGCCCGCACCCAGCAGGTCGGTTACGTCGCCCAGGTCGTCGCCCGCACCGGCGCCGGCGCAGAGCGCACCCGTCCCGTCGGCGCGCGGGCGTTCTACCCCCCGCCGCGGACGGCGGCCGGGGTGCGCAGCGCCTTCGGCCAGCCCGCCTGACCCCTCCGGGCCGGATCGGCGAAATTCTTGCCCGGTTCGGCTCAAGCACCACCGCACACCAGCCGTAAACACATCCGTACCACCCGCAGCACGGACGCAGCGGGAATCATCCAGCACCGCCCCCATCCAGGAGGATCACCATGGGCATGCGCATCAACACCAACACCGCGGCGATGAACGCCTACCGCAACCTGTCGGTCAACGACTCGGCGATGAGCAAGTCGCTCGAGAAGCTGTCCTCCGGTTTCCGCATCAACCGCGCTGCGGACGACGCTGCGGGCCTGGCCATCTCCGAGGGCATGAAGTCCCAGATCGGTGGCCTCAAGGTCGCCATCCGCAACACCCAGGACGGCGTCAGCGTCGTGCAGACGGCTGAAGGCGCGCTGGCCACCACCCAGGGCATCCTCCAGCGCATGCGCGACCTGTCGGTGCAGGCCGCGAACGATGGCGGCCTGTCGGACGACGCCAAGGGCAACATCCAGTCGGAGGTCACCGCGCTCAAGTCGGAGCTCGACCGCATCGCCAGCACCACCGCCTTCAATGGCAAGAAGCTCCTCGATGGCAACTACAGTGGTCAGTTCCAGGTGGGCGCGAACGCGACTGCTCAGGACAAGATCACTATCGCGATCGGTACGGCGATGAACCAGACCGGTCTCGGGGTGGACACGGTCAACGTCACCACGGGTGGCCCTCAGTGGACCACCGCTGCAGGCGGCATTGACTATGGCGCCGCTGCGCCGACGGCGACCGTCAACGTCAAGAACTCAGGCGTCCGGACTCTGGACCTGACTGGTTGGTCGACGGGCGGGACGACGGCGAACGCCGCGGCCAACCAGGCACTGCTCCAGAAGGCCTACGATAAGGAGCTGAGCGGGTCGGGGTTCAGCGTCAGCGTCGATAGCTACGGCGGCTTGAAGGCTTCTGGACCGTCGGGTTCGGTCGACGCCAACCTGGTCCTGGGCGGCGTGGGTACGACTACCTACAACGGCACCGCGGCGTCGGGTGCCGACGCTGCAATCGGTGCGATCGACCTGGCGATCAAGACCGTGTCGACCACGCGCGCCAACCTGGGTGCACTGCAGAACCGGTTCGAGCAGACCACGGCCAACCTGAACATCGCCGTCGAGAACTTGTCTGCAAGCCGGTCGCGGATCGTCGACGTCGACATGGCGTCGGAGATGACCGAGTTCAGCAAGAACCAGATCCTGGTCCAGGCCGGCACCTCCATGCTGGCCCAGGCCAACCAGTCCGCCCAGTCGGTCCTCAAGCTCCTGCAGTGAGCTGAGGCGGGGTAGACACCCGCAGCACAGCACTCCCGGTGAGGGGGGTGGCCACCTGGCCGCCCCCCTCACTGCTGTGCCGGGCTCCCCCGAACGGGTGGACGCCGGCCCTCGGCTCAACTCCCGCCCGCGGCAGCCGATGTAGAGGGAGAACCACCGACCGCGACACGATCCACGAGGAGGACAGCGCCATGGTGACACTGGGAGTCGACGGTCTGGTCTCCGGACTGGACACGACGTCGATCATCACGAACCTGATGAAGGTCGAGGCCAAGCCGCAGGACCTGCTGAAGACGCAGCTGTCCGCGACCCAGGCCAAGGCTGCGGCTTACCGAGCGGTGAACACCCGCTTCGACGCGATCCGCACTGCCGCCGAGGCGCTCACCACGAGCAGCCTGGCCGCGGCGAAGACCGCCACCAGCACCTCGACGAGCGTCACAGCCAGCGCGACCTCGGCTGCGAGCGCCAAGAGCAGCGTGTCCTTCACCGTCGACCGGCTGGCCACCGCACAGTCCGGCCTGCTAGCCACCACCTACACCTCGACGACCGCTGCCCTGCCCACCGACGACGTGCCCTCGTACCCGATCACGGTGACCCAGGCCGACGGGACGACGACGCAGATCACGGTCCCACCCAACGCGTCCCTGCTGGATGCGGTCAGCGCGATCAACGCCAGCGGCGTGCTGAACGCCACGATCATCCAGTTGGAGAAGGGTCAGTACCGGGTCCAGGTCGGCGCCGCGGAGACCGGCAAGACCTTCACCATCACCGACGCCAACGGCAGCAGCGCCGGCTATGTCCCCAAGGTCGACGCCACGACTGCACAGCTGACGCTGACCAACGGACTGACGGCCACCTCGACCAACAACACGTTCACCGACCTGATCCCTGGCACCACGATCACGGTGAGCAAGGCCGACACGGCCGGAGCGGCACCCACCACGGTGGCCGTCGGCAGCGACTCCGCCGCCGTCACCGCCAAGGTCAAGGCACTCGTCGACGCCGCGAACGGCGCACTGGGCGTCATCAAGGGCTACACCGTCTCCACCGCCGGCGCTGCGACCGCCACCCTGCAGGGCGACAGCACGCTGGTACAGCTGTCCAGCCAGCTGCTGACCTCGATCTCCTCGGCCATCGGCGGGAAGAGCGCCAGCACGGTCGGCCTGCAGCTGGCCAAGGACGGCACCATCACCTTCGACGCCTCGGTCTTCGCCGCCAAACTGGCCAGCGACCCGACGACCGTCGCCAAGCTGATCAGCGGCACCGGGGCGACCACGGTCAACGGCGTCAGCACGCCGGCCGTCACCGGCATCGCCGGCCAGCTCGCCGCGCTGGCGAAGACCGCGAGCGACTCCTCCACCGGCACCCTGGTCGCGCTGGCGAAGGGTCGGGACTCCCTGGCCACGACGCTGCAGACGCGGATCGACGCCTTCGACATCCGGCTCGAGGCCCGCCGGACGACGCTGACCAAGCAGTTCACCACGCTCGAGACGGCGCTGAACACCATCAAGAACCAGTCCTCCTGGCTCAGCTCGCAGATCGGCCAGCTGTACAACCCCAACAAGTCGTCCTGACGCCCCCGCTCCCCCGAAGCCCAGGAGAACCCCGAATGACCGCCGCGCTGCGCGCCCGCTACCAGTCCTCCGCCGTGGAGACCGCCTCCCCCCAGCGGCTCCTGGTCATGCTGTACGACCGGCTCGCCCTGGACCTGGTGCGCGCCGAGGCCGCCCTCGCCGACGGCGACCGCATCGAGGCCAGCTCCCAGCTGATGCACGCCCAGGACATCGTCCTGGAGCTGCACAGCACGCTGAACCCCGAGGTCTGGGAGGGCGCCGGCGCGCTCAGCTCCCTCTACACCTGGCTCTACAGCGAGATGGTGCTCGCGAACGTCAAGGGCGACGCCCGCCGGGTGGCCGACTGCCGCACCGTCGTCGAGCCGCTCCGCGACGCCTGGGCCGAGGCCGCGGCCACCCTCGCCTCGAGCGCCGGGTGAGCCTGCCCGCGCTGCGGGCCGTGAGCGCGTACGACCCCTGGCCGGCGACGGCGGCGAACCGGGCCGACGACCAGCAGGACGGGCACCGGCGCCGCTCGGACACACCCCCGCGCACCTGGGCCGAGGCGCTGGACCACCTCGACGAGGACACCGAGTCCGCGGCACGCACGCTGGCCGGGGCCTCGCCCGAGGAGATCGCCGCCTGGGGACGCCGGTCCACCGACTGGGTGCCGCCGACCGGCCTGGGCCCCTTGCCGGCCGACCTGCGCGAGCGCGCCGCCCGGCTCCTGCAGCACCAGCTGGCCGTCGCCGAGGCCCTCGTCGAGGGCATCACGCAGTCCCGCCGGCAGCGGGACCTGGCGGCCCGCATGTCGCAGAGCCCCCGCCGTCCGGAGTCCTCCTTCATCGACCGGCCGGTCTGACCCACCGACCGCAGTTCACCACAGGACCCCCCACCGACGACCCCGTCGGACTGGGGGGTCTCGTGTGTCCGGGCCCGGTCCTTCGGCAGAACTCACCATCTCTACGGTGACGCCGGCGACGAGGACACCGCACCAGCGCCCACCCCCGACCGTCCCGCACCGACAGTCACACACGTCGCCACGGCCACGATGGTCACGACCGGCTCGCGGGCTGCCGATGACGGGTGCACAGGCGGACCTGCCTCCCCACGGTCCGCGCAGCACCCGGAGGTAGTCAGATGGAGCGCGTGACGCCCGAGCGGACGGTCGTCCGGTGATCGGCATCTCCGACACCACCATGACCACGCTGCACGCGGCCCTGACCGGGCTCGCCCAGCGCCAGCGGGTCAGCAACGACAACATCGCCAACATCAACACCCCCGGGTTCCTGGCCGGCCGGACGGACTTCGAGTCCTCCCTCCGCACCCAGGTCGCCGACGGCGACACCCCCGCGATCACGGGAGGCTCGGTCAGCCGGTCCCTGGCGGCGACCCGGACCGACGGCAACAACGTCGACCTGGACTCCGAGACCGTCATCGCGACCGAGACCGGCCTGCGCTACCAGCTGGCCCTCCAGGCCCTCAACGGCAAGTACGACCTGCTGAGCTCGGCGATGAGGACCCAGTGAGTGCTTTCGACGCCCTCCGCATCGCGGGGTCGGGCATGACGCTGCACCGCAAGTACCTGGACGCGGTCTCGGACAACATCGCCAACATCAACACCGCCGCCGCCCCCGACCAGGAGGCGTTCAAGGAGCGGTTCATCGTCGCCCAGGCCGTGGACTACGGCTCGGGCACCGGCGGGGTGCGAGTGGCCGGTGCGGCCTTCGGCAGCAGCGAGGGCAAGCTCGTCTACTCCCCCGACAACCCGCTCGCCGACGAGGGCGGCTACGTCCGGATGCCCGACATCGACCTCGGCACCCAGATGACCAACCTGCTCATCGCCCAGCGCGGTTACCAGGCCAACATCAGCGCGATCTCGCGTGCCACCGACGCCTACAACGCGGCCCTCTCCCTCGGGAAGAACCTGTGACCCTCAGCCCGCTCGCGATGACCACCGGGTACGGAACCGGTGTCACCTCCGGCTACTACAACAACGGCGCCAGCAACAGCGTGCCGCCCTCGGACATCAGCGGCATGCTCACCAGCGGCCTCGGGTCCATCGGGTCCACCGGCACCACGGGCACCGCGGCGACCCAGGTCCCGACGACGGCCGACGGCAGCTCCTTCGCCGACATCCTGACCCAGTCCATCGGGCAGCTGCAGGGTCTGCAGGGCACCGCGGACACCTACGCGAAGCAGGCCGCCACCGGTGACCTGCAGAACGTGCACGACTACATGATCGCGGCCAACGAGGCCAAGCTCGCCACGACCGCCGTCGTGACCATCAAGAACAAGGCCGTGGAGGCCTTCAACGACATCATGCGGATGCCGGTCTGATGCCCGCAGCCCTGGCCGGTCAGCTCGACCGGGTGCGCACCACGCTGGCCACGATGACCTTCCAGCAGAAGGCGCTCGCCGGCGTCCTGGTGCTCGGTCTCGCCCTCGGCTCCTTCTTCTTCGTGCGCTGGGTGACCACGCCGACCTACGAGCCGCTGTTCTCCAACCTGTCCTCGACCGACGCCGCAGCGATCACCGAGGAGCTCACCGCCGAGGGCGTGACCTACGAGCTGCAGGGCGCCGACACGATCCTGGTGCCCAAGGAGCAGGTCTACAGCCTGCGCCTGGCCATCGCCGGCAAGGGCCTCACGCCCAGCGCCGGCAGCGACAGCGGGTACGCGCTGCTCGACGAGCAGGGCATCACCACCAGCGAGTTCGAGCAGCAGACCACCTACCAGCGGGCGCTCGAGGGCGAGCTCAACAACACCCTCGAGTCGATCAACGGGGTGAAGACCGCCTCGGTGCACATCGCGATGCCCAAGGACGAGGTCTTCGTGACCGACACCAGCGACCCGACCGCGGCCGTCCTCCTGGAGCTGACCCCGGGCACCGAGCTGTCGGGCGAGCAGGTGACCTCGGTGGTCAACCTGGTCTCCAGCAGCATCAGCGGGATGCAGCCCTCCGGGGTCACGGTCACCGACCAGAACGGCACGCAGCTGTCCGCCGGGACCGGCGGGGCCAGCACCGGTAGCCAGGCCGACGACACCGCCACCTTCCAGACCACCCTGCAGGCCAACGCGCAGCGGCTGCTGGACCAGGTGCTCGGCGCGGGCAACGCGATCGTCACCGTCGCCGCGACGATGAACTTCGACCAGAGCCAGAGCACCGCGACGACCTACACCTACCCCACCGAGATCCCGGCGTTGTCGGAGTCCAGCCAGACCGAGACCTACACCGGGTCCGGCGGCGGCGCGGCCGGCGTCCTGGGCACCGACGGCACCACCGGTGCGACCACCGGCGGCGGGGACGGGTCCTACAACAAGGACAACACCACCACCAACAACCCGGTCAACACCGAGGTCACGAACACCATCGCGGCCCCGGGACAGGTCGAGCGGCTCACCGTGGCCGTGGCCGTCAACTCGGCCGACGGCAGCGCCGTCCCCAACGGGACCATCCAGGACCTGGTCAGCCAGGCCGTCTCGCTCGACCCGGCCCGCGGCGACCAGATCACCGTCGCCTCCATGGCCTTCAACACCAGCGCCGCGGAGGCCGCCCAGGCCGGTCTCGCCGCCGCCGACGCGGCAGCGGCCAGCGAGCGGATGTGGTCGCTGGCCAAGACCGGCGCGATCGTGGGCGGCCTGCTGCTCCTCGTCGTCCTGGTGTGGCTGCGCAACCGCAAGAAGAAGGGCGACCTGGACGACTACGAGGAGTACGACGCCGACCTGGACGACGTCGACGCCCTCCAGATCCCCAGCACCCGGGACGCCCGTCACGACCTGCGGACCTCGGACGCGATCGAGGCCCTCGAGCGGCAGCGGCTGCGCGGTGAGATCACCACCATGATCGAGGCTCAGCCCGACCAGGTGGCCTCCACCCTGCGCGGTTGGCTGGCCGAGAGCCGCACATGAGCCTGGTCAGCGTCGAGCAGATGGTGGGCCTGGAGCCCGGGGGCGACCCCGACCGGGCTCCCGTCCGCCTGCCCCGGCGCGACATGTCCGGCCTGCGCAAGGCCGCGCTCTTCCTCGCCCAGATGTCCCGCGAGGAGGCCGGCGCCGTCATGGCCCAGCTCACCCCGGACGAGATCGACGCGCTCACCGGCGAGCTCATGCGGCTCAAGGACGTCGCCCCCGACGACGTCCAGGACGTGCTGTACGAGTTCCACGAGCGGATGATCAACCCGCCGGCGCTGGGCGCGGGCGGCATCGACTTCGCGCGCCAGGCCCTCACCGCCGGCCTGGGCGACGCCGAGGCCGAGGCCGTCCTCGGCCGGCTGCAGACCATCTACGTCGACCCGCCGTTCACCAGCCTCCGCAACGCCGACACCCGGCAGCTCCTGTCCTTCCTCCGGGAGGAGCACCCGCAGATCATCGCGCTGGTGCTCGCGCACCTGCCGGCCGCGCAGGCCGCGGAGCTGATGAGCCGGCTGCTGCCCGAGCGGCAGGCCGACGTGGCGCTGCGGATCGCCATGATGGACCGCACCTCCCCCGAGGTGGTCCGTCTGGTCGAGGACGAGATCAGCCGTCGCATGGGCTCCCTGCTGGCCAGCGCCGAGCTGACCTCCGCGGGCGGCGTCGAGACCCTGGTCGAGATCATCAACCGCGCCTCCCGGCCGACCGAGAAGTCGATCCTGGAGTCGCTGGCCACCACCGACCCGGACCTCGCCGAGCGCGTGCGCTCGCAGATGTTCCTCTTCGAGGACATCGTCGTCGTCGACGACCGCTCCATGCAGCTGGTGCTGCGGGAGGTCGCCGCCGCCGACCTGGCCTCCGCGCTCAAGGGCGTGCGGGACGACGTCCGCGACAAGGTCATGCGCAACCTCTCCGAGCGCGCCGCGCTCGACCTGCAGGACGAGATCGAGCTGCTCGGCCCGGTCCGCGCAGCCGCCGTCGGCGAGGCGCAGGCCCGGGTGGTCGCGGTCCTCCGCACCATGGAGGAGTCCGGTCAGATCACGATCGACAGAGGGGGTGACGACGATCTCATCGCCTGAGGGAGCCGTGCTGCGCGGGGAGTCCACCGCCCGCGCCGTGGCCTGGGACCGCACCGCGGGACCGGGCCGGCCGGGCCGCGTCCTGCCGCCGCCGGTGGAGCGGCCCGTGCTGTCCCGCACCGACCCCGACGGGTCGTCGGCGGTCCTGCGGGCCGGCGAGGCCTCGGTCGCCGTGCCGCACGTCGCCGAGCGGCGCAGCGGTGCGCGGATCGGCCGGCGGGCCGGCGACGTGCCCGCGCCGCGGCTGGAGGACGTCTACGCCGACGAGCTGCACCGGCTGCGCGAGCAGGCCCGGACCGACGGGTGGGCCGCCGGGCACGCCGAGGGGCTGGCCGTCGCCGCGGACGCGGTCGCCCGGGTCGAGGCCGAGGCGGCGCAGCGGCTGGCGCAGACCCAGCAGCGCTGGGAGGCCCGGATCGCCTCGACCGTCGCCGCGCTCACCGCGGCCTGCGCCCAGGTCGACGCCGCGCCCCCGCTGGGCGGCGAGACCTTCGACCAGCTCGTGCTCGGCGCCACCCTGACCCTGGTCGAGGAGGTGTTCGCCCGGGAGCTCGCGGTCAGCGCGCAGCCCGGCACCGACGCCCTCCACCGCGCCCTGGCGCTGAGCCCCGAGGACGGACCGACCGTGGTGCGGCTGAACCCCGACGACCTGCAGCGCATCCCGGCGCCCGTCCTGGCCGGCCTGCCGGCGTCGGTCCGCCTGCTGGCCGACCCCCGGGTCGAGCCGGCCGGGGCCGTCGCCGAGACCGGCGTCTGCCGGGTGGACGCCCAGCTGGGCCCGGCGCTCGCGCGGGTCACCGAGGTGCTGCGCTCGTGAGCGTCGCCGACGTCGTCGCCCGCGCCCGCACCGCGGCCCGTCCGCTGTGCACCGGCACGGTCACCGGCGCCATGGGCCTGACCATCTCCGTCGAGGGCGTCACCGCCGCGGTGGGCGACATCGTGGAGATCGGCGGCGACCCCGCGGCCCGGACCGAGCCGCTGCGCGCGGAGGTCGTCGCGCTGCACCGCGACCGGTTGACCTGCATGCCCCTCGGCGAGGTCGCCGGGGTGCACGTCGGCTCCCGGGTGCGCCCCACCGGCGCCCCCCTGCAGGTGCCGGTCGGCGAGGCCCTCCTCGGCCGGGTGCTCGACGGGCTGGGCCGACCGGTGGACGGCGGTCCCCCGCTGGCCGGCCGGGCCCGCTGGGTCGACCTGGCCACCCAGACCCCGCACGCGCTCACCCGCACCCGCGTGCAGGACCCGCTGTCCTTCGGCGTCCGCGCCCTGGACACCCTGGTCCCGGCCGGGCGCGGGCAGCGGCTGGGCATCTTCGCCGGGTCCGGCGTCGGCAAGTCCACGCTGCTGGCCCAGATCACCCGGGGCACCGACGCCGACGTCCGGGTCATCGGGCTGATCGGCGAGCGTGGCCGCGAGGTCCGGGAGTTCCTGGAGGAGAACCTCGGCGCCGAGGGCATGGCCAACACCGTGGTGGTGGTGGCCACCTCCGACGAGCCGCCGCTGGTGCGGTTGCGCGCCGCGTTCGTGGCCACCCGGATCGCCGAGGACTTCCGTGACTCCGGCCGCGACGTCCTGCTGCTGATGGACTCGATCACCCGCACCGCCATGGCCCAGCGCGAGGTCGGCCTGTCCGCCGGGGAGCCCCCGGCCACCCGCGGGTACCCGCCCAGCGTCTTCGCGATGATGCCCAAGCTGCTGGAGAAGGCGGGCACCGGCACGGTCGGCTCCATCACCGGGCTGTACACCGTGCTGGTCGAGGGCGACGACCACAACGAGCCGATCGCCGACACCGCCCGGTCGATCCTGGACGGCCACGTCGTGCTCACCCGGCAGATGGCGACCGCCGGGCACTTCCCGGCGATCGACGTGCTGGAGTCGATCTCGCGCGTCGCCTCCGCGGTGACCCCTCCGCACCGGATGGCCGACGCCCGCGAGGCACGCCGGCTGCTCGGCGCCCTGCGGGACGCCCGCGAGCTCATCGAGATCGGCGCGTACACCGCCGGCAGCGACCCGCTCGTGGACCGCGCCCGCGTGCTGGAGCCCCAGCTCACCGGCTTCCTGCGCCAGTCCGTGGAGGACAGCACCTCGCCCGACGAGGCCTGGGCCCAGCTGCACCGCATCGTGTCGGGCACGTGAGCCGCAGCTCCTCGTTCCGCCTGCAGTCGGTGCTCGAGCTGCGGCGCGCCCAGGAGCGCGCCGCGGGGGTCGCGGCCGCCGAGGCCGCCCGCGCGGCGGCCCGGCACGAGCAGCAGGCCGCCGACGTCGCCCGCGCGCTGGGCACCGCGGCGGTTCCCCAGCACCTGGACGGCGCCGCCTTCGTGGCGACCATGGTCGGGTTGTCCGCCCTGGCCGCCGATGAGGTGGGTGCACGGGCGACCGCCCGGGCCACCGCCGAGCAGGCCGCGGCGGTGCGCGCCGCCTGGACGTCCGCGGCCCAGGCCACCAAGGCCCTGGAGCGGCTGGCCGAGCGGCACCGCCTGGCGACCGTCCGCGCGGAGCTGGCGGCCGAGGAGCGCGCGGTCGACGACATCGTCACCGGGCGGTACCGACCCCGCACCGACGGAGAGGAGGGCACGTGGAGGGACTGACCGCGGTCCAGAACCGGATCGCCGAGATCCAGAGCCGCATGGCCTCCTTCGCCGCCGGTGGACCCAACGCCGCCTGGCTGTCCGCGGCGTCGGCCGCCGGGCTGACCGGCCCTACCGCGGCGACCGCCACCACGGGCACCAGCAGCACCGCCGCCGGGCCCACCGCCGAGACCGCGGTCGTGGACGCGGCCACCAACTACCTCGGGGTGCCCTACCTCTGGGGCGGGACCGACCCGACGAAGGGCCTGGACTGCTCCGGGTTCACCCAGCGGGTCTTCGCCGACGTGGGCATCACCATCCCCCGGACGTCGAGCCAGCAGGCGACCGCGGGCACCGCCGTCCCCAGCCTGGCCGACGCCCGTCCCGGCGACCTCGTGTTCTTCGACTACACCTCGTCCCGCCCCGGCATCGACCACGTGGGCGTCTACCTGGGGAACGGAAAGATGATCTCCTCGCCGCAGGAGGGTGACGTCGTCAAGGTGCAGGACGTCGGCACCCCCACCGTCATCCGTCGTGTGCTGCCGACCGCCGCACCGGCCGCACCGACCGCGAGTCCCTCGGCGCTGTCCGGGGTGCCCTACAGCGACCTGTTCACCGCGGCCGCCGCGAAGTACGACGTCCCGGCCTCCCTGCTCGCCGGGGTGGCCAAGGTGGAGTCCGGCTTCGACTCCACCGCGGTCAGCCCCGCCGGCGCCCAGGGCCTCATGCAGTTCATGCCGGCCACCGCCGCCGGCCTCGGCGTCCGCCCGATGGACCCCGCCTCCGCCATCGACGGCGCGGCCAAGTACCTCAGCCAGCTCACCGCCCGCTTCGGCTCCACCGACCTGGCGCTGGCCGCCTACAACGCCGGGCCCGGCGCGGTCGCCTCGGCCGGCGGCATCCCGCCCTACCCGGAGACGCAGAACTACGTCCGCAAGGTCACCGCGGCCGCGGCGGCGTACGCATGACCGCCGCCCTCGGCCCGTCCACCGCGCCGGTCACGGCCGGCCCGACCGGGTCGGCGCCCGTGGGCGACCCCGCGTCCGGCGCCGCCTTCGCCGGTCTCCTGCAGGGCGAGGTCACCGCGCAGCGCGGTCCCGCCGGCGACGCCGACGCCCGGCCCGATGCGTCCGCCGGGGACCCGGACGACGCCGCCACCCCCGACACGGCTGCCGCGCCCACGCTGGTCCCCCCGGCCTGGTTCCTGCTCGCCGTGCAGCCGTCGGTGACCGCCACGCCGGCCCCGGTCGTCGAGGCCACCCCGACCGCAGGCCTCGCCGCCGTCCCGGCCACGGTGCTCCCGTCGGGTGCGGCGGTGCCTTTCCCGACGCTCCCGGGCGACGGGACGGCGACGTCGACCGCCGGGTTCCCGTCCCTGGACGCCACCCCCGTGGTGGCCGGCGGCGCGCCGGTGCCCGCAGCGCAGCAGCAGGTGGCCGCCGGTGCGGCCCTCCCCGCTGCGCCCACCAGCGGCTCGGCCGACGCAGCCGTCGGCGTCCCGGCAGCACCGGAGGCAGCCCTGCCGCCCACGGCCGTGCCGCTCGGCACCACGCCGCTCACCACCACGCCGCTCAGCACCGCTCCGCCCACCGCCTCGCCGGCCGCCGCGCTGCGCGCCGCCGGTCCGCCGCCTCCCGCGCCGACCGTCACCACCGGCCCGGCGACTGCCGACGCCGCTCTGCCCACCACCGGCACGACGGTCACCACCGGCGTCGTCACCTCCATCGGACCGGCCGCAGCGGTCACCGCGGCCACCGGTCTGCCCACCACCGGCCGGCCCCTCCCCGGGATCCCGACCTCCGGCGACCCCGCGCCCGAGGTCGCCGGCCCCGCAGCGGCACCGGTCGACGGTGCGCCGGTCCCGGCGGCCCCCGACCCCGCGGCGGACTCCCCCGTGGCTCTGCTCCCGGGCCAGGGCCTCCCCGCCGCCCAGCCGCCGGGAGACCGGGGACCGGCGAACGGTGACGGCGACGTCGACGCAGCCGCGGTGACCCCGGGCACCGCAGGCCTCGCCGCCGCACCGGCCGTGGGTGACCGGCCCGCGCCCGAGCAGGTCGACCTCTTGACCGCGGCTCCCGCGGTCGAGACCCGGGCCGACGCCGGCGCCCCCGTCGGCGTGACCACCCCGCCGGTGCCCGCGACCGTCGCCGCGACGGCCGCCACCCCCGCCACCCCGGGGCCGGCCCCCGCCGACCCACCGGTCGCCGCCCAGCTGACCCCGCAGCTGCTGGCCCTGGCCAGCGACGGGGGGTCGCACTCGGTGACGATCGTGCTGGCCCCGGAGTCCCTCGGCGAGGTGCACCTGCAGCTCACGGTGACCGGGGACCAGGTCTCGCTGGCCATGTCCGCCGGCCAGGACGGCAGCCGCGGTGTGCTCGCCGACGCGATCCCCGAGCTGCGCCGGGACCTGGCCGCGGCCGGGCTCACGCTGACCGACGCCCAGGTCTCGACCGGCCAGGGTGGCCAGGCCGGCTCGGGCTGGTCGCAGGCCGGTGACCAGCGGTCGGCGCCCACCACCCGGTGGGGACAGGTACCGACCGGGACCGCGACTGCCGATGAGGACAGCAGCACCACCAGTACCACCCGCACCAACCGCGGCGGAGCGGCGTCACCCGGCGTCGACGTCCGCGTCTGAGGAGGAGAAGCCATGGCCGTCGTCGGCAGCACCGGGAGCGTGACCTCCCTCGCGGGCGCGCAGAGCGCGGCCAGCACCTCCGTCGGCGGCACCGGGATGGACAAGGACACCTTCCTCAAGCTCCTGGTCGCCCAGATGAAGTACCAGGACCCGTCGGCCCCGACCGACTCCAGCGCGTTCGTGACCCAGACGGCCACCTACTCCCAGGTGGAGGCGCTGCAGAAGCTGACCGACCAGAACGCCTCGATGCTCGCCATGCAGCGGGCCTCGAGCGCCGGCGCCCTGGTCGGCAAGACCGCCACCTACCTGGGCGAGGACGGCGTCGCCCGGACCGGCGCGGTCGCCTCCGTGATCCTCGCGACCGACTCCACCGAGGCCACCGCCGTGATCGGCGGTCAGTCCATCCCGGTCGGCCGCATCACCGCGTTCACCGCCTGACCTCCCCGACCCGCCCTCCCCGACCCAGGAGTCCCCGTGCTGCGTTCCATGTTCTCGGCCATCTCCGGCCTGCGCGCCCACCAGACCAAGATGGACACCGTCGCGAACAACATCGCGAACGTGAACACCGTCGGGTTCAAGACCCAGAACACCGTCTTCGAGACCACCCTCACCCAGGTGCTGCGCAGCGGCCGCGGCCCGGACGCCACCGAGGGCGGCACCAACCCGGCCCAGGTCGGCCTCGGCGTGAAGCTCGCCGCGATCACCACCGACTTCGGGCAGGGCAAGACCCAGAACACCGGCCGCGCGCTGGACTTCATGATCCAGGGCGACGGGTTCTTCGTCACCGAGAACCAGGGGCAGCAGCTCTACACCCGCGCCGGTTCCTTCACCTTCGACGGCGCCGGCAAGCTGATCACCGCCGACGGCAACCGGGTGCAGGGATGGATGGCCGACGCGGCCGGCAAGATCGACACCGGCGGCACCCTGGAGGACCTGCAGGTGCAGTACGGCGCCGCATTGCCGCCCCGTGCGACGACCTCGGTCACCATGAGCCGAAACGTGATGATCGATGCCGCCGCCGTCAACGGCGCGGACACCAACGTCCGGGTCGCCAAGGCCACCGTCTACAACGCGGCCGGTGTCGAGCAGCGGCTCAACCTGACGTGGACCCAGAAGACCGTCAACAACACCAACGGCAACAGCACGTGGACCCTCAAGATCGCCAACGAAGACGGGACGACCACGCCGACGCCGGTCACCGCCGACGTCGCGTTCACTGCCGGCGGGGTTCCCACGTTCTCCAACCTGAGCGCCGGAACCACGGCCGGCAACAAGATGACGATCCCCGGCTGGGGCAACGCGGCCGGTGTCACCTTCGACTTCGGCCAGGTTACCGCTCAAGCCGCCGGGACGGCGATCTCGGCAGTCGACCAGGACGGCTTCACCGCCGGCAGCCTCTCGAGCTTCGCGCTCGCCGAGGACGGGACGATCACCGGCGTCTACACCAACAACGAGCGACGGGCGATCGGCAAGCTGGCGCTGGCCACCTTCGACAACCCGTCCGGCCTGATCAACATGGGCAACACCAGCTACGCCATCGGCGACAACTCCGGCGTCGCGCTCATCGGCGCGGCCGGCACCGGGTCGCTGGGCACGCTCACCTCCGGCGCCCTGGAGATGAGCAACGTGGACCTCTCCGAGGAGTTCACCGGGCTGATCATCGCCCAGCGAGGCTTCCAGGCGAACAGCAAGGTCATCACGGCCTCGGACGAGCTGCTGCAGGACCTGGTCAACCTCAAGCGCTGACCGGCGTCCAGCACGTAGACGGCCCGGTCATCCCGAAGGGGTGACCGGGCCGTCCCGCTTCAGAGATCGGTCGGACGCGCCGACAACACCACTGCGCCACCCACGACGACGACTCGGAGCAACCGGTGATCTGCCTGACCCGCCTGAACGGGGAGCCCTTCGCGCTCAACCCCGATCTGATCGAGCGGGTCGAGGCACACCCCGACACCGTCATCTCGCTCAACGACAACGTCCGCTTCCTGGTCCGCGAGAGCCTGCAGGAGGTCCTGGTCGCCATCCGCGACTGCCGGGCCGACGTGCTGGCCACCGCCTACGCCATGGACCGCGGCACCCACCCCCGCCCGCTGGTCACCGTCGTCCCCGACGACACCGACTGCGACCCCACCGGGGACGGCGACCACGCCGTCCTGCCCTTCCCCCACCGCGAGGAGCGCTGACATGGATCCGGCAACCCTGATCGGCGTCGGCATCGCGCTGGTCGCCATCCTGGCCTCGATGATCATGGAGGGCTCGTCCCCCCTGGCCATCCTCCTGCTCCCGCCGATCATCCTGGTCTTCGCGGGCACGTTCGGCGCAGCCGTGGCCGGCTTGACGATGCCCGACGTCAAGAAGATCGGCGGCTGGATGAAGCAGGGCTTCATGCCCGCCGCCGTCCCGCCCGCCGCCGAGAAGATCCAGATCCTGGTCACCCTCGCCGAGAAGGCCCGCAAGGAGGGCCTGCTGGCCCTGGAGGGCCCGATCAAGGAGATCCAGGACCCCTTCCTGCAGCGCGGTCTGCAGATGGCCGTCGACGGCACCGACCCCGAGGACCTCCGCACCGTGCTCGAGGCCGAGATCTCGGCCAAGAAGGCCGAGGACAAGGTAGCGGCCAAGTTCTTCACCGCCATGGGCGGCTATGCACCCACCATCGGCATCATCGGCACGGTCATCGGGCTCATCCACGTGCTGGAGAACCTCAACCAGCCCGACAAGCTCGGGGAACTGATCGCCGCCGCCTTCGTCGCCACGCTCTGGGGTGTGCTGTCGGCCAACGTCCTGTGGCTGCCCGCCGGTGCCAAGATCGTGCGCACCAGCGACCTGCAGGCTGCCCAGATGAAGCTGCTCGTCGAGGGCATCTCGGAGATCCAGGCCGGCACCAGCCCGCGCACCGTCCGGCAGAAGCTCACCTCCCTCGTGCCGCCCAGCGAGGCGGCCGCCATGGCCAAGGCCGCCGCATGAGCGGGCACGACACCGGCAAGAAGGGCCGGCGTCGGCACGAGGAGCACGAGGAGGAGGAGCACGAGAACCACGAACGGTGGCTGGTGTCCTTCGCCGACATGATGACCCTGCTGACCGCGGTCTTCATCGTCCTGTACTCCATCAGCCAGGTCGACCAGCTCAAGTTCGCCGCGTTCGCCGAGGGCCTGTCCACCAGCTTCGGTGCACCCACCTCGATCCTGGACGACGGCTCGGTCACCACCCAGCCCAGCGTGCTCGACGAGCTCAACTCCCCGATGCAGATCGACAACCGGACCGACCCCACGCAGACCGTCGACCCGGAGACCCAGGCCACGGCGGACGCCGCCGCGGCGGCCGCGCAGTCGGCGCAGACCCAGGCCGAGGCCCAGGCCCAGTTCGACCAGCTCGCCGCGGCCCAGGCCGCGATCACCGCCGCGCTCACCGCCGCCGGTGACGCCCAGGCCGCGACCTTCCAGATCACCGAGGACGGGCTGGTCGTGCACATCGTGGCCGACCAGGTGCTCTTCGGCGCCGAGCAGGCCGACCTGCGCGGGGAGGGCAAGGCCGTGCTCGACGCGCTCGCCCCGACCCTGGCCGCGCTGCCCAACGACCTCAAGGTCGAGGGGCACACCAACTCCCTGCCGGTCACCCCCGGTGGCCGGTACCCCTCCAACTGGGAGCTCTCGACGGCCCGCGCCACCACCGTGCTGCGGTACCTGATCGAGACCGACGGGCTGGACCAGAACCGGATGCAGGCGGCCGGCTTCGCCGCCACCCGCCCCCTGCTGCCCGACGCCGACCCGGCCTCGGTGTCGGTCAACCGCCGGGTGGACGTCGTCGTCCTCTCCACCGCCTCCGCCGAGGCCAGCTCCCTCCTCCCCGGGCTCGCCTCCCAGGCAGCCGCCCCGTCCACCACCGCACCCACCGCCGGAACCCAGGAGAGCACCCCGTGACCGCACCCACGAAGGAGCGGCCGGTCGCGGCCGCCGACACCAAGGGCAAGAAGTCCAAGGGCGCCAAGGACGTCGCCGAGGACGGGGAGGTGGCGAAGGGCGGCAAGCTCAAGCTGATCATCATCGCCGTCGTCGCGCTGCTCGCGATCGGCGCCGGGCTCTACTTCTTCGTCTTCTCCGGCTCCGGCGAGGAGGCCGAGCCCGCCCCGGTGGCCGGCATCGTCCTCCCGCTGGACTCGGTGACGGTCAACCTGGCCGGCGCGGGCTACCTGAAGATCGGGGTCAGCCTGCAGCTGACCGAGGAGGCCGGCGAGGAGGCCCCCGACGGCTCGCGGGCCACCGACATCATCATCGACATGTTCTCCGAGGCCCAGCCCACGGACGTGACCGGCAACCGCGACGCGATGAAGGCCGAGCTCGAGCAGCGGATCGAGGAGGCCTACAACACCGAGGAGGCCGGTGACCTGGTCATGGGCATCTACTACACGGAGTACGTGACGCAGTAACGCCTGCGGCGGTCAGGGTCCCCACCCTGACCGCCGATGAAGGGTTCGTGACCCTCGCCGACGCCGCTCCCGCACCCCGCGGGGCGGCGTTGCTGGCGTCCAGGCGGCGTCGCGGCGAGCCCCGGAGCTACGACTTCCGGCGGCCCACCAAGCTCTCCCGCGACCACGTCCGGGTGCTGCAGAACCTGCTGGAGTCCTTCGCCCGGCAGACCGCCAACAACCTCACCCAGGTGCTGCGCACCGAGGTCAAGGTGGAGCTCGGCGGCATCGACCAGTTCGCCTACGACGACTACATCGCGCACCTGGACAACCCGGTGTTCATGTCGGTGATCAGCTTCGAGCCGCTCCAGGGCCGGGGGCTGATGACCTGGTCGCTGGACGTCGCGATGGCGATGATCGACCAGCTGCTGGGTGGGTCCGGCGCCGCCGACCAGCCCCAGCGCCCCATGACGGGCATGGAGACCCGCCTCACCCGCTACCCGGTCGAGCGGGTGCTGCACGAGCTCGCCCTGGCCCTGCGGCCGGTCATCCGGGTCGACTTCGGCCTCGAGGGCTTCGAGTACCAGCCGCAGCTGGTCCAGCTCGCCGTCGGCAGCGAGACCGTCGTCGTCAGCTCGTTCACCCTGACCCTCGGGGACCGCGAGACCGAGGCGACGATCATGATCCCGTTCGCCCCGTTCGCCACCGCGCTGCACGACGCGACCTCCCCGCAGCTGTCCGCGCAGGCACTGCGCGAGCGCAAGCAGGCCACCGAAGCGCTGTCCGAGCGCCTGGGCGCCGTGCCGGTCGAGGTCAACGCCCGCTTCCGGCCGATCAAGGTGCCCAGCGCCGACCTGCTCAGCCTCGCCGTCGGCGACGTCCTCCTGCTCCGGCACCCCCGGGACAGCCCCCTCGAGGTCACCACCAACGACGTCGTCTTCGCCCACGCCGTCGCCAGCAACCACCGCCGTCGGCTGGCCGCCGAGATCGTCGCCACCCCAGCCGGACACACCAGCACTGCGAGGGACCCTCAGTGAGCACCGACGACGCCGCCACCATCTCCACCGCCGTGGTCTCGGCCGCCCAGGCCGCCGGGGCACTGCTGCCCTCGACCTCTCCGCTGACCTGCGGGTCCCCGGTCGACGACCCGGACATCGCACCGCTGCCCGGGGACTCCCCCGCGGCCATCACCGCCCGGCTGTCCGGCGAGGTCAGCGGGGACGTCGTGCTCGTCGTCGCCGGCTCCGTCGTCGAGGCGCTGGCCAACTCCCCGGTCGGCAAGCTCGACGTCGCCGCGGCCATGCGACCCGCCCTGGAGGCCGCGGCCGCCGTGCTGGGCCGGGTCACGGTCACCAGCGAGCGGATGGAGGAGCCCGAGGCGGCCCTCGACGGGCTGCGCGACAAGGGCGTGTTCCTCGCCGTCCCGCTGCTGGCCGGCGGCGAGCACCAGGCCACCCTCGCCCTGCAGGTCACCCTGCCCCGGCCCAGCGCCGGGACGCAGCGCGGCAGCCTGGAGCTGCTGCGCAACGTGGCCATGGAGGTGACGGTCGAGATCGGCCGCACCCGGATGACCGTGCAGGAACTGCTCTCGCTCTACCCCGGCGAGATCGTCGAGCTCGACCGCGCGGCCAGCGCGCCGGCCGACCTGCTCGTCAACGGCACGCTGATCGCCCGCGGGGAGGTGGTCGTGGTCGACGAGGAGTTCGGGCTGCGGATCACCGAGGTGGTCACCGACGCCGCGGCCGCCGAGCTGGGCCAGGCGTCGGCATGACCTGGATGATCATCCGGCTGATCCTGACGCTGGCCTTCGTCGCCGGCGTCCTGTGGTTCGCCGCCCGGGTGGCCAAGAAGCGCGGCCTGGGCGGTGGCAGCTCGCTGATCGAGGTCGTCGCCCGCCAGCGGATGGGCCGGAGCAGCACGGTCGCCGTGCTCCGGGTCGCCGACCGCGTGCTGGTGGTCGGCACCACCGAGGAGCACGTGACGCTGCTGGCCGAGATGGACGGCGAGGTCGTCGAGGAGATGCTCGCCGAGGCCGAGGAGGAGCGCATCGCGCAGTCCGCCGCCCGCCGGGCCGCGCTGACCGCCCGCCGTCCGGTCGCCGTGCTGGAAGCGTCCGACGACGACGCCCCCACCACGCAGATCGCGCTCCCCCGCCTCCCCGGTGTCCCCGGTGCCCGGCGCCCCCGGAAGGCCCCCTCGGTCACCCGGCACGGCAGCGGTCTGGTGGCCGGGTCGGTGTTCGACCGCGCCGCGTGGACCCAGGTCGTCGAGGGCCTGCGCGAGAAGACGGTGCGCCGCTGATGCCTGCGCTCCTCACGGAGCGCGCCGGCCGTTGGACCACCCGGGTGGGGGTGGTCACCGCCGCGGGCGCGACCCTCCTGGTCCTGCTGGCCTCCGCCGCCCTCGCGGTGGACGACCCCACGGCGCCCACGGCGCCGGTGGCCCCGACCGTCCCCACCGGCGGGCTGGACATCAACATCGGCGGCAACAGCCCCTCCAGCGCGATCACCCTGATCCTGGCGATCACGGTGCTGTCGATCGCCCCGTCGCTGCTGCTGCTGGTGACCTCGTTCACCAAGATCGTCGTGGTGCTGTCGCTGACCCGCAACGCACTGGGTCTGCAGAACTCCCCGCCCAACCAGGTGCTCACCGGGCTGGCGTTCTTCCTCACGCTGTTCGTGATGGGCCCGGTGATCGCCGACATCAACAACCTCGCCATCCAGCCCTACCTGGACGGGCAGCTGTCGGTCGGCCAGGCCTACGACGTCGGGGTCGAACCGCTCAAGGACTTCCTGCTGGCCAACACCCGCGGGGACGAGCTCAAGCTCATGGTCGGGCTGTCGGGCGAGACCATGCCCGCCGACCCCTCGTCGGTGACGATGCTGACCCTCGTCCCGGCGTTCGTGCTCAGCGAGCTCAAGAGCGCCTTCATCATCGGGCTGGTCGTCTTCATCCCGTTCCTGGTGCTCGACATGCTGGTCAGCGCCGCGCTGATGGCGATGGGCATGATGATGGTGCCGCCGGTGATCGTGTCGCTGCCGTTCAAGCTGCTGCTGTTCGTCGTCGTCGACGGCTGGGCGCTCATCACCACCGCGCTGGTGGGCTCCTACGGGAGCTACGGGTAGTGAGCGACGCCCAGATCACCGACCTCGCGGTGCAGACGATGATCGTGGCGGCGAAGGTCTCCGCCCCGATCCTGCTGACCGCGCTGCTGGTCGGCTTCGCGATCTCGCTGTTCCAGGCGGCGACCCAGATCCAGGAGCAGACCCTCTCCTTCGTGCCCAAGCTCGTCGCGGTCGCGGTCGCGCTGGTGCTGACCGGCAACTGGGTGCTGTCGGAGCTGGTCTCGTTCACCCAGCACCTCTTCGAGACCCTGCCGGCGCTGCTCGGCCGGAGCTGACCGCGTGGACCTCGACATCCCCGAGGCCACGCTCGCGGCCCTGCTGCTGGCCACCGCCCGCACCGCCGGGTTCGTGCTGGTGGCCCCGCCGTTCAACTCCAAGGCGATCCCCGCACCGGTCAAGGGCGCAATGTCGGTCGCCCTGGCGCTGGTGGTGCTGACCCAGGTCGAGGCCCAGCTCGGCGACCTGTCCACGGGTTACCTGGTGGTCACCGCGCTGACCGAGGTGGTCATCGGGGTGGCGCTGGGCTTCGTCGTCCAGCTGTTCTTCAGCGCCGTCCAGCTGGCCGGCGACATCCTGGACGTCACCGGTGGCTTCTCCCTGCAGCCGGCCTACGACCCGCTGTCGATGAGCACCACGTCCACGATCGGCCGGTTGCAGAACCTGCTGGCCACCGCGCTGCTGTTCACCAGCGGCGGGCACCTGATGCTGGTCCGGGGCCTGTTCACCTCCTACGAGGGGCTCCCGCTGGGCGCCGTGCTGCCCGGCGACCAGATCGGGGAGACCGTCGTGCACGCCATGTCGACCATGTTCCTGGCCGCGGTCCAGATCGCCGGCCCGCTGGTCGCCGTCCTGCTGCTGGCCGACGTCGCGCTCGGCCTGGTCTCGCGGGCCTCGCCGCAGATGAACATCTTCGCCCTGGGGTTCCCGGTCAAGATCATGCTGACCATGGTCATGCTGGGTCTGACCTTCCCGCTGCTGCCCACCGCCCTGGACTCCCTCCTGGAGACCGCCACCCGGGCGATGCTCGCCCTCGAGGCCGGCTGACGCCGTGGCCAAGGACGGTCCGGGCGGTGAGAAGACAGAGAAACCGACACCGCAGCGCCTGAAGAAGGCGCGCAAGGACGGCCAGATCCCGCGCACGCAGGAGCTGGGCACCTGGCTGGGCGCGGTGGCGGCGAGCTTCCTGCTGCCGGCGATGGTCGGCAGCTCCTACGACGGCGCGAAGGCGCTGTTCCTGCAGATCGGGGAGGTGGCCCGGCAGCCGGCGATCTCCTCGATCGACCTGCTGCTCGGGCAGGCGCTGTCCACGTTCCTCACCGCTGCGCTGCCGCTGGCCGCCGGCGTGATGGTGGTGGGCGTGCTGTCCTCGGCAGCGCAGGGCGGCGTCGTGTTCGCCAGCAAGCCGCTGAAGCCGACCGCCGCCAAGCTCAACCCGTTCCCCGGCCTCAAGCGCATGTTCGGCGGCCAGGGTCTCTGGGAGACGGTCAAGGCGCTGATCAAGACCATCGCCATCGGCGTGGCGATCATGTTCACCGTCGACGACGCGAAGTCCCTGGTCGCCTCGTCGGGCTCGATGCCGCTGGGCACGGTGGCCGCGGTCTTCACCGACTCCGCGCTCCTGATGCTGCGGGTGGCCGCCATGACCGGCCTGGTGCTCGCCGTGGCCGACTACATGGTCGTGAAGATGCAGAGCACGAAGAAGCTCAAGATGAGCCTCTACGAGATCAAGCAGGAGAACAAGCAGCAGGAGGGCGACCCGCACGTCAAGGGCCACCGCCGCGCGGTTGCCCTCGCCCAGGCCCGCAACCGCATGATGACCGACGTGCAGACCGCCGACGTGCTGCTCACCAACCCCACCCACGTGGCCGTCGCGCTGAAGTACTCCGCCTCCTTCGGCGCCCCCCGCGTGGTGGCCAAGGGATCCGGCGAGGTGGCCCGCCGGCTGCGCGAGGTGGCCGCCGAGCACGGCGTGCCCCAGGTCCGGGACATCCCGCTGGCCCGCGCGCTGCACGGCAGCTGCGACATCGGCCAGGAGATCCCGCCGCAGCTGTTCACCGCCGTCGCCCGGGTGCTGGCCTTCGTCATGCAGCTGGGCTTCAAGGGCATCACGGGCGGTGTCCACCAGCCCGGCTTCACCCCGCCGGACACCACCGGGCTGCCGGTCGCCGGCCGGCGCCGGGCCGAGCCGGTCTCCACCGGGGGCACCGGCGGCGTGGACGGCGTCGGCGGGGTCTGACGCCTTCCCCCCGTGACGGGGCGGTCACGGGGACCCCCGTGGCTGCCGATGAACAACCACGTGAAGTGGACGAAGGCTGCCGTGCCGATCGGCGTGGTGATGATCGTCCTGATGCTCGTCGTCCCGATGCCGGCGGTGCTGCTGGACCTGCTCATCGGGCTGAACATCGCGGCCTCGCTGCTGATCCTGCTCGTGGCGATGTCGATCAAGCGCCCGCTGGACTTCGCGGTCTTCCCGTCGGCGATCCTCATCGCCACCCTGCTGCGGCTGGCGCTGAACGTCTCCTCCACCCGGCTGGTGCTCTCCGACGGCTACGCCGGCGCGGTCATCGAGGCCTTCGGGAGCTTCGTCATCGGCGGCTCGCTGGTCGTCGGCCTGGTGATCTTCCTGATCCTGGTCGTCATCCAGTTCGTGGTGATCACCAAGGGCGCCGAGCGCGTCGCCGAGGTCGGCGCACGCTTCACCCTGGACGCGATGCCCGGCAAGCAGATGGCCATCGACGCCGACCTGAACGCCGGGCTGATCACCGAGACCCAGGCCCGCCGGCGCCGCGCCGACGTCACCGCCGAGGCCGACTTCTACGGCTCGATGGACGGTGCCAGCAAGTTCGTCAAGGGCGACGCCATCGCCGCGATCATCATCGTGCTGGTCAACCTGGTCGGTGGCCTGGTCATCGGCATGGTGCAGAACGGCCTGAGCGCCGGGGACGCCGTCAGCACCTACTCGCTGCTGGCCGTCGGCGACGGCCTGACCTCGATGGTCCCGGCCCTGCTGCTCTCGACCGCCACCGGCATCGTGGTCACCCGCTCGGCCGCCGACGGCGACCTGGGCTCGGACATGATCGCCCAGCTCGGCCGTACCAAGCAGCCGCTGCGGATCGCCGGCGGCGCGCTGCTCGGCCTCGGGCTGATCCCCGGCCTGCCCAAGTTGCCGTTCCTGCTCACCGGCGCGCTGTTCCTCTTCCTGGCCTCCCGGGTGGACGAGAACCCCCCGGTGGAGGACGAGAACCCCACCCCGGCCGCTGACGAGCCCTCCCCGGACTCCCCGGAGTCGATCGCCGAGAAGATGCGGGTCGACCCGCTGGAGCTCGAGGTCGCCTTCGACCTGGTCGAGCTGGTCGACACCGCCCGCGGCGGGGACCTGCTGGACCGGGTGAAGGCGCTGCGCCGCAAGGTCGCCATGGACACCGGCCTGGTCATCCCCCTGGTCCGCACCCGCGACAACCTGGACCTGCCCGCGTCCCAGTACGTGGTGTGGCTCAACGGCGTCCCGGTCGCCAAGGGGACGTCGCCGGCGGGCACCGTGCTGGCCATCGGGGATTCCCTGGAGGGCCTGCCGGGCAAGCCGACCCGCGAGCCGGTCTTCGGGCTGGCCGCCAAGTGGGTGCCCGCCGAGCTGCAGCGCCAAGCCGAGATGGCCGGCGCGACCGTCGTCGACCGCTCGTCGGTCATCACCACGCACCTGGCCGAGGTCGTGCGCCAGAACGCCGCCCAGCTGCTGGGCCGGGAGGACGTCAAGTTGTTGATGGAGATGGTGCGCCGCTCGCACCCGGTGGTGGTCGAGGAGCTCACCGGGGCCGGCCTGACCCTGGGGCAGGTGCAGCAGGTGCTGCAGGCCCTGCTCGAGGAGGGCGTCTCCGTCCGCGACCTGGTCCGGATCTTCGAGGCGCTGTCGCTGCGGGCCAAGAGCGCCACCGACCTGGACAGCCTGGTCGAGGCCGCCCGCGGCGCGCTGGGCCCGGCGATCAGCCAGCCCTACGTCACCGAGGACGAGAAGCTCTACGTGATGACCCTGGACCCGGGCTTCGAGCAGCGCCTGCTGTCCGCGGTCCGCCAGGGCGAGCAGGGCGCGGTCCTGGCCCTGGACGCCGGTGCGGTCGACGCCCTGGCCCGCGGCGCCAGCGACCTGCTCGACGACGCCGAGAAGCTCGGCATCACCGCCCTGCTGGTCTGCTCCCCCCAGGTCCGCCCGGCCCTGGCCCGGCTCATGCGCCAGGTCGTGGCCCGCTGCACGGTCATCTCCTACGGCGAGGTCAGCCGTACGGCCCAGATCGAGACGATCGGAGTGGTGAACGGTGCCGTCGCACTCGCCTGAAGCGCCGTCCGGGAACACCCGTGACGAGGCCATCGCGGCCGCCCGTGCCGAGTACGGCCCGGGTGTCCGCATCCGCGGCGTCCGCCGGATCCGCAGCGGCGGGGTCGCCGGGTTCTTCAGCCAGGAGCGGTACGTCGCCGACGTCGTGCTGCCCGGCGCCGGGGAGGACGACGCCCGCGTCCCCGTGACCGGCGGCGAGCCCGCCGGTGGCAAGCCGGCCGGTGGCAAGCCCGCCGGTGGAAAGCCGGCCGTCGCGGCCGCCCGCCCCAAGGTGGCCCCGGCCCGCAGCGCCACCCCGACGGTGGTCGCCGAGCTGCCCCGGACCGCCGGCGCCCCCGCCGCCGAGACCGACGGCTGGCCGTCGTCCGGGCTCTCGGTGGACGACCTGCTCGAGGTCGCGCTGCAGGTCCGCGGTGCCCAGCGCACCGCGGCCACTGCTGCGCCGGCCCCGGTCGACCCGGTCGACGAGCTCGCCGAGCTGCTGGGCCCCGGCGGCTCCGACGTCGCGGTCTACTCCCCCACGTCGGTGGCCCGTCCGGCCGGCAAGGCCCGACCGGCCTCCACCCCGCAGCCCGCCCCGGCGCCGGCCGCTCCCCAGCCGGAGCGTCGTCCCCTGGCGACCCGCCGCGCCGAGGAGCCGGTCGAGCCCGCCGCCCCCGCGTGGGAGCGGACCTCCCGGTCCGGGCGACCGACCGCCGACCCGGCGGTGGAGCCCGAGGTCGACAGCGACGCCGGCGGGGCCCCGCCGTCGCCGTTCGCGGCGGCACTGATGCGCGTGGTGACCCAGGACGACGAGGTGCAGGCCGCGGTGGCCGACGCCGAGGAGCACGAGGAGCAGCGGGTGGCCGCCGAGCAGCACGACGTCGCGTCGAGGACGGACGGCGGTGCCCTGGACGACCGGGCCGCCGCGGTGCGGGCCGCCGCCGAGCGCGCCGAGGCCGCGGCCGTGGCCGCCGCCCGGGCCGGCACCACCCCGCCGGTCGCGGTCGCCGCGCTGACCGCCGCCCCCGAGGCGCTGGAGGCACCGGCAGCACCGGTGCGCAGCCCCGAGGAGCGACGCGCGGCCGCCCGGGCCCGGGCGGCCGCCCGTCGCAGTGCCCGGCCCGGCCCGGCCGCCTCCGAGCCGTCGACGCCGGAGGTGCCCGTGGCTGCGCCCACCGCTGCCCCGGAGCCGATGTGGGACGCCACCAGCATCATCGAGCTCGCCCCCCGGGCCGGCATGCCGGCCGCCGCCCAGCGCCCGCCGGCACCGGCGGTGACCCGGGTGACCGCGGCCCGCGCCGGGGCCGCCCAGCTCCGCGAGGCCGCCATCCGCGCCGCCGGGGAGCTGGCCGAGCGCCAGGTCGCCGAGGTGGGACCGGCTCCCGACCTGCTCGACGACTTCGTCGACGCCGAGCTGGCCGCCCAGCGCCCCGCGCAGCCGGCTCAGTCGGCACTGCCGGCTCAGCCCTCCCTCGGTGACCGCGCGGCCCGTCTGCGGTCCGTGCTGGCCGCCGCGACCCCGCCGGCCGACCAGCCCGCCGCCGACCTCCCGGTGCTGGCCGAGGCCGCCCCGGCCCGCCGGACCCTGCCCGCGGTGCCGCCCTCGGCACCCGTCGACACCGCTCGGCACGAGGCCGAGCGCCTCGAGGCCGAGCGGGTCGAGGCCCTACGCGTCGAGGCCCAGCGCGTCGAGGACGAGCGGCTCGAGACCCTGCGCATCGAGGCCGAGCGGATGGAGACCGAGCGCGCGGCCGCCCAGGCCGAGGTCCGACGGGTCGCCGCCGAGCAGGCCCAGGCCCGCCGGGCAGCTGCCCAGGCCGCCGCCGCCGAGGCCGCCCGGACCGAGGCACGCCGCATCCAGTCCGAGCTCGCCGAGGCCCGCCGGGTCGCCGCCGAGCAGGCCGCGGCCGAGGACGCCCGCGCCGAGGCCGAGCGCACCGCGGCCGCCGAGGCACGCCGCGCCGTGGCCGAGAAGGCCGCCACCGAGCGTGCCGCGGCCCTGCGCATCGCCGCCGAGAAGGCCGCCGCCCAGCGCGCGGAGGACCAGCGCCGCGCCGCCGCCCAGGCCGAGGCGGACCGCCTCGCCGCCGAGCGGGCCGAGCGGACCGCCGCCGAGCGCGCCGCGGCCACCCAGCGCGCTGCCGTCGAGGAGGAGCGGGCCGCCGCCGAGCGGGCCGCCCGCGAGGCGGCGCAGGCCGAGGCCGCAGAGGTCGAGGCCGCAGAGGTCGAGGCCGCCCAGGTCGCGACCGAGCTGCCCTCCCCCGCCGTGGTCGACAGCTCGGAGATCGGCCGGCGCCGGACCCGGGCCGAGCGCCGGGAGGCGGCCGAGCGGGCCCGCGCGGCCGGCACCGTCCACCGTGTCGACGCCCCCGCGCAGGACGACGTCCCCGCGCCCGTCGAGATCGACCCGCTGTGGGGAACCCCGGTGCGCCGTCCCCTGCCCGTCCCGTCGGTCATGCCCGACGGCGGGCGGCACAGCACCGCGACCGGCCTCCAGCCGGCCGTCACCGCCGCAGCCGCGGACGACACGGCCCCCGTGGTCGACGAGCCCCGGCCGATCTACTCGGCCGGGTCCCGGTACGACGAGGTGCTCTTCGGTGCCTCCCGCGGTGCGTCGCGGACCGGTCAGCCCGACCCGCTGGAGGCCCTGCGGGCCGCGGCGCTGGCCGGGGGCGCCGTCACCGGCCGCCGTCGCCGCGCCGAGGAGGCCGGCCGGCACCGGACCTCGCCCACCCAGGTCGACCTGCCCGTGGTCGGGGCCGCCCGGTTGACCGCCCTGGACGACCCGGCCGAGGCGACCTCGGGGTTCATCGAGTCGCTCCAGGCCGTGGCCGACAGCGAGTTCGCCGAGGCGCCCGCGCAGGCCGCCGAGGTCTCCGACGTGCTCGTGCAGGAGATGGCCCACGAGATGGCCGCCGGCATGGCCGCGGAGCTGGCCCGGACGGCCAGCGACCCCTCGCCGGTCGCCGACGCCACCTCGGTGCTGGCGTCGCTGAGCGCCGTCCTGCCCGCGGCGACCCCCCGGGTCCGCGGCCAGCGCCCGCCGGTGCCGGCCGGGTCGGCGACCCGGTCCCGGGTGCTGCCGCCGCACCCCTCCACCCGGATGCGCGGCACCCGGGTGGACGCCGTGGACGCCGTCGACGCCGGCGGTGCCGGCCAGGGCTGGGCCACCATCACCCACCTTAACCGCGGCACCGACGGCCCGGCCGAGGGCGGACCCGCCGGGCTCGCCGCCCTGGGGGTCCCCCCGTCGGTGCTCGGCGCGGACTTCGCCGCCGAGGCCTCCCGCCGGGGCACCTTCGCCGCCCTCGCCTCGGCCCTGGGCCGGGCGCTGCCCGCCGCCCCGGCCATCCCGTCCGAGCCGGGCGACGTCCTGGTCGTGGTCGGTCCCGGCGCCGAGGCGCTGGGCGCCGCCCGCGCCCTCGCCGTCGCGCTGCGGCTGGACCCCTCCCGGGTGCTGTGGTGCACGCGCGGCCCGCTGGCCGGGCTGGCCGCCGCCGACGCCCAGATCTCCGGTGCCGCCGCGGCCACCGAGGTCCGGGCGCTGCTGACCGGCTCCGACGTGCCCACCGTGGTCGCCGTCGACGTCCCGCTCGGGGACGCCGGCGGGGCCTGGGCGGCGCAGATGGTGCAGGCATGGGACGCCACCGCCGTCTGGGGCGTCCTGGACTCCACCCGCAAGCCCGCCGCCCTGCGCAGCTGGCTGGCCGGCCTGCCCCGGGTCGACGCGGTCGTGGTCACCGACACCGACTCCGCACCCGACCCGGCCGCGCTGCTCGAGGGCCTGCCCGTGCCGGTCGCCGTCGTCGACGGCGCCCGGGCCACCCCGCACCGCTGGGCCGCTCTGCTCTGCGAGCGGCTGGCCGGGCGGCGATGAGCCCGCTGCGCTGGGACGTCCTCGGCGCAGCCCTGCTCTTCGCCGTCCCGGTCCTGCTGCTGGGTGCGACGGGCGTGCTGGACCCCGACGACGTGCTCGACCGGTTGCCCTGGTGCCTGCTGGCCGGGTGGGTGGCCAGCAGCCTGCTGCGCGCGGTCTTCCCGGCGCCCAAGCCGGAACCGCAGCGGCGCCGGCGCCGCCGTCCGGCCGCCGAGGAACCCGCCGACGCCTGACGCCGGCCCGCGGGCGTGGATCAGCTGGGTTCAGCAGAGTCCGTCCTGGCTCACCGACGCCGGTGAGCCAGGACGGCGGTCGATCAGCTGAGCTGATCCACGCCGGGACGCTGCCCTAGAAGGGGATGTCCTCGAGCATCTCGGTGACCAACGCGGCGATCGGCGAGCGCTCGGACCGGGTCAGCGTCACGTGGGCGAAGAGCGGGTGGCCCTTGAGCGCCTCGATCACCGCGGTGACGCCGTCGTGCCGACCGACCCGCAGGTTGTCCCGCTGCGCCACGTCGTGGGTGAGCACCACCCGGGAGTTGGTGCCCAGCCGGGACAGCACGGTCAGCAGGACGCCGCGCTCCAGCGACTGCGCCTCGTCGACGATGACGAACGAGTCGTGCAGCGAGCGGCCGCGGATGTGGGTCAGCGGGAGCACCTCGATCAGCCCGCGGGCCAGCACCTCGGTGAGCACGTCGCTGCTCACCAGCGCACCCAGGGTGTCGAAGACCGCCTGCGCCCAGGGCGCCATCTTCTCGCCCTCGGAGCCGGGCAGGTAGCCCAGCTCCTGGCCGCCGACGGCGTACAGCGGCCGGAAGATGACCACCTTCTTGTGCGCCCGCCGCTCCATCACCGACTCCAGCCCCGCGCACAGCGCCAGCGCCGACTTGCCGGTCCCGGCCCGGCCGCCCATCGAGACGATGCCGATCTCGGGGTCCAGCAGCAGGTCCAGCGCGATCCGCTGCTCGGCCGAGCGGCCGTGCAGGCCGAAGGCCTCGCGGTCCCCGCGCACCAGCTTCACGTGCTTGTCGGCGGTCACCCGGCCCAGCGCCGAGCCGCGGGAGGAGAGCAGGACCAGCCCGGTGTGGGTGGGCAGCTCGGCGGCCGCGGGCACGAACAGGGTGCCCCCGTCGTAGAGCACCGAGATCTCGTCGTCGGTCAGCGACAGCTCGGCCATCCCGGTCCAGCCGGCGTCCACCGCCCCCAGGCCGCGGTACTCGTCGGTGTCCAGGCCGACCGCTGCCGCCTTGACCCGCAGCGGGACGTCCTTGGTCACCAGGCACACGTCCCGGCCCTCGGCCCGCAGGTTCAGCGCGACGACCATGATCCGGCTGTCGTTGCTGTCGTTGCGGAACCCGGCCGGCAGCACCGAGGCGTCGGAGTGGTTGAGCTCGACGTGCAGCGTGCCGCCCTCGTCGCCGATCGGGATCGGGGCGTCCAGCCGGCCGTGCTGCACCCGCAGGTCGTCCAGCATCCGCAGGGTCTGCCGGGCGAACCAGCCCAGTTCGGGGTGGTGCCGCTTCTCCTCCAGCTCGCCGATCACCACGAGGGGGACGACGACGTCGTGCGCGCCGAAGCGGGCCAGCGCGCCCGGGTCGGACAGCAGGACGGAGGTGTCGAGGACGTACGTGCGGCGGTTGGTCACGAGTCGACTCCTGGAGGGCGCTGGACGCGCCCCGCATCGAAGGTGGCCGGGCCCCGGCGCAGAGGCCGTGGACCGGCCCCCCTGGTCGACAGCTCGCATCGGACCAACCGGGCCTCCCGTGTCCGGGGAGTCGGGCTCCCCTGACACCCCGGACGCTAGGCCGCCGAGATGTCCGGCGGGTGACTTCCGGCCAACTCCTCACCCCGGCGTGTCGGTCAGCCGGACTCCTTGCGGAACTGCGACGTGCCGTACCAGGCACCCAACCCGGCCAGGACGACGGTGAACAGCGCACCCCAGCCGACGTCGGGCGCACCGAAGTCCCCGGCGAACAGCGACCGGGCGCCGTCCACGATGTGGCTGAACGGCACGACGTCCGACACCGCCTGCAGCCAGCCCGGGGCCAGCGTCATCGGCAGCAGGATCCCCGACAGCAGCACGACCGGGAACAGCACGGTGTTCAGCAGCGGGGCGAAGGCGTCCTCGCTCTTCAGCGTCAGGGCCAGCGCGTAGGACACCGCGGCCAGCGACCCGCCGAGGACGGCGACCAGCACGATGGTGAGGACGACGCCGCCCACCGACGCGTCCAGCCCGAACGGCACGGCGACCAGCACCAGCACCACGCCCTGGACGGCGAGCACCAGCACGTCGCGCAGCACCCGGCCCAGCAGCAGCGCGGCCCGGGGGGCGGGGCTGACCCGCTGGCTCTCGATGACGCCGGCCCGGTACTCCGCGATCAGGCTGAACCCGACGAACGCCGAGCCGAACAGGCCCAGCTGGACCAGGATCCCGGGCACGAAGACCTGGTAGGCGTTGGCCCCGCCGAGCTGGCCGGCGATCGGCTCGAGGAGCGGGCCGAAGAGCACGATGTAGAGCACCGGCTGCATGAGGCTGATGACCAGCCAGGCCGGGTTGCGCAGCGAGGTGCGCATCGCCCGGACGAAGACCGTGCCGGTGTCGCGGAGCATGGTGCTCATCGGGCGGGCTCCTGCTCGGGGACGGGCTCGGTCGGGTGCTCGCCGTCGCGCAGCGAGCGACCGGTGACGGTCAGGAAGACGTCGTCCAGGCTGGGCCGGCGGCTCTCCACCCCGGCGACCTCGATGCCGGCGGCGTCCAGGTCGCGGAGCAGGGCGACCAGCGCCGACCCGCCGGCCGGCACCCGGCAGCTGACCCGGTCCCCGTCCACGGTCGGGGCCTCCGCCCCGGGCAGGGCACCCATCCGGCCGGCGACCTCGGCGGCGAGGTCGGCGCGCGGCACGGTGACGGTGAGCAGGTCGCCGCCCACCGAGCTCTTCAGCTCGTCGGGGGTGCCGCTGGCCACGATGGCGCCCTTGTCGATGACCAGCACCCGGTCGCACAGCGCGTCGGCCTCGTCCAGGTAGTGCGTGGTGAGGAAGACGGTGGTGCCGCGCTCGCTGCGCAGGCCCTCGATGTGCTGCCACAGGTTGGCCCGCGCCTGCGGGTCCAGCCCGGTGGTCGGCTCGTCCAGGAAGACCAGACCGGGGACGTGCACCAGGCCCATCGCGATGTCCAGGCGGCGGCGCTGGCCACCTGACATGGCCTTGGGCTGGCGCTCCCACAGGCCCTCGAGGTCCAGCTCGGTGAACAGCCGCTTCCCGCGCTCGGTGGCCTCGGCGGTGCTGACGCCGTAGAGCCGGGCGTGGGAGACCAGCTCCTCGCCGGCCCGGTTCTCCGGGGCGGTCGAGCCGGCCTGGGACACGTAGCCGATCCGGCGGCGCACCCCGACCGGGTCGGTGAGCAGGTCGCAGCCGGCGACGGTGGCCGTGCCCGCGGTGGGCGTCAGCAGCGTGGTCAGCATCCGCATGGTGGTGGTCTTGCCGGCCCCGTTGGGCCCGAGGAACCCGACGATCTCGCCGGCCTCGACGTCCAGGTCGACGCCGGCCACGGCCTTGACCTCGCTGGCCTGCTTGCCCCGCTTCTTGCGGAAGGTGCGGGACAGCCCGCGCGCGTGGATCACGCGGGGAGTGTCCTCCCCCGGCTCAGCGCGGTCGAGTGCTTTCCGACCGGCGTGGCCGGAGCGCCACCGCCGCCCACAGCACCGGGACGGCGAGCACCGGCCACTGCAGCGACAGGTCGCCGACCCAGAGCAGCCCGACGACGAGGAGCACCAGCAGGCAGGCCGCGCTCCACAGCCCGAGCACCCGCTTCTCCCCCGCGGTGCGCCTCACCCGGTCAGCTCGGCGGTGATCCGCCCCGGGGTGAGCGGCTCGTCGAGCAGCCGGAGGAACCGGTCGGCCACCGGCTGCCCGGCCGGTCGCGCACCCAGCCACCGCGCCAGCAGGTCGTAGCCCTCGACGTAGGTGGTGATGTAGGCCCGCCACAGCGGGTGGGTCAGGAAGCGCAGCTGCTGGGTCGCGCGGTCCTGGCTGACCAGCGACCAGCGCTGCAGGTGCGCGGTGACCGCGTCGCTGCCCAGACCCTGGTCGTGCAGCATGATCGCGGCGTCCTGGCGCACGCGGTTCAGCGGTGCAGCCGCGGCGGCGATCCGCTCGGCCAGCTCGCCGTCCAGCCGCAGCCCGAGGTCGGCCAGCACCTCGGCGGCCCAGGGACCCCACCCCGCGCCGACCGCGGCCTCCAGGCCCAGGTCGGCCAGCCCCTCGGCCATCAGGCACTCGGGGGTGTTGACCAGGAACACCGTGTGCTCCAGGTGGTCGTCGCGCCGGACCAGGCCCAGCTCCTTGCGGCAGTGCTCGGTGTGGTGCCCGGGGTAGGACTCGTGGGCCACCAGGTGCGGCAGCTGGCTCATCCGGTGCGGCAGGTCGGCGTTGATCGCCACCCGCGAGCGGAAGTCGCCCTCGTAGTAGTTGAAGCCCGACCACGGCTTGTCGGTGACCACCTCGTACTGCACCGTCTCCGCCTCGGGCAGCCCGTAGGCCGCCCGCGCCCGGTCGCGCAGCGCGCTGGACAGCGCGTGGACGGCGGACTCCAGCGACGCCGGCGGGCACTCCTCGCGGCGGCGGTGCTGGGCGTACCGCTCGGCCAGGCTGCCCGAGCCGGGCAGCAGCTCCTCCAGCTCGGCGTGCGCGGCGGCGTAGTCGGCCGGGTCGCCGAGCTCGACGTCGACCTGGAAGTAGGCGCGGACCTCCTCGCGGTAGCCGACCGGCTCGCCGGCCATCGTCCGGGCGGTGCACTCCAGGGCGGTCAGCTGGGCGCGCAGGTGCGCGACCCGGTCGGCCGGCAGGTCGGTGGAGTCCAGCTCGCGCAGCAGACCGCGGGCCTGGTCGCGCAGCCGCTGCGGGGTGGGCGCGGGCTCGTCGGCGACCGCGGCCCGGATCCGCCGGTCCCCGGTGTAGGCGTCGACGAAGCCCTCCTCGAGCCGGTCGAAGCGCAGCCCGAGACGGACGTACTCCAGCGGGACGTCGACCGCGTCGGTGAGCATGCCGCCAGTCTCCCAGCCGGTCTCAGCCGCCGAAGCGGCGCTGCCGGGCGGCGTAGTCGCGCAGCGCCCGCAGGAAGTCCACCCGCCGGAACTCGGGCCAGTAGACGTCGGTGAAGTAGAACTCCGAGTGCGCGGTCTGCCACAGCAGGAACCCGGACAGCCGCTGCTCCCCGCTGGTCCGGATGACCAGGTCGGGGTCGGGCTGGCCACGGGTGTAGAGGTGGCCGGCGATGTGCTCGACGTCCAAGGTCTCCACGAGCTCGGGCAGCGTCGTCCCCCGCTCGGCGTGCTCGGCCAGCAACGAGCGGACGGCGTCGGCGATCTCGCGCCGCCCGCCGTAGCCGACCGCGAGGTTGACGTAGGCGCCCGACCGGCCGCGGGTGTCCTCCTCCGCCTGCTTGAGCACCGCCGCCGTCTCGGCCGGCAGCAGGCCCAGCGCGCCGACCGCGTTGAGCTCCCAGCGCCGGTCGGGCCCCGACAGGTCCGCGGCGACGCCCTCGATGATCCGCAGCAGCGGCGTCAGCTCCGGCTCGGGACGGGCCAGGTTGTCGGTGGAGAGCAGGAACAGGGTCACCACCTCGACCCCGGTCTCGTCGCACCAGCCCAGGAAGTCCACGATCTTGTCCGCACCGCGCCGGTGGCCGTCGTTGACGTCGTCCAGGCCGGTCGCCCTGGCCCACCGCCGGTTGCCGTCGACGATCACGCCGACGTGCCGGGGGGCCGCGCTGCGGTCCAGCCGGCGGACCAGCCGGCGCTCGTACAGCGCCGTCAACGCCTCACGCACCTGCTCGCGGGCCCCCACGGAAGGTCACCCTAGGACCACGGCGGGCACACAGGGAGGGCCGGACGGCGTCGGACCTCACAGCCACCCCCGGCAGCCTCACAGCCACCGCGGCTGTCGCCGGCCCGGCCACGGCCTTAACCTCGGTGCATGAGCGTGCCGAGCCGATCGACGGAGACCGTCCGGGTGTCCTCCGACGGGACCGAGCTCGAGGCACCGCCCGGCCAGGCGGTGACCACGGTCCTCGCCGAGGGCGAGCAGGTCGAGGCCGTCCGCCCCGCCGGGGAGTGGCAGGACAGCGACTACGGCGACCCCGACTTCGACCACCCCGACACCCGCCCGCGGCTGCGCGGCTGGCTGCACCTGTTCGCCGCCTTCGGCTCGGTGCTGGCCGGCGCGGTGCTCATCCCGCTGGCCTGGGTGCACGGCGGCGTGCGGGCCGGGCTGCCGGTCTCGCTGTACTGCCTGACCATCCTCGGGCTGTTCGGGATCAGCGCCGCCTACCACCGCCGCCGCTGGTCACCGCGCGGGTGGAAGCTCATGAAGCGGCTCGACCACTCGATGATCTTCCTGTTCATCGCCGGCACCTACACGCCCTTCGCCGCCCTGTCGGTGCCCTACCCGACCAACTGGTGGATCTTCGGCATCGTGTGGACCGGTGCCCTGGCCGGGATGTCGCTCAAGCTCGTCTGGCCGACCGCACCGCGCTGGCTCGGCGTCCCGATCTACATCGCGCTGGGCTGGGTCGCGGTGTTCGTGCTCGGCGACATCCTCGACCTGGCCGGGGTCACCGCCATGGTGCTGCTGGCCGCGGGCGGGCTGCTCTACACGGTCGGTGCGGTCACCTACGCGATCAAGAAGCCCAACCCGTGGCCCGGCGTCTTCGGCTACCACGAGGTGTTCCACGCGATGACGATCGTGGCCGCCACCTGCCACTACATCGCCGTCTACTTCGCCATCTTCAACAGCCCCTTCCTGTAGGGCCACGGTTCTCCCCACCACTCGCGAGCTCGCGGCGGGCCCCTGAACCGGGCCTGCCTACGGCGTCGGCACCGCCGGGTCAGCTGCGGGCGGGGTCGGCGTCGGCAGCGGGACCTCGGTCTCCTGCGCGTTGCCGTACTGGTCGTACGCAGTGACCACCTGAGCCTGCGGGTAGGCGTTGTCCGGCTGGGCCGGCCCGCTCTGCGGGCGCACCTCGCTGCCGTCGATGGTGTAGGTCGACAGGTTGTCGATCGGGCGGCCGTCCTGGTCGTAGAGGAGGACCCCGGTCAGCGGCTCGCCGTCCGGGCCGTACGGGACGATGTTGGTGATCGGCGTCCCGTCCTCGTGGGTCAGCGTGGTCGGCCCGGTGTCGTAGGAGACCTCGGAGGCGTAGTCCGGGGACGGCGCGGCGGCGACCAGGCCCACCGTCGCCACCAGCGCGCAGACCGCCAGGACCAGGTTGGCGGCGGCGGTCGCGTGGGTCAGCGGCGTCCCGGCCGCGCGGGTGCGCAGGCCCCAGCGGACCGACCAGGCCACCGCCCCGGCCGTGACCAGCCACCCGATGACCCCCAGCCCCAGGGTCGGCAGCGGCAGGTCCACCGGGCCGGTGAACACCGCGTCGACGGCCGCCACGGCCGCCCAGCCGCGGACCACCCACCAGGCCGGCCGCAGCTCGGGCAGGAACTCCCGGACGGCGACGACGGCCGAGTGGTCGCCGTACCGCTCGCGCAGCCGCTCGATGAGCCCCCGCCGGGCGGTGCCGGTCGGTGCGTCGGGCGTCGTCTCCGGCAGGCCGGCCGCCCGGCGCAGCTCCGCGGCGTAGTCGGCCGGGGACCCCAGTCGGTCGGTCAGCGGGCCGGGGGTCTCCGCGGCGACCTCGACCAGGTGCTCCTCCAGGTCCTCGAGCAGCTCCTCCAGCCGGGCGGCGGGCACGTCGGCGAGGGCCTCGCGGACCTGCCGGGCGTAGGCCGCGACCTCCGGGTCGGTGGTCGTCTGCGTGCCGGTCGGTGCGCTCATGCCGCCACCTGGGCCTTCCCGGCGAGCAGTGCCGCCATCGTGTCCGCGAACCCCGACCAGGTCTTGGTCGACGTCTCCAGCTGGGCGCGGCCCGAGGCGTTCAGGCCGTAGTACTTGCGGTGCGGTCCCTCCACGGAGGGGACGACGTAGGAGGTGAGGTGCCCGGCGGCGTACAGCCGGCGCAGGGTGCCGTAGACCGACGCGTCGCCGACGTCCTCCAGGCCACCCGCGCGCAGCCGCCGGACGACGTCGTAGCCGTAGCCGTCCTCGCCGTCGAGCACGGCCAGCACGGCGAGGTCCAGCACCCCCTTGAGCAACTGCGTGGTGTCCATGCGCCCTCCGGGCCTCGTCGGTGGATCGCACACTACCGCGCACCGCGCACTACCCCGGACACGCAGGTACCGGTGTGTCGGAACCCGACCGTCCCGTCGCGGCGTTCCCCGCCAACCCCGACGATCATCGAGGGCCGCCGCGCGGCCCGCACCGGACGCTCGAGGAGAGGGCAACCACCATGACCCAGTACGCCGAGTACGACGACGTCCTCGAGGGGAAGTGCCCGTTCGGCGGGAACACCCTCGGCGGCGCGCAGACCTCAGCCCCGACGCTGTCGGACTGGTACCCCCAGCGCCTGCGGGTCGAGCAGCTGCACCGCGACGGCGCGGCCGCCAACCCGCTGTCCGACGAGGACTACGCGGCCGCGTTCGCCACGGTCGACCTGCCCGCCCTCAAGGCCGAGATCACGCAGTTCCTCACCACCTCGGTGCCCTGGTGGCCCTCGGACTACGGCAACTACGGGCCGCAGATGATCCGGATGGCCTGGCACTCGGCCGGCACCTACCGGATCGCCGACGGCCGCGGCGGCGCCGGGCAGGCGATGCAGCGGTTCGCCCCGATCAGCAGCTGGTGGGACAACGGCAACACCGACAAGTCCCGCCGCCTGCTGTGGCCGATCAAGCAGCGGTACGGCGCGGCGATCTCCTGGGCGGACCTGATCGTGCTGACCGGCAACTGCGCGCTGGAGATCATGGGCTTCCCGACCTACGGCTTCGCCGGTGGACGGCGGGACGCCTGGGAGGCCGACGACGCCACCTACTGGGGCCCCGAGCACATCGACATGACCGCCCCGAGCTCCTACGACGACATGGTCAGCCGCGACCAGCGGTGGACCGGGTCGCCCGGGGACGCCGACTACGAGCTGCAGCAGCCGCTCGCCGCCTCGCACCAGGCGCTGATCTACGTCAACCCCGAGGGCCCGGAGGCGAACGGCGACCCGGCGGCCTCGGCCGTGGACATCCGCATCACCTTCGGTCGGATGGCGATGGACGACGAGGAGACCGTCGCGCTGATCGCCGGCGGGCACGCCTTCGGCAAGAGCCACGGCCAGGTGGCCGCCGCCCGGATCGGCGCGCCGCCGGAGAACGCCCCGATGGAGGCCATGGGCCTGGGCTGGCACAACCCCCAGGGCGCCGGCAACGGCGCGGACACCATGACCAACGGCATCGAGGGCTCCTGGACGCCGGACCCCACGACCTGGGACAACGCCTACCTGGAGAACCTGTTCGGCCACGAGTGGGAGCAGACCCGCAGCCCCGCGGGGGCCCTGCAGTGGACCCCGGCCGACCCGGCCGCGCCGCGCACCCCCGACGCGCACCGCCCGGGCGTCGAGCACCCGCTGATGATGATGACCAGCGACATCGCGCTCAAGGTCGACCCGGTCTACCGGGAGATCTGCCAGCGGTTCCTGGCCGACTTCGACGCCTTCACCCTGGCGTTCTCCAAGGCCTGGTACAAGCTCACGCACCGCGACATGGGTCCCAAGGCCCGCTACCTGGGGCCCGAGGTGCCGGCCGACGACCTGCCCTGGCAGGACCCGCTGCCCGCGCCCACCGGCACCCCGCTGGGCGCCGACGACGTCGCCCGGCTGGCCCAGGCGGTCCGCGACACCGGCCTGAGCACCTCCGACCTGGCCTACACCGCCTTCTCCGCCGCGGTCACCTACCGCGACAGCGACAAGCGCGGCGGCGCCAACGGCGCCCGGCTGGCGCTGGCCCCGCAGAAGGACTGGGTGGTCAACCGGCGCACCGTGCCGGTGGTCGCCGCGCTCCGCGAGGTGGCCTCCCGGGGCGGCGCCAGCCTGGCCGACGTGGTCGTGCTGGCCGGGTGCGTGGCGGTCGAGGACGCCGCCCGCGCCGCCGGGCACGACGTCCGGGTGCCCTTCACGCCGGGCCGGGTGGACGCCACCCAGGAGCAGACCGACGTCCCGACGTTCGAGTGGCTGGCCCCGCTGGCCGACGGCTTCCGCAACTACACCCAGCCCGACCTCGCCGAGGTGACGTCGGTGTCCCCGGAGCAGCTGTTCCTGGACAAGGCCGACCTCCTGGGGCTCAGCGCACCGGAGTGGGTGGCGCTCACCGGTGGCCTGCGCGCGCTGGGCTGCAACCACGACGGGTCGTCCACCCTGACCGACCGGGTCGGCGTCCTGACCCCGGACTTCTTCGGCACGGTGCTCAGCCCCGACCTGCGGTGGCGTGCGCTGGAGGAGGCCGGCACCCAGTTCGCCCTCGACGACGTCGACACCGGTGCGCAGGTGCACCGGGCCACCCGGCACGACCTGGTGTTCGGCGCCAACGCCCAGCTGCGTGCCGTCGCCGAGGTCTACGCCAGCCGCGACGGCGAGGCCCGGTTCGTCCGGGACTTCGTCGCCGCCTGGGACAAGGTGATGATGGCCGACCGGTACGACGTGCGGGCCGGCTGACCGCGAGGGCCTGCGCGCCGGTTCAGCCGGCGCGCAGGTCCGCGGCCGGGAACGGGGGGCGGTGGTCCAGCTTCACCGACAGCCGGCCGGCGGTGCGCCAGGCGCGGGCGGTCAGGTCGCGGTCCTCGTCGGTCACCAGGTTGCCCATGACCCGCAGCGCGACGGTCATCAGCACGCGCGAGCGCATGCCCACGGGTCCCGCCGCCGGCAGCAGCCGCGGCAGGGTGAGCAGCCCGGCCAGCCGGCGGGCGATGGAGAACGCCTCGCCGTAGTGCCGGCGCAGGGTGGCGGGCCACGCCAGCGACCAGTCGTCCTCGTCCAGCAGCCCGGCCAGGGTCCGGCCGGTCTCCATGCCGTAGTCGATGCCCTCGCCGTTGAGCGGGTTCACGCAGCCGGCGGCGTCGCCGACCAGCGCCCAGTTGCGGCCGGCCACCCCGGACACCGCACCGCCCATGGGCAGCAGGGCCGAGGCCTTGGCCCGCACGTCGCCGGTCAGCTGCCACTCCTCGCGGCGGCCGTCGGCGTAGAAGTCCAGCAGCGGCTTGAGCTGCACGCCGGCCGGCCGCTTGGCCGTGGCCAGGGTGCCCACGCCGATGTTGACCTCGCCGTCGGACAGCGGGAACACCCAGCCGTAGCCGCTGAGCAGCTCGCCCTGGGTGCCGCGCAGCTCCAGGTGGCTGGAGATCCACGGGTCGTCGCTGCGGGCGCTGGTGACGTAGCCGCGGGCGGCGACGCCGTAGGCGGTCTCCCGGTGCCACTCCCGGCCCAGCACCCGGCCCAGCGGGGAGCGCACGCCGTCGGCGACGACCAGCTTGCGGCAGGCCACGGTGCGACCGTCCTCGAACACGACGGCCGACACCCGGTCGCCGTCGCGCTGCACGTCGACGGCGCGGGCGCCCTCCATGGCGGTGGCCCCGTCGTCCAGGGCGACCTGCCGGATCTTGGCGTCCAGCTCGGTGCGCGGGACGGCGCTGCCGTGGTCGGGGAGGGTCCCGCCCGGCCAGGGCAGCAGCAGCTCCTGGCCGAAACCGGCGGCCCGCAGGCCGCGGTTGGTCCCGTGCGCGCGCACCCACTCCCCCAGGCCGAGGTGGTCGAGCTCGGCGACCGCGCGGGGGGTCAGGCCGTCGCCGCAGGTCTTGTCCCGCGGGAAGACCGCGGCGTCGGCGAGGACGACGTCGTGCCCGGCGCGGGCGGCCCAGGCGGCGGCGGCCGACCCGGCCGGCCCGGCGCCGACGACCAGGACGTCGGTGCTCTCGGGGGTGGTCACCCCCCCAGTCTCCCCGGCGGGGCGATCGAGGGGGTGACCACGGTGCGAGACCTGCCGCTCAGCCGGGACTCAGCCCAGCTTCGGGCCCTGGGCGCGGACCTCCTCGACGGACTGCATGGCCTCGCGCAGCTGGGTCAGCCACTCGTCGGCGTGCTGGCCGACCAGCCGCACCGACCACACCAGGGCGTCCGAGCGCGAGCGGGCCACCCCGGCGTCGACGAGGGTGTCCAGCACCAGCCGCTCGGACTGCCGCAGCCGGGTCATGACCGGCGCCGAGACCGTGGTGAACAGCTCGGTGACGTCACCGCAGCGGGCTCCCCAGGACACGGTGCGCCCGAAGCGCTCCTGGGCCGCCTCGGCGACCTCGACCCGGCGGGCGCGGGTGTCCTCGCGGAACCGGGCGATCCGGCCCGAGCGGGCGGCGTCGGCAGCGGCCGGCTCCGTCCCCACCTCGGCGGTGGGCTCGGGGACGGTGACCACGACGGTGATCTCGTCCCGGTCGACGGTCAGCTCGGGGGCGACCGCCGTCCAGTCGTCGGGCAGCCGGCCGGTGAACCAGCCGGCGACCTCGGCCCGGTCGACCGGCGGCGGGGCGTCGGCGCCGCGACCGCGGCCACCGGGGCCGCCGGGTCCGCGACCGCGGCCACCGCCGCGACCGGGGAAGCCGCGGCCGGCGCCGGCGAAGGCGGCCGCGAACGGGCCGCCCGGGGGGAAGGGGCCGCCGCCGTGCTCGCCGCGCTCGCGGCCGTGGCGGTGGTGGCCCAGGGGGGAGGGATGGGGACGCATGGCGCTCTCCAGGGGTGCGGAGGGCCCGCCGATCGGGTCCTGCTGTGCATCAATGTAAGCGTGTAATCAAGTAATGCAAGTGGTTGAGCGAGCGACAGCGACCGCGGACGGCGACGGATCAGGCCCGGTCGGCGGTCTCCGGGTCGGGCGGGGCGTTCTCCCCCTCGTCGGGCTCGCGCTCCTTGCGCCGCAGCAGCAGGGAGGTGAGGCCCAGCAGCAGCACCAGCACCCCGAGGACGCCGATCTCGATCATCCGGTCGTCGAACCCGGCGGTCCCGACCTTGCCGGCGGCCTCGACGCTGAGCACCACGATCTCCTTGATCGAGGCGATGATGCCGACCAGCAGGAAGGGCTCGGCGATCAGCTCGCGCTTCTCGACCGTCGTCCGGACCGCGAAGAGCAGCTCTACGACGATGAAGACCAGCAGGAGCACGTCGAGCAGCTCCAGCACCGGCGTGTCGGAGAAGTCCGAGACCAGTCCCCAGGTCGTCTTCCCGGCGAGCACCAGCAGGACCAGCGCCGTGACGACGAGGAACAGCGCGATCCCGGCGTAGACGACGTTCTCGGCGAGCTCGAGCACCCGGGTGCCCACCCGCCCGAAACCCGGCGGGTGCCCCTGCTTGTCGTCCCTCTGCACGGCCACGGCGTGAGCATGGGGCACAGCGGGGCCCCACGCCTCAGGACGCGGCGGTGGGCCCCTCGTCCGGGTCGGTGCGGCGCGGCGGCTCGATGGCCAGGGGCTGCCGGCGCAGGACGTCGAGCAGCTCCTCGCCCGGCCGCGGCTCGAACAGCTCCGAGGCGTCGTCGGGCACGTGGACCGGGGCCTCGGCGGGGTCGAAGCTGACCGGCAGGCGCTTGAGGTGCTTGCCCATCGAGCGGCCCAGCAGCAGGACGGCGACGAGGAGGACGACGGTCAGCAGGGCGCCCAGGGGGCCGGACTTGCCGATGTCCTCGGGCAGCTGCTCGCTGGCGGCCAGCACGGCCATGCCGACGGTCATCGGACGCCGACCTCGCTGCGGATCCCCGCGAACAGGTCGTCCTCGGGGGTGGCGCTGTCCACCGTCGAGCGGGCCAGCTCGAAGTCCTCGGTCGGCCACACCCGCTGCTGCATGTCCATCGGCGTGGAGAACCAGCGCCCGGTCGGGTCGATCTGCGTGGCGTGGGCGATCAGCGCGCGGTCGCGGATGCCGAAGTACTCACCGCACGGCACCCGGGTGGTGACCCGGTGGGAGATGTCCTTGGCCGGGTCCCACTTGTCCAGCATCTCGGCGTACGGGGAGTCCAGGCCGGCGGCGACCATCGCCTCGTGGATCGCCTTCGTCCGGGGCAGCGTGAAGCTCATGTTGTAGTACAGCTTCCCTACCTGCCAGGGCTCCCCCAGCTCGGGGTACCGGTCGGGGTCGGCGGCCGCCTCGAAGGCGTGCACCGAGATCTCGTGGGTCTTGATGTGGTCGGGGTGCGGGTAGCCACCGCGCTCGTCGTAGGTGGTCATCACCTGCGGCCGGAAGCGGCGGATGAGCTCCACCAGGGGTGCGGCGGCCTCCTCGAGCGGCACGAGGGCGAAGCAGCCCTCGGGCAGCGGCGGCATCGGGTCGCCCTCGGGCAGCCCGGAGTCGACGAAGCCGAGCCACTCCTGGCCCACGCCGAGGATCTCGCGGGCGGCGGCCATCTCCTCGGAGCGGATCTGCGGCAGCCGCTCCCACACCTCGGGTCGGTCCATCGCCGGGTTGAGCACGGAGCCGCGCTCACCGCCGGTGCAGGTGGCCACCAGGACGTCGACGCCCTCGGCGACGTACTTGGCCATCGTGGCCGCACCCTTGCTCGACTCGTCGTCGGGATGGGCGTGCACCGCGAGCAGTCGCAGCTGGTCCGGTTGGGTCACGTGCTCCATGGTCCCACCCGCGCGCGCCCGACGTCGGACACCCCGAACGGGCCTGCCCGGTCTCCGAACCCGTCACCGGGAGTGCGGCAGAGCACACCGGGGTGTTAGCTTGGTCGTTCGTCCGCAGCCGCTCCCCGCCACGGGGGGCGGCTCTTGAGTTGTAGGAGCACCCACATGGCCACCATCGACGAGCAGGACCAGGGCGTCTGGCTGACCCAGGAGGCCTACGACCGTCTCAAGACCGAGCACGACGAGCTGGTGGCCGGCCGCACCGCGATGGCCGCGGAGATCAACGCGCGCCGCGAGGAGGGCGACCTCAAGGAGAACGGCGGCTACCACGCCGCCAAGGACGAGCAGGGCAAGCAGGAGGGCCGGATCCGCCAGCTGGTGGACCTGCTCCGCAAGGCCCGGGTGGGCGAGCCGCCGAAGACCGCCACGAACGCCGCGCTGGGCACCGTCATCACCATCGCCTTCGACGGCGACGAGGACGACACCGAGAAGTTCCTGCTCGGCTCGCGCGAGATTGCCGGCACCACCGGGCTCTCGGTCTACTCCCCCGAGTCCGCCCTCGGCGCCTCGATCCTGGGCGCGGAGCCGGGCAGCTCGGTGACCTACCAGGCGCCCAACGGCAAGGACATCACGGTGAAGGTGCTCGCCGTCGAGCCCTTCGTGCCCTGAGCGCAGCGCCCTGAGCAGCACACCGGACGCGCACGACGCCGACGACCCCGGGAGCCCGCGCTCCCGGGGTCGTTCGCGTGCCCGGGAGAACACCACGTTCGCCTGCGTGCACTGCACGCGGACGGTGCCGCCCAACACCGACGGCCACTACCGCAACCACTGCCCGTACTGCCTGTGGTCCCTGCACGTCGACGAGGTGCCCGGCGACCGCGCCAGCACCTGCCGGCAGGCGATGGCGCCGATCGGGCTGGTGGAGAAGTCCGGCAAGGGCTGGCAGGTGGTGCACCGCTGCACGGCCTGCGGGCACCACCAGCCCAACCGCCTGGTCCGCGACGGCGAGTCCCCCGACGACCTGGACCTCGTCCTCGACCTGCCCTGGCTGTGACGACGGGAGGGCCGGGCCCTCCCGTCGTCGGTCACCCCAGCCCGCGACGCCGGAGCAGCGGGGCCGGGTCGGGCTCGCGGCCGACGACGGCGCGGAACGCGCCCAGCGGGTCGACCGAGCCCCCGCGGCTGAGCAGCTCGCCCCGGAAGGTGTCGCCGTTGGCCCGGGTGAGGCCGCCGTTGGCCTTGAACCACTCGACGGTGTCGGCGTCGAGCACCTCGGACCAGATGTAGGAGTAGTAGCCGGCCGAGTAGCCGCCGGCGAACACGTGGGTGAAGTACGTGGTGCGGTAGCGCGGGGGCACCAGGTCCGAGGCCACACCCGCGGCCTGCAGCGCCGCGGCCTCGAACGCCTGCGGGTCCTCGACCACGGTGTCCGGGGTGATCCGGTGCCAGGCCTGGTCCAGCAGCGTCGCCGCCAGGTACTCCAGCGTGCCGTGCCCCTCGCCCCACAGCGACGCCGCCTCGATGGCGGCGACCACCTCGGCGCCCAGCGGCTCACCGGTCTCGGTGTGCACGGCGTAGTGGGCCAGCACCTCGGGCCACAGCGCCCACATCTCGTTCACCTGGCTGGGGAACTCGACGAAGTCGCGCGGCACGCTGGTGCCGGAGAACCGCGGGTAGGTGACCGCCGAGGACAGCCCGTGCAGCGTGTGCCCGAACTCGTGGAACAGCGTGGTGACCTCGTCGAGGGTGAGCAGCGTGGGCTGCCCGGCCGCCGCGCGGGTGACGTTGAGGACGTTGAACACGACGGGCTTCGCGTCCAGCAGCCGGGACTGCGACACGAACGAGCTCATCCAGGCACCGCCGCGCTTGCCGTCGCGGGCGTAGAAGTCGCCCAGGTACAGGCCGACCGGCTCGCCGGCTGCGTCCGCGACCTCCCAGACCCGGACGTCGGGGTGGTAGCCGTGGAGGTCGGGGCGCGGAGTGAAGGTGTAGCCGTAGAGCAGCCGGGCAGCGTGGAAGACGCCGTCGACCAGCACCCGGTCCAGCTCGAACCACGGGCGCAGCGCGGCGGTGTCCACCGCGTAGCGGTCCCGGCGGACCTGCTCGCTGTAGAAGGCCCAGTCCCAGGCGGCCAGCTCGACCCCGTCGGCGGCGGCGAGCTCGGCGAGCACCTCGCCCTCGGCCCGGGCGTTGGCCACCGACGGCGGAACCAGGGTGGCCAGCAGCGCGTCGACCGCGGTGGACGTCTTCGCCGTCTGGTCGGCGGCGACGAGGTCGGCGTGCGTGTCGAACCCGAGCAGCCGGGCGCGGACCGCCCGCACGTGCGCGATCTGCGCGGCCACCGGGCCGTTGTCGTGCTCCCCGGTCGACGCGCGGGTCACCGACGCCTCGTGCAGCCGGCACCGCAGGCCCCGGTCGGCCAGCTTGGCCATCGCCGGCTGGCCCGAGGGCAGCACCAGGGTCAGCAGGTAGCCCTCCCGGCCGCGCTCGGTGGCCGCCGTGGCCGCAGCCGCGATCTCGGCCTCGCTCAGCCCGGCCAGCTCGGCCCGGTCGGTGACCAGCACCGCGGCGGCCTCGGTGGCCACCACCAGGTTCTGCCCGAACGTCGTCGACAGCTGGGACAGCTGCTGGTTGAGCGCGCGCAGCTGCTCCCGCCCGGCCTCGTCGAGCTGGGCCCCCGCGAGCACGAAGTCCAGGTGGTAGCGCTCGACCAACCGGACCGCCTCGGCGTCCAGGCCGTGCCCACCGGCGGCCACGGCCGCGTGCACCGCGTCGATCCGGGCGAACAGCTCCGGGTCCAGCCGCAGCGCGTCGGAGTGCGCCGCCGACAGCGGGGACACCTCGCGCTCGATCTCGCGCAGCCGCTCCGAGGAGTTCGACGACGCCAGTGCGTAGAAGACGACCTGGGCCCGGTGCAGCAGCTCCCCGGACCGCTCCAGGGCGACCACGGTGTTCTCGAACGTCGGCTCGTCGGCCGAGCCGGTGAGGGCGGTGACCTCGGCCCGCTGCGCGGCCATGCCGGCCAGCAGCGCCTCGCGGCAGTGCTCCAGGGTCAGCTCGGCGAAGGGCGGCAGCCCGAACGGCAGCGGGGACGGCTGCGCCAGCGGGTTCTCGGCGGGGAGGTCGGCGGTGGGGTGCGTCGTCGCGGTGCTCATCACCGGCCAGTGTGCCCCGCCGCCGCCGGCCGCCGCGCTCACCGACTGCCGGCCCGGAGGTAGGCCCGCACGGCCAGCGGCACGAACACCGCCAGGATGACCACGGCCCAGATCAGCGTGTAGAGCACCGGGTTCTGCAGCGACCAGGCGTCGGCGACCGGGACGCTGTCGGGCTGGTTGCCGAACAGGTCGCGCGCGGCCTGCACCACGGTGGAGACCGGGTTCCACTCGGCGAAGGTGCGCAGCACGGCCGGGAAGCTCTCCAGCGGCACGAAGGTGTTGGCCACGAACGTCAGCGGGAAGATCACGATGAAGCTGGCGTTGTTGACCACCTCGGGGGTGCGGACCAGCAGCCCGACCAGCGCCATCATCCAGCTGACGGCGAAGGCGAACACCAGCAGGATGAGGAACCCGCCGATCGCCTCGGGCACCGAGCTGTTGATCCGCCAGCCCACGAGCAGCCCGGTCAGCGCCATGACCACGATCGAGATGGCGTTGAGCCCGAGGTCGGCGACGGTGCGGCCGATGAGCACCGCCGACCGGGACATCGGCAGCGAGCGGAACCGGTCGACCAGGCCCTTCTGCAGGTCCTCGGCGATGCTCGCCCCGGTCGTGGTGGACCCGAACACGACGGTCTGGGCGAAGATCCCCGGCAGCAGGAACTCCGCGTAGGTGATGCCGTCGGGCAGCTCGATCGCGCCGCCGAACACGTAGCGGAACAGCAGCACGAACATGATCGGCGACAGCGTCGCGAACACGATCAGGTCGGGGACCCGCTTGACCTTGATCAGGTTGCGCCGGGTGATGACCAGGCTGTCGGTCAGGGTGTGCGACAGGGCGCTCATCGGCTCGGCTCCTCGGCGGGGGTCTCGGCGTCCTCGGCCGCGTGGCCGGTGAGGGTGAGGAAGACGTCGTCCAGGTCGGGACGGCGCAGACCGACGTCGAGCAGCGCGACGCCGCTGCCCTCCAGCAGCCGCAGGGCCTCGGCCAGGGTGGCCGCGCCCCCGGTCACCGGCAGCGTCAGCCGCCGGGTCTGCTCGTCGCGGTGCGGGGTGTCCAGCGCCAGCGGGCGCAGCAGGTCCGCAGCCGTCGCCAGGCCCTTGACCGAGTCGACGGTCAGCTCGAGCCGCTCACCGCCGACCTGGGCCTTGAGCTCGTCGGCGGTGCCGCGGGCGATCACCTTGCCCCGGTCGATGACCACCATCCGGTCGGCCAGCCGGTCGGCCTCCTCCAGGTACTGCGTGGTCAGCAGGATCGTGGTGCCGTCGCTGACCAGGTCGGCGATGAACTCCCACATGCCCAGCCGGCTGCGCGGGTCCAGCCCGGTGGTCGGCTCGTCGAGGAAGAGCACCCGCGGCCGGGCGATGAGCGAGGCGGCGATGTCCAGCCGCCGCCGCATGCCGCCGGAGTAGGTCTTGGCCGGTCGCCGGGCGGCGTCGGTCAGGTCGAACCGCTCGAGCAGCTGCCCGGCCCGGGTGCGGGCCTCCTTCTTGCCCAGCCGGTGGAGCCGGCCGACCATCTCGAGGTTCTCCTCGCCGGTGAGGTACTCGTCGACGGCGGCGTACTGCCCGGTCAGCCCGATCACCCCGCGCACCCGGTCGGCCTGGGTGACCACGTCCAGGCCGGTGACCTCAGCCCGGCCGCCGTCGGGGGCCGACAGCGTCGACAGGATGCGGACCACCGTCGTCTTGCCCGCGCCGTTGGGCCCGAGCAGCCCGAGCACCGTGCCCTCGGCGACGGTCAGCGAGACCCCGTCGAGGGCGGTGAAGTCACCGAACCGCTTGACCAGGCCCTCGACCACCACGGCATCGCTCATGACCGGGACCGTAGGTCGACCCACCGACAGAACCTGCGCACGTCCGCTCCCGACCGTCCCGGAGCCCCGGTCCGGGGTGCTCGGGGGTGGGACCGCGCGCGGCGGCCGAGCTCATCGGCGCCCGGTCGGGTCAGCCGTCGCTGACCGCGTACCCCACCCGCTGCAGCGCCGCGACCACCTCGCGGGCGTGGTCGGGGCCCCGGGTCTCCAGCACGACGGCGATCTCGACCTCGCCCAGGTCCAGCTGGGCCGTCGTCCGCTCGTGCTCCACCGACAGGACGTTGGCCGAGACGGCGGCCAGCTCGCGCAGCAGACCGGCCAGGGAGCCCGGCCGGTCGGGCACCCGGACGCGCAGGGACTGGTAGCGCCCGGCGGCGGCCATGCCGTGCTGGACGACCTTCATCATCAGCACCGGGTCGATGTTGCCGCCGGACACCACCGCCACCACCGGCGCGGCGAAGGCCCCGGGGTCGGCCAGCACCGCGGCGACCGCGGCCACCCCGGCCGGCTCGACCACCAGCTTGGCCCGCTCCAGGCAGAACAGCAGCGCCCGGGACAGCTCGGCCTCGGTCACCGTCCGCACCTCGTCGACCAGCCCGGCCACGTGGGCGAGGGTGAGGTCGCCGGGGGCGGCCACCGCGATGCCGTCGGCCATCGTGGTCATCGACGCCAGCGGGACCGGCACCCCGGCCACCAGCGACGCCGGGAAGGCCGCCGCCGCGGCCGCCTGGACGGCCACCACCCGGACGTCGGGCCGGGTGGCCTTGACCGCGGCGGCGATGCCCGCGACCAGCCCGCCGCCGCCGGTGCAGACCACGACCGTGGCCACGTCGGGGCACTGCTCCAGGATCTCCAGCCCGACGGTGCCCTGCCCGGCGATGACGTCGGGGTGGTCGAAGGGGTGGATGAACACCGAGCCGGTCTCGTCGGCGAACTGCCGCGCGGCCACCAGCGGCTCGGTCAGGGAGTCCCCGAGCTGGTGGACGGTGGCCCCGTAGCCGCGGGTGGCGGCCAGCTTCGGCAGCGGCGCGGTCTCGGGCATGAACACGGTGGCCGCGGCCCCGAGCTCGCGCGCCGCCAGCGCCACCCCCTGCGCGTGGTTGCCCGCGCTGGCGGCCACGACCCCGGCCGCGCGCTCGACGTCGGTCAGCCGGGCGATGCGGGTGTAGGCGCCGCGGATCTTGAACGACCCGGTGCGCTGCAGGTTCTCGCACTTGAGCCACACCGGGCCGCCCACCCGCTCGGCCAGGGCCCGCGAGTGCTCCAGCGGGGTCCGCCGCACCACCCCGGCCAGCAGCGCGGCCGCGGACTCGACGTCGGCACCGGTGACCAGGGGGAGGGCGGGTTCGCTCACCCCCCGATCCTGGCACCCGCGCTCAGGACGTCGTGCTGATGAACACCGGGACGAAGACCGCCACCATCATCACGGCCATCAGCTCGTCGAGGGCCTTGGCGACCGCTCCCCCGGCCCAGTCCCCGGCCCGCACCGCGTCGGCCCGCGCCTGCAGCTGCGCGCCGTCCACGTCCGGGAAGAGCGTGGGCGCCAGCTTCGTGACCGACAGCATCGAGACCAGGGTCGCCGTCCGGCGGTCGGGCTGCGCGCCGTCGACCAGCACGGCGCGCACCCGGCCGCGGATCTCCCGCTCCACCGACGGGTCGGCCTCCGGCCAGCTGCTGGTCGGGAACAGCCCCAGGACCTTGCCGCGCTCGTGGGTGAGCACCCCGTCGGCGACGAGCTCGTCGAGCAGCTGCTCGCGCAGCTTCGCCCCCCGGTCGGTGAAGGTCATGGTGGTGAGGGCCCCGATGGCCTCCTTGGGCGCCTTGCCGTGGACGGTGTCGACGACCTCGGCGAGCAGTTCGTCGGTCGGCCGGGCGGCGCCCGTGCGGCGCAGGCGCCCAGGCTCGACCTCGCCGCCGGCGTCGAGCTGCAGGTCCAGCGCGCCCGCCGCGACCAGCTCGACGACGGCCGTACCGGCCAGCGCCGCGTTCAGCGCCGAGCCGTCGACGACCGGCTTGCCCTCCACCTCGTCCAGCGCCAGCAGCAGCAGTTCGCTCGCGGTGCTCCGGGTCATGGCCCGACCCTGGCAGGACCCCCACCTGCACGCACCCCGGATGTCGCACCACCGTCGTACCGTGAGTGGGGTGACGGAGACCCCCGCACCCACGACCCTCGGCGAGCTGCGCGACAGCGGCGCCGTCCCCGTCGGCGTCAAGGCCGAACTGCGCACCAACCTGCTCGCCCGCCTGGCCGCGGGCGAGCCCACCCTGCCCGGCATCGTCGGGTTCGACGACACCGTCCTGCCCGAGGTCGAGCGGGCGCTCATCGCCGGCCACGACCTCGTCCTGCTCGGCGAGCGCGGCCAGGGCAAGACCCGCCTCATCCGCACCCTGGTCGGCCTGCTCGACGAGTGGACGCCGGTGCTGGTCGGCAGCGAGCTCAACGAGCACCCGCTGGCCCCGGTCAGCGTCTGGGCGCACCGGCAGATCGCCGAGCACGGCGACGCCACCCCGGTCGGCTGGCTGCACCGCAGCGACCGGTTCGGCGAGAAGCTGGCCACCCCCGACACCAGCGTCGGCGACCTCATCGGCGACGTCGACCCGATCAAGGTGGCCGAGGGCCGCACCCTCGGCGACCCCGAGACCGTCCACTACGGGCTGGTGCCGCGCACCAACCGCGGCATCTTCAGCATCAACGAGCTGCCCGACCTGGCCGAGCGGATCCAGGTGGCGCTGCTCAACGTGCTGGAGGAGCGCGACATCCAGATCCGCGGCTACCGCGTCCGGCTGCCGCTGGACCTGCTGCTGGTCGCCAGCGCCAACCCCGAGGACTACACCAACCGCGGTCGGATCATCACCCCGCTCAAGGACCGCTTCGGCGCCGAGGTCCGCACGCACTACCCGATCGAGCTGGCCGACGAGATCCGGCTGCTGCAGCAGGAGGCGCAGACCAGCTGGCTCGGCGACGGCGCGCTGGACACCCCGCTGGTGCCGGCCCACCTGGTCGAGATCATGGCCCGGTTCACCCGGCTGGTCCGCGAGTCCAGCCAGGTCGACCAGCGCTCGGGCGTCAGCGCCCGCTTCGCCATCGCCGGGCTGGAGACGGTCGCCGCCTCCGCCGTCCGGCGGGCCGCCGTGGCCGGCGAGACCCGGCCCGTGGCCCGGGTGGTCGACCTGCCCGCCGTCGTCCCGGCCAGCCGCGGGAAGGTCGAGTTCGCCGACTCGGGCTCCGACACCGACGACGAGCGCGAGCTCGAGGTGCTCGAGCACCTGCTCCGGCAGGCCACCGCGCAGACCTTCCGGGCCCGCTGCGGCGGCCTGGACCTCACCGGGCTGCAGGAGCACTTCACCTCCGGCGAGGTGGTCGAGTCCGGCGACCTGGTGCCCGCACCGCGGCTGATGAGCCAGGTCGGCACCGTGCCGAACCTGGCGCAGCTGCTGGGCCGGCTGGGTGTGCCCGAGGGCGAGGAGTCCGCCGAGCAGGCGGCCGCCGCGGTCGAGTTCGCGCTCGAGGGTCTGTGGCTGACCCGCCGGCTCGCCAAGGACACCGACGGCAACCGCACCGTCTACGGGAGCTGACCGTGCCCAGGGGGAGCCGCGGCTACCGCTACGGCCGGTGGCGGGGCGGGGAGGACCCGCTCGCCCCGCCCTACGACCTGGGGGACGCCGTCGACGAGATCGGCGACCAGGTGCTGGCCGGCAGCAGCGTGCGGGAGGCGCTGCGCGATCTGCTCCGGCGCGGGCTCGACGGCCGCCGCGGCCTCGACGACCTGCGTCGCTCGGTGCGGGACCGGCTGCGCAGGGCCCGCGAGGCCGGGAGCATGGACGGGACGCTGACCGAGGTCCGCGAGCTGCTGGACCGTGCGCTGGAGGCCGAGCGGCGTGAGCTGTTCCCCGACCCCGACGACGCCGCCCGGCTCGCCGAGGCCGAGCTCGACGCGCTGCCCGAAGACACCGCCGGGGCGGTGCGCGCGCTCAAGGACCGGCAGTGGAGGTCCCCGGAGGCCGCGGAGGCCTACCGGCAGATCCAGGACCTGCTGCAGAAGGAGGTGCTGGACAGCCAGTTCCAGCACATGAAGCAGGCGCTGCAGCAGATGAACGCCGAGGGCCAGGACGGCACCCAGGCGGTCAAGGACATGGTCGCCGACCTGTCCGCCCTGCTGGACGCGCACAACCGCGGGGAGGACACTGACCAGCGGTTCGCCGACTTCATGGACAAGCACGGCCAGTTCTTCCCCGACGACCCGCAGACCGTCGAGGAGCTCGTCGACTCCCTCGCCCGCCGGGCCGCCGCGCAGGAACGCATGATGGCCGGCCTCTCCCCCGAGCAGCGGGCCGAGCTCGGCGAGCTCATGGGCCAGGCCATGCAGGACATGGGGCTGGCCGCGGAGATGGCGCACCTCAACGACGCACTCCGGCAGGCCCGCCCCGACCTGCCGTGGGGCCGACCGGGCCAGGTGCCCGACGGGGACCAGGGCCTGGGCATGGGCGACGCCACGACCGCCGTGGCCGAGCTGGCCGACCTGGAGGCGCTGTCCAGCCAGCTGTCCCAGGGCTACGCGGGGGCCAGCCTCGCCGACGTCGACGAGGAGCTGGTCGAGCGCGCGCTCGGCCGGTCCGGGGTCGACGACCTCGCCGCACTGCGCCGGCTCGAGCGCGAGCTCGAGCGGCAGGGCCACCTGAACCGCACCGAGGGCAAGCTGGAGCTGTCGCCCAAGGCGGTCCGCCGGCTCGGGGCCACGGCCCTGCGCCGGGTGTTCGCCCAGCTGGACTCCACCGGCCGGGGCGAGCACGACGTCGCCGACGCCGGCGCGACCGGCGAGCTCACCGGGGCCAGCCGCGAGTGGCGGTTCGGCGACGAGCAGCCGCTGGACGTCGTCCGGACGGTCCGCAATGCGGTGCTGCGGACGGCGGGGGAACCGCACACCGACGGCGACCGCCGGGTGCAGATCGCCGTCGAGGACTTCGAGGTGGTGGAGACCGAGCGGCGCACCGGCGCCGCCGTGGCGCTGCTGGTCGACCTGTCCTACTCGATGGCGCTGCGCGGCACCTGGGGCGCGGCCAAGTCCACGGCGATGGCGCTGCACTCCCTGGTCACCACCCGGTTCCCGCAGGACGCGATCGAGATCATCGGGTTCGCCTCCACGGCGCAGGTGCTGCGGCCCGAGACGCTGGCCGAGCTGTCGGTGGACACCCTGCAGGGCACCAACCTGCAGCACGGCCTCATGCTGGCCCGCCGCTTCCTGGCCCGGCACCACGACGCCGAGCCGGTCATCCTGGTGGTCACCGACGGCGAGCCGACGGCCCACCTGGAGGACGACGGGTCGCCGTACTTCTGCTGGCCGCCGATGCCCGAGACGATCGCGAAGACCGTCGCCGAGGTGGAGCGGGTGGCCCGGTCGGGCGCGACGATGAACGTGTTCGCGCTGGACCCGGAGCCGGCGCTGGTGCACTTCGTGCAGGACATCACGCAGCGGGCCGGCGGCCGGGTCTTCCTGCCCGACGGCGACCGCCTCGGTGAGTACGTCGTCGCCGATTATCTGCGCACCCGGAGGGGGCGGCGAAGCCGTTAGGCCCGGTGCAGGGGCCCGGCCCGCGCGGAGCGTGGGTCGGGTGGCACCGGGTCCTTCTGCTGCGGACCCGGAGGGGGCGGCGGGCCCGCTGAGGGAGACTGACCGGGTGAGCACGGTCAGGATCGAGCGGGTGGGCGTGCAGGCGACCTACGACCTGCGCGCCCGGGTCCTCCGGCAGGGCCGGCCGGTGCAGATCACCGGGGACGACGCCCCCTCGGCGATCCACCTGGCCGCCCTGCTGGACGACCGGGTGGTCGGCGTCGTCCGGTTCCAGCCGCAGACCTGCCCGTGGCGGGACGCGGAGTACGCCTGGCAGCTGCGCGGCATGGCCACCGACCCCGAGGTCCGCGGGATCGGTGCCGGCCGCGCGCTGGTGGCCGAGGGCCTGGTGCAGATCTCCCGGGCCGGCGCCGACCTGGTGTGGTGCGACGCCCGCGAGGCCGCGGTGGGGTTCTACGAGAAGATCGGGTTCACCGTGGTCAGCGAGCCCTACGACATGCCCCCGGTCGGCCTGCACCTGGGGATGGTGCTGGACCTGCCGATCAGGTGAGCGGGTGCTCCCCGGAGGAGCTGATCCCCGGGATCTCCCCCGCGCGGAACGCGTCGACGAACAACCGGTGGTCGGCGCGCACCCGCGCCGCGTAGGCGTGCGCGAACCCGGTCAGGTCCTCGACCAGCTCCTCGCGCCGGTGCCCGACCAGCGCCAGCACCGCATCCTCGACCTGCACGTCGACCGCCTCGTGCTCGGCGTCGGCGTCCCCGATGCAGTGGATCTTCGCCGTCGCGCGACCCAGCTGCGCCACCACCTCGACGATCTCGTCGGGCTCGGTGAGCTCCTCCCAGTCCAGGTCGTTCTCGTAGGGGGAGAGCTCGGAGACCAGGAACCCGACCCCCCGGATCACGGTGTGGCCCAGGAACGGGGAGGCGTGCGACTGCATCGCCCGCTGCGCCGAGACGGTGCGCTCGCCCTCGTGCTGGAACAGCGCCCGGACCTCGGGGTCGGTGACGATCCGCGACGGCGCGGCGGTGCCGGCCTGCTTGAGCGACAGCACGACGTCGTTCTCCAGCGCCTGGTCGTAGCCCTCCAGCAGCACGGTGTAGGCCGGCAGCCCGGCGCTGCCGATGCCGAACCCGCCGGTGCCCACGACGTCCTTGACGTCGTAGGCGACCTCGCGGCGGCGGACGCCCCGGGGCACCGACTCCCGGTAGAGGTCGACGGCGGCCAGCACCTCGGCCCGCTCGGCGTCGTCGAGCCGCCGGTGCCGGCGGATGTCGGAGAACCGGCGCTGGTGGTCCTCGACGACGGTCAGCCGCTCCAGCAGGGAGACCCGGGTCTGCTCCGCCGTGGCCAGCACCAGCTCGCGGACCGCCCCGGTGGTGGTGTGCCGGTCCAGGGCGAAGTCCCGGTCGGCGTCGGTCCCGGCGAACACCGCGACCTGGTCGAGGTAGGACTCCAGGTAGACCCGCAGCACCGCGGCGATGACGTCGTCGGACAGCGCCTTGCGCCAGGCCAGCAGCGCGAAGCTGGCGCAGAACCGGCGCAGGTCCCACGACAGGTGGCCCAGGTAGGACTCGTCGTAGTCGTTGACGTCGAAGACGACCCGGCCGGTGCCGTCCATGTAGGTGCCGAAGTTGGCGGCGTGCAGGTCGCCGTGGATCCACGTCCGCGACGTCCGCTCGTCGCTCCACTGGTCCTCGGTGTCCACCAGGTCGGCGTAGAACAGGCAGGCCGACCCGCGGTAGAACGCGAACGGGTCGGCGGCCATCTTGCGGAACTTGACCCGGAAGGCGTCGGCGTCGGCCGCCATGAGATCGGAGAAGGCATCCACCAGCACCTCGACGATCCGCGCGCGGCGGGCGTCCTCGTCCTCGACGGGCAGGGCGGCGGGGTGCTCGGTCACCGGGTCACCGTAGGGGCGATAACCTCGCCGGGCAGGGTGGACGACGACGGACTGGGGACGGTGGACCGGTGACACGGGCGAGCAGGGCGCGCAGGCTCGCCACGGGTGCGGTCTACGGCGGGGGCGGCGTCGGGCTGGCCGGCGCCGGGCTGGTGGCGCTGCTGCGCCAGGAGGCACGGCTGGCTCGCAACCGGGTGTCCTCCCGCGCCGCCAAGGGCGACCCGCCCACCGGCGAGGGCCGCTACGGCCACTACCGCGGCGCACCCCTCGTCCTGGCGGTCCTCGGTGACTCCAGCGCGGTGGGCCTCGGGGTCGACCGGGCCGAGCAGACCCCCGGCGTCCTGGTCGCCGCGGCGCTCGCCGAGCTGGCCGAGCGCCCGGTGCGGCTGGTCAAGGTGGCCGTGTCCGGTGCCCGGTCGGCCCACCTGGCCGAGCAGGTGGCCAAGGTGCTGCCGCAGCGGCCCGACGTCGCGATGATCATGATCGGCGCGAACGACGTCACCAGCCGGTCCAAGCCCGCCCTCGCCGTCCGCGACCTCGCCGCGGCCGTCCGCGCGCTGCGGGCCGCCGGGTGCGAGGTCGTCGTCGGCACCTGCCCCGACCTGGGCACCATCCGGCCGGTCGCCCAGCCGCTGCGCACGCTGGGCCGCCGGTGGAGCCGCCAGCTGGCCGCCGCGCAGACCATGGCCGTGGTCGCCGAGGGCGGGCGCACCGTCTCCCTCGGCTCGTTGCTGGGGCCCTCGTTCGCCAGCGACCGGTCGATGTTCTCCTCCGACGAGTTCCACCCCTCGGCCGCCGGCTACGCGGCCGCGGCGGCCTGCATGCTGCCCTCGGTCGCCGACGCGATCGGCGTCTGGCCGGCCGCGGCCGACCGGGGACCGCGCTCGCTGCGCCGGGACAGCGTCCGGCCGATCGCCCGCGCCGCAGCCAGCGCGGCCGGCCGGTCGGGCACCGAGGTCCAGCCCACGTCGGTCGACGGCGAGGACGTCGGGCCCCGCGGCCCCTGGGCGCGGCTGCGCCGGCGCCGCCCGCCGCAGCTGCCCGAGGCCACCCCGGTCGAGCAGCCCACCGGAGTTACCGGGCAGTAGCACCCGGGGTACGTTCGCGGTCGACCCGACGCCACCACGCGGGTGGCGCCCCACCGTGGAGGTAACACGTGCCCGAAGCCGTCATCGTCGCCGCTGCCCGCTCCCCCATCGGCCGCGCGTTCAAGGGCTCGTTGAAGGACCTGCGCCCCGACGACCTCGCCGCCACCATCGTGCGGGCCGCGCTGGACCAGGTGCCCTCGCTGGACCCCCGCGACATCGGGGACCTGATGCTGGGCTGCGGGCTGCCCGGCGGCGAGCAGGGGTTCAACATGGGCCGCGTCGTGTCGGTGCTGCTGGGCATGGACCACCTGCCCGGCACCACGATCACCCGGTACTGCTCCTCCTCGCTGCAGACCACCCGGATGGCGATGCACGCCATCAAGGCCGGCGAGGGCGACGTCTTCATCTCCGCCGGCATCGAGATGGTGTCCCGGTTCGCCAAGGGCAACTCCGACGGCCTGCCCGACACCGAGAACCCGGTCTTCGCCGACCGCAAGGCCCAGGTCGCCGCGGTGGCCGAGTCCGGCGCCGACTCCTGGACCGACCCGCGCACCGAGGGGCAGATCCCCGACGTCTACATCTCCATGGGCCAGACGGCGGAGAACCTGGCGCTGCTCAAGGACGTCTCGCGGGCCGAGATGGACGAGTTCGCCGTCCGCTCGCAGAACCTGGCGGAGAAGGCCATCGCCGACGGCTTCTGGGCGCGCGAGATCACCCCGGTCACCACCCCCGACGGCACCGTCGTCAGCACCGACGACGGCCCGCGGGCCGGCACGACGCTGGAGGGCATCTCCCAGCTCAAGCCGGTCTTCCGGCCCGACGGCCGGGTGACCGCCGGCAACGCCTGCCCGCTCAACGACGGCGCCGCGGCGCTGGTCGTCATGAGCGACACCAAGGCCGCCGAGCTGGGCATCACCCCGCTGGCCCGGATCGTCTCCACCGGCGTCACCGGGCTGTCGCCGGAGATCATGGGCTACGGGCCGGTCGAGGCCAGCAAGCAGGCGCTGGCCCGGGCCGGGATGACCATCGACGACATGGACCTCGTCGAGATCAACGAGGCCTTCGCCGCCCAGGTCATCCCGAGCTACCGGGACCTGGGCATCGACATCGACAAGCTGAACGTGCACGGCGGCGCCATCGCGGTCGGCCACCCGTTCGGGATGACCGGCGCCCGGATCACCGGCACGCTGCTCAACGGCCTGCGCTCCACCGACGGCACCTTCGGCCTGGAGACCATGTGCGTCGGCGGCGGCATGGGCATGGCGATGGTGCTCGAGCGTCTGAGCTGAGCTGACCCCGCAACGCACAGCGGCCCGGCCCCCTGACGGGGACCGGGCCGCTGTGCTGTGGTGCGGGGTTACTCGCGGAAGTAGCTGAGCAGGCGCAGGATCTCCAGGTACAGCCAGATGACCGTGACCAGCAGGCCGAAGGCGATGTACCAGGCGACCTTGGGGGCCACGCCGCGGCGGATCGCCTCGTCGGCCATGTCGAAGTCCAGCAGCAGCGAGAACGCCGCGACGCCGATGACTACCAGGCTGAAGATGATCGCGATCGGGCCGCCCGAGCGCAGGCCCAGGCCGTCACCGCCGCCGATCCAGGCAGCGAGCGCGTTGACGATCGCCAGCGCCAGGACGCCGAACATGGCGCCGACGATCCAGCGGGTCAGCTTCGGGGTGACCCGGATGGCACCGGTCTTGTAGACCACCAGCATGCCGAAGAAGACACCGAAGGTGCCGATCACGGCCTGCATGACGATGCCCGGGTAGATGCTGTTGAACGCCTCGCTGATGGCGCCGACGCCGATGCCCATGAGGGCGGCGTAGGCCAGCGTCGCGGCCGGGTTGGCGATCTGCTTGAACGAGATCACCAGGCCGACGACGAACGCGATCAGGACGGCGGGCAGCGCCAGCCCCATCGCGGCCTGGCCGGGGACGGCCCAGATCGCGGCGGCGGCCAGGACGGTCACCAGGAACGAGATGCCGGTCTTGGTGACGACGTCGTCCATCGTCATGTACTGCGCGCCCGTGGCCGCGTACGGGTTCTGCTGGGTGTACGGGCTCTGCTGGTACGGGTTCTGCTGGGCCGGCGCGCCCCACGGCTGCTGCGTGGCGGGCTGGCCGTAGCCCATGGTCCCGTTCTGGGCACCCGGGCCGTTGGGGGCGCCGGGGAAGCCCCGGCTGAAGGCCGGGTTGCTGCTGGGCATCGTCATCTCCTCGAGGTGCCTGAAGTCGGGTGCGTGGGCGGGAGGAACTACCCACTCGTCATGCACAACGCCCCGGCCCGCCCGAGGGTTCCTGGGCGCCGGCTGGACGTGATCACACCGTGACCACGCCCAGCCGGCAGGTGCTCAGTTCCCCTGGCCCGGACCGCTGCCCGCCTGCGCGGTCACCAGCACCGCGTAGGCCACGGCGTCGGAGTTCTGGTCCAGCGCGACCTGGCTGATGTTGTCCAGGTCGTCGCAGGCCTGGTGGTAGCAGGCGTCGTAGGGCTGACCCGCCGTGCCGCCGTAGGCCGCTGCCTGCTCCGGGGTCTTGATGCCCTCGGCACCGGAGAACAGGCCGCCGGAGGGGATCCCGGCGTCGGCGAAGGCCTGGTAGTCGCTGCGGCCGTCGAACTCGGTGTCCTCGTAGGCGATGCCGCGGGAGTCGTAGAAGTCCTCGAAGGTCTGCTCGATCGCCGCGGACTCCGGGCTCACGTAGCCCTCGGGCGCCGGGAACGAGGAACCGTCGCTGTCGTAGACGAAGTTGGCGTAGTTCGTCGACCCCAGCATGTCGAAGTTCAGGTACGACCCGATCCGGGCCAGCTCGTCGTCGGACAGGCTGTCCACGTAGGCCTGGGAACCCAGCAGGCCCAGCTCCTCCGCGCCCCAGAAGGCGAACCGGACCGGGTGCTCGAGCCGGGTGTTGGCCAGGTTCTGCGCCACCTCGAGGATGGTCGCCGAGCCGCTGCCGTTGTCGTTGATGCCCGGGCCCTCGGGGACGGAGTCCAGGTGGCCGCCGACGACGACCACGCCGTCGGAGGACCGGCCGGGCAGCTCGGCGGTGATGTTCTGGGACACGTTGGTCTCCGTGACGACCTGCACATCGAGGGTCGCCGTGGTGCCCGGCTCCAGCAGGCCCGCACCGGTCTCCGGGGTGGCGAACACGACCGGGACGTCGACGGCACCGCCCAGCGTCGGGTTGATCAGGCCGGGTGCGTTGTTGTAGACCACGACGCCCGAGGCGCCGGCCGCGACGGCGTTCGCGACCTTGATCGCGAAGGTGCACGTGCCGCGCTGGACGAGCGCGATCGAGCCGGTGGCGAAGCCGGCGAAGTCCGCCGCCTCGCAGCCGCTGGTCCCCGAACTGACGTCCACGCCGGTGACCGGCGCGGTGACCGCGGCCGAGGCGGTGCCGTCGATCGGCACGTAGTCGGTGTCCAGCGCGTAGGTCGCCGGGCTCGGGGTCACCCGGGCCAGGGATCCGGCGTAGCTGACCTCCTCGTACGTGAAGTCGGTGACGCTGACCTCGTACCCGGACGCCTCGAGGGTGTCGCGCACGTACTCCACCGACGCGGTGTTGCCCGAGGTGGTCGAGGCCCGGTTGCCGTCGTTGCCGTCGGCGATCGCCTGCAGGTTGGCGAGGTGCTCGGTGACGCCGGCCGGCGTCACGCAGGTGAGCAGCTTGTCCACGCTGGCGTTCACCCGGTTCTGGCAGCCGTTCACCGAGGGCGCGGCAGCGGCCGGGGTGGCCACGAGCACGGCGCCGGAGACGGCGAGGGCTCCTGCGGCGCCGGCGGCGAGGAGCCGCCGCCGTCCGGGGCGGTCTGGTCGTTCGCTGGTCATCGGTTCGTCCTCCCGCCGGGGCGGTCCACCACGCTGTGGATCCGCTGTGTGGGTCGACCGTGTCCGAGTGCACCGGTGAGGACAAGTCTTGACTTGCCGAGCCGCAACCGTTACCGACGCTCAGCAACCACCGGTGCCCTCGGTGGGGTTCGAACCCACACTGGGACCCTTTTAAGGGGCCTGCCTCTGCCGGTTGGGCTACGAGGGCCGTGCTGCCGCGTCATCCTCTCGCGAGGTCCACGGCCCGGGTGAGGACGGCGTCGAGCATGGGCTCGGTGAGCCGCCCGGTGAAGGTGTTCTGCTGGCTGACGTGGTAGCTGCCCAGCACCGTCAGCGGCCCGCCGGGGGCGTCCAGGGTGACCTCCGCACCGTGGCCGAACTTCGGCCTGGGCCGCGGGATGACCACTCCCGCGGCGGCGAGCACCGGCAGCAGGGCCGACCAGCCGAACCCGCCGAGCACCACGAGCACCCGCAGCCGGGGCAGCAGCGCGAGCTCCCGGGCCAGCCAGGGCGAGCAGGTGTCCCGCTCGGCCGGGGTCGGCGCGTTGTCCGGCGGGGCGCAGCGGACCGCGGCCACGATCCGGCAGTCGGTCAGCTCCAGGCCGTCGTCGGCGGCCACCGAGGTGGGCTGGTTGGCCAGCCCGGCCCGCCACAGCGCCGCGAAGATCCAGTCCCCCGACCGGTCGCCGGTGAAGATCCGGCCCGTCCGGTTGCCGCCGTGCGCGGCGGGGGCCAGCCCGACGACGCCGATCCGGGCGTCCGCCGGACCCATCCCGGGCACCGGACGGCCCCAGTACACCTGGTCGCGGAAGGCGGCCCGCTTCACCACCGCGACCTCCTCCCGCCAGGCCACCAGGCGGGGGCAGGCCCGGCAGCCGCAGACCCGCTCGTCCACGGCCGCCAGGTCGACCGCGGTGCGTGCCCCGCGGACGACGCCGGCCGGGGTGCGGGTGACGGGGTAGCCGTCGGCGTCTCGTGCCACCCACCCAGCAGAGCACAGCCGGGCACGGGATGATCCCGGGGTGGCGAAGAAGCAGAAGGTCAAGACCCCGGCGCTGTACAAGCTGCTCGGCCCGGTGATGGCCATCCCGACCGGGATCGTGGTCAAGAAGGTCGCCGACCAGGCGTGGATCGCCGTCCGCGGCACGCCGCCGCCGAAGAACCCCGACGTCCCCGGTGTGAGCTGGAGCGACGCGCTGGCCTGGGCCGCGGTGTCCGGTGTGCTGGTGGCCGTCGGCCGGTTGGTCGCCGCGCAGGGTGCCGCGAAGGCCTACACCGCGCTGACCGGCAAGTTCCCCGCCAACGCGAACTCCGACAGCGCGGCCTGACCCCTCACCACCCCGAGCCCAGGCACACCAGGGTCGTCGGGAGGTCGGCGGTGGCGCCGGCGAGCGCGAGCGCCGGTGCCTCCCCGCCGGCCAACCGTCGGTGCACCTCGGGGAGCACCTCGCAGGCGACCTCGTCGCGCACGCTGGCGGCCGAGGCGACCACGCAGTGCGCCCCGGCGTGCAGCCACGCGCGGGCCAACCCGTCGGTCTCCTCCCCCCACCGGACCGCGGTGCGGCCGCCCTCGCACGCCGAGAGCACCACCAGGCCGGGGGTGCGGGGCAGCCGGTGCGCGTCGTGGCCGAACCAGGGGCCGTCGGCCAGCTCGACCCGGGAGAACGACGGGTGCTCCCGGTGGTGGCGGCCGTGCGCGGCCACGTGCAGGACGTCGGCCGTCCCCGCGTCGGTCGACACCTGCTCGACGGTCGCGTCCTCCCCCACCCGCACCGTCGCCGCGGGCCAGGCGGTCGCGGCCCGCTGCACCTCCTCGTCGGCCCGCGGCACACCCGGTCCGGCGGCGAAGGCCGCCACCCGGGGCCGGGCCGGCCACGGGCCGGTCCGCACCCAGGCGGCCAGCGACGAGGGCACCGTGCAGGGCCGCCCGACCAGGCCGGGGAGCATGCCCCACGGCACCGCGCGGAAGGCGCCGGGCACCGAGAGCACCACCGGCCGGCCGGTCGGCAGGTCCATCGGTGTCACCAGCAGCTCCGCCAGGGCCGCCAGCCGGGTCCGCAGCCCGGCGTCGACGGCCCGGGCCAGCGGGCCGGCCGGCTCGCCGGCGGCGGTCTCCAGGTCGGGGCCCAGGCCGCCCAGCAGCGCGGTGACGGCCCGGGTCGGGCCCAGCCCCACCACCCGGCCGGGTCCGCCGTCCCCGACGACGACCGCGGCCACCGTCTCCTCCGTCCAGCAGTAGGCGACCGCCACCACCCCCCGCCCGTCGGCCGCGGCCCGGACCGCAGCCAGGTCGACCCGGGGCAGCACCGCACCGCTGCCGGCCCGGTGCCACAGCCGCCCGCGCAGCGACTCCATGAGCTCCCGCTCCCGGCGCTCGTCGTCCGGGCCCTGCCCGAACACCCGCAGCCGGCGCACCTCGGCGAGCTCCCGCGCGACCGCCGGGTCGGGGGACGGGCTCAGCGGCGGCACCCGGGTGACCAGGTCGCGGGCCCGTTCGGTCCAGGCCAGCAGCAGGTCGGGGCGGCCCGAGCCCGCCGCCACCCGCAGCCCCCGGTGCAGCAGCGGGAGGGCGTGCAGCAGCAGGCTGGACCGCAGGTCGAGGCTGCCGAGCCGGGCCTGCTCGGCGGCGAGGTCGTCCAGCCCGGCCCCGGCGATCGCCAGCACGGTCCGGTGCCGGCCGCGGGCCGCGGCGAGGTCGGCCCGCACCGTGCGGGCCAGCAGCCGCACCGGGGCCGGGGCCGCCGCGGGCACCCCGGACCGCAGGACCCGGGCCGCGCCGTCCAGGTCCCCGCCGCTGATCCGGACCGCCGCGGCGTGCAGCCGCAGACGCGTCCGGTCCTCCCGGGCGCCGCGGGCACCGAGCGCACGGACGGCGTCGTCGATGGCCGGGAGCAGCCGCGGGTCCGGCCGGTGCACCGCCGCGGCCGACAACGCCACCCCGTCGGCGAGCGCGGCCCAGGTCCCGGCACCCCGTCCGCGGAACCGGCGGGCCGCCCGACGTGCCGCCGCGGCGGCCCGGGCGGCGTCGTGGTGCAGCAGGGTCCGGGCGAGCAGCAGCTCGGCCTCGGCCTGCGGCTGCCGGACCCTGGCCCGGCCGTAGGCGGCCGCCGCCGCCACCAGCAGCCGCTCGGCGTCGGCCGGCATGCCGGCCGCCAGCAGGGCGGCGGCCCGGTCGGTGTCGCAGGTGGCCGCGTGCAGCGGCGATACCCGGGCCAGCACCTCCCGCGCGCCGTCCATCCGGCGGATGGCCGGCACCAGGTCACCGGCCAGCAGGTCGGTGTACCCCAGGTTGTGCCGGGCCTTGGCCTCGTCCAGCGGTGCGCCGCAGGCCCGGAAGGCGTCGCGGGCCAGGGTGAAGTCCTGCCCGGCGCGGACCAGGTCACCCCGCTGCAGGTGCACGTTGCCCCGGTTCAGGGCCACCTGGCCCAGCAGGGCCGGCTCGTCGGCCAGGTGCCGGATCGCCCGGCCCAGGTCGCGCAGCGCGTCGTCGGTGTCCCCGCGGCGCATGGCGACCAGCCCGGCCTGCCCGACCAGGACCGCCCGGGTGCGCTCGCCGACGCCCGGGCGCGCGGCGGCGGCCCGGATGCTGGCCAGCGCGAGCACCGGGTCGCCGGTCTCGGCGTCCAGGTAGGCCAGGGTGCCCTCGATGCGCGCGGCGAGGTCCGGGTCGGGACGACGGCCGGCGGCCTGCCGGAGCGCCCGTCGCGCAGCGGCCAGCCGGCCCGCGTTCGTCTCGCCGACCGCCCGGTCGTACAGCTGGGCGGCGGTCGGGGGCACGCCGGGCCGGGGCGTCACCCCGGGGAGGTCCCGCCGGCGGGCAGGCTGGTGATCGCGGCGGTGGTGGTCGTCGTGATCAGGGTGCGGGCCGCCCGGACCCGGGCCCGGGCGCTCTCCGGGGGCTCCTGCGCACCGGGGGCCGGCAGGTCCGGCTGCAGGGCGGTAGCCAGGGCCCCGGCCACCAGCGGTGCGGCGAAGGAGGTGCCGCTCCACACCGCGAATCCGCCGCCGAACCCGTCGGGGTCGATCGACGCCCGGGGCCGGCCGGCGAACCGGGTGGCGGCGGCCGGCTGCAGCCCGCCCTGCGTCGACGGCACGGCGCTCACGACCGCCGCACCGGGCGCCCAGGCCCCCACCCACGGACCGTCGTTGCTGAACAGGGCCACCGAGCTGAGGTCGGGGTTGAGCGCACCGACGGCGAGCACGGGTTCAGCCGTCCCGTCCGGCTCCGGGACCGCCGGGGTGCCCGACGCCCAGGGCGCGAACGCGGCCGGGAACATCGGCCGGTCGGTCGCGTCGTTGCCGGCCGAGCAGACCACCTGGGTGCCGCACCGGCCCAGCACGGCCAGCAGCTCGGACATGGTCGGGTCGAACAGGCCGTCGGTCGGCGTCTCGTGGTAGTAGCCCATCGACAGGTTGAGCACGTCCACCGGCCGGCCGCGCGGGTCCCCCGCCGCGTGCCAGGTGACCAGCTGCGCGATTCGTGTGAGGGCGGTGACCAGGTCGCTCTCGTCGACGGAGCCGTCGGGGGCGACCGCCCGCCAGACGAGGAGGTCGGCGTCCGGGCACGCCTGGTGCACCAGACCGGCGACGAAGGTGCCGTGCCCGCTCGCCGGGTCGGTGCCGCCGTCCAGCGGCCCGACGAGGTCGGGGTGGGTCTGCGGGTCCAGCGCCGGGTCGACCAGCCCGATCGGCTCCCCGTCGCAGGTCACCCCGCGCTGCACGGCGCGGTCCAGCCAGGGGTGGGCACCGCACCCGCTGTCGAGCAGCGCGACCACGGGACGACGGCGGGCGGCGAACGCGGTGTCCGGCGCCCGGACCGGCGCCGGACCCGCCCAGGCGACCGGTTGCAGGCCACCGCTGCCCGGCACGGCGTAGGACTCGATCGGGACCTGGCTGCCGACCCCGTAGGGGTTCGACCCGTGGAAGGGGTTCGACCCGTGGAAGGGGTTGGCGCCCAGCGGGGTCAGCAGCACGACGTGGTCCAGCCCGACCCCCGGCAATCGCCCGTCGGCCAGCACCCGGGCACGGTGCAGGACGTCGGCGGCGTCCGGTGCCGGTGCGGTCGGGTCCACGGCGCGCAGCCGCAGGCGGCGCAGGCCCAGCGCTCCCCCGGCCGTGCCCAGCCGGCCGGACCGGCCGGCCCGTTGCTCCGTCGTCTCGGCCAGCTCCACGGGGACGTGCTCCGGGTCGGCCTCCAGGCGGCCCCCGGCCAGGCAGGCGGCGTCCACCAGCACCTCGGCGACGTCGGCGGCCAGCCCCGACACCAGCAGCCGGTCGCGGCGGTACCCGGTGGGGAAGCAGGGGGCGTCCCCGAGGAACCCGGCCGGGAGCGCTGCGGCACGGGCCAGCGGGGTGCTCAACCGCGCCTGCCACCCCGGCTGCGGCGTGGCCGGTGGTGGGTTCATGCGGGGACCTCTCCGGTGCCTCAGAGCAGGAAGGACGGCGTGGCGACCCGCCGGGCCCGGCCGCCGTCGGCGGGCAGCCGCACCTCGAGGACGGCCGACCCGGCGGCGGCCTCGGGGAACTCGAACCGCCCGGTCTCCTCGATCGGCGCGCTCAGCTCGACCGCGCCGCTGCGCAGCACCGCCGTCCCCGGTCCGCCCGGTGCCAGCCAGCCGTCCAGCCGCCGGCGGTCCCCGTCGACCGTGACCCGGACGAGCATCTCCAGGCCGTAGCGGCTGAACCGCAGCGCAGCGGCCGGTTCGCCGGCCCGCACGGCGACCGTCGTCCCGGCGGGGTCCAAGAGCGCGAAGAGCTCGACGTCGTCCCCGACGCCCGCCGCGGCGAGCCCGGCGAGCACGTCGTCGACCAACCCCGGCGGCACCGGGTCCGCGTCGGTCCACATCCGGGCCAGCTCGTCGAGCAGCTCGTCGTCGGTCACGCCGGCACCTCGCCCAGCGCGGTGCGCAGCTTGGCCAGGCAGCGGCCCCGGGTCGGGCCGATGCTGCCCACCGGCATGCCCAACCGCGCCGACAACAGGGCGTAGTCCGGTCGCCGGTCGAACGCCACCACCCGCAGCAGCTCCTGGCAGCGGGCGCTCAGGGTGCGCACGGCCTGCCACAACCGGCGCGTCTCGACCCCGGCGAGCGCGACGTCCTCCGCGGGCGGGGCCGGGTCGGCCCACCGGTCGAGGACCGCGTCCTCCGCGCCCACGGTCCGCCCGCCCGCCGCCGTCCGGCGGATCGACTCGCGCCGCACCGTCGTGACCAACCAGGCGCCCACCGACCGGGGGTCCTGGATCGACCCCGCGTGGCCGACCAGCGCCAGCCAGGCGTGCTGCACCACGTCCGCGGCGTCCTCGGCGGGCAGCCGGCACCCGCGGGCCACCTGCCAGAGCACCGGCGTCAGGGTGCGGACCAGCTCGTCCATCGCCGTCGGACGGCCGTCGTACCAGGCGGTGAACAGCTCGGCGGCGCGGTCCCAGACGTCGTCCCCGGCCGGGGGTCGGACGGCCCGGGGCGCGGTCATGGGGTGCATCATGCTGAGGCCCGGTGCCGGGCCGCAACGCCTTCCTGCCCGCCACCGACGATCGTCGTGCGGTCGACCAGCACCTTCGAGCCGTTGACGACGACCCGGGCCGGCGACCGCCCGTTGAAGGCGCAGGCGGTGACCGCCGTGTAGGCGCCCATCGTGGGGGTGACCACGAGGTCCCCGGGGGCCAGCGCGGGCATGGGGTAGCCGCGGGCGATCACGTCGCCGCTGTCGCAGGTGGGCCCGGCGAGGGTGACCGGGCCGGCGGGCACCGCACCGGCCAGCTCGGTGGCCGCGAGCAGCAGCGGCTCGGCCTGCTCGGACAGCACGTTGGAGAAGCTGCCGTAGATGCCGTCGTCGAGGTAGACCCAGCGCCCGTCGGGGCGGTCGGCCACCCCGACCACCTGGCTGACCGCGGTCATCGCGTCGGCGACGACCACCCGGCCCGGCTCGGCCAGGACGGTCCACCGGCCGACCAGCGGGGCCAGCAGGGGCCCGATCGCCGCCGCGAGCTCGGTGACCGCCAGGACGGGCGACCGGTACCCGGCCGGGAACCCGCCGCCGATGTCGAGCACCTGGAAGGCCCGGCCGTGCCGCTGCTCGAGCAGGTCCATCAGCTCGACGGTGCTGGTGATCGCCGCGCGGTAGGGCTCCGCGGCGTCGAGCTGGCTGCCGACGTGGAAGCTGAAGCCGGCGAGCGGGCGGCCGAGCTCGACCGCCAGTGCCGCGAGCCGCTCGGCGGTCGCCCGGTCGGCGCCGAACTTGCTGGACAGGTCGACCTGGGCCGCGGCGTTGCGGTAGGCCAGCCGCAGCAGCACCCGGGTGTCCGGGGGCAGGGCCGTCGTCTTGCGCAGCTCGGTCTCGTTGTCCACCACGACGGTCCGGACGCCGGCCGCGGCCACCTGGGCCCGCTCGGCCGGGGTGGCGACCGGGTTGCTGTAGAGCATCCGCGCGGGCCCCACCCCGAGGTCGGCCAGGGCGGCCACCTCGGCCGGGCTGGCCACGTCGAAGGACGCGCCGGCGTCGCGCAGGGCGGCGAGCACCGCCGGGTGGTCCAGCGCCTTGACCGCGTAGTGCAGCCCGACGCCGGGCAGGGCGTCGGCGAGCTGGCGGTACCGGGCGACGGCGACCGCCGGGTCCAGCAGCAGGATCGGGGTGCCGTGCTGCTCGGCCAGCCGCCGGAGGCCCTCGCCGCCGTGCCGGCCGGCGAGCTCGGTGGCCCGCTGCTGCCGGAACGGTGCGGCGGTCACGGCGGCCACGGCGCTGGGGCGCGGCAGGCGCCAGCCGAGCCGGTCGGTGACCCGGTACCCGACGGAGGCGACCAGGTAGAACACCACGTCGGCGACCACCTTGCCGGCGACCAGCCCGAGCGCCGGGTGCGGCGCCACGGCGGCCCCCCAGTAGAGCAGCGCGGGCCGGACCAGCAGGGAGTCCACCAGCTCGGCGGGGAGGAACTCGACCAGGCCCAGGCCCAGGCTGCGGCGGAGCACCCCGCGGCGGACACCGGCCCGGCGCTGCTCGGCGACGATGCGCACCAGCGAGACGCCGTAGAAGGCGACCGCCGAGCCCAGGTTGCCGGCGATGGCCGTGGCGACCAGCGACCCGGTCAGCTGCAGGGTGGTCAACCCGACCCCGAGCAGCGCGACCAGCGAGGCGATCTCGCTGGGCAGGTAGCGGCGGACCCAGAAGCCCACCCGGGTCCGCACCCGGCCGGGGCCCCCGCGCAGGACCGGCCCGCCCCGGCGCCAGCCGGCCCGCTCGGTGAACCGGTAGGACGAGGCCGCGATCACGTAGAAGAACAGGTCGGCGACCACCTTGCCGGCCAGCAGCCCGAGCGCGGCCGGCGGCACGACCGTCGCCCCCACCCACAGCGCTGCGGGGCGGACGAGCAGGGAGTCCAGCACCTCGGCCGGGCCGAACTCGGCCACCCCCAGGCCGACGGTCCGGCCGACCAGCGTGCGGCCCCGGGCACCGCTGCGGCGCTGCTCGGCCGCGATCCGGCCCAGCGCCACGGCGTAGAACCCGAGGTTCTCGGCCACCGTGGCGGCCACGGCGGTGCCGACCAGCGAGCCGGTCCGCTGCAGGGTGAGCAGGCCGACCAGCAGGAGCGCCGCGGTGCCGGCCAGCTCGGCGGGCAGGTAGCGGCGCACCCAGGGGGCGAGCCGGCGGAGGGAGGCGTGGGCCAGGAGCGAGGTCATGCCCCCCGGGAGGCCTCGGCCGCCGTCCTGATACCTCCGGGTCGGGCCTAGCGCACCAGGGACAGCGCGATGCCGTCGAGGATGTCGTGCTCGCTGACCACGACCTCGTCGACGGCGAGGGCATCCATGATCACCCGCAGCACCAGCGCGCCGCCGCCGATCACGTCCACCCGCCCCGGGTGCATGACCGGCAGCGCCGCCCGCCGCGCCCGGGTGGAGGTGAGCAGCCCGGCGGTCACCGACCGGACGGCGCCGACCGGGACGCGGGCGCCGTGGATGGCCGCCGCGTCGTAGGCCGGCAACCCCAGCGCCAGCGCGGCCACCGTGGTCACCGAACCGGCCAGCCCGACCAGGGTGGCGGCCTGGCCCACCGGGACGTCGGCGACCACCGCGGCCAGCGCCGTCCGGATGTCGGACTCGGCGCGCTGGATCTGGTCGGCGTCGGGCGGGTCGCCGTGCAGGTGCCGCTCGGTCAGCCGGACGCAGCCGACGTCCACCGACCGCGCCGCCCGCACGCCGTCGCCGTCCCCGAGCACGAACTCGGTGGACCCGCCGCCGATGTCCACCACGAGGTAGGGCGCCGCCGGCGCGGGCGTGCCGTGCGCGACGGCGGCCGCGGCCAGCGACCCGGTCGCGCCGAGGAAGGACAGGCCCGCCTCCTCCAGCCCGGGGACGACGTCGGGCAGCTGGCCGAGGGTGGCCTGCACCATGCCCTCGAAGTCCGCGCGGTTCGCGGCGTCCCGGCTGGCGCTGGTGGCCACCATCCGGACCCGCTCGGCACCGAGCTCGCGGATCTGCGCCGCGTACCCGGCCAGCACCACCCGGGTGCGCTCGATCGCCTCGGGGGCCAGCCGGCCGGTGGCGTCGACGCCCTGGCCCAGCCGGACCACCTCCATCCGGCGCAGCACGTCGGTGTGCGGGCCCTGGGCCGGCACGTCGGCGACCAGCAGCCGGAGGGAGTTCGTGCCGCAGTCGATCGCGGCCACCCGGGTCACGAGCCGGACCCCTCGGCGTCCGGGGCGGCGTCCTGGTTGGGGGCGGCGCACGGTCCGTGCGACCACCACTCCCCCATGCCGGCCAGCGCGCGGTCCCCGATCGGGTTCACGCCCGGTCCGGCGGCCAGCGAGTGCGCGGCCAGCGCGTGCAGGCACTTGACCCGGTCGGGCATCCCGCCGGCGCTGGCCCGGGTGGGCAGCACGTCGACGGCGTCCCGGGTGGCCAGGAAGGCCTCGTGCGCGCGGGCGTAGGCCGCGGCGAGCTCGGGGTCGGTGGCCAGGTCGGCCTGCCACTCCTTCATCGCCCCGGCCGACTCCAGCCGGCTCGCGGCCGCCGTCGCCCGCGGGCAGGTCAGGTAGTAGACGGTCGGGAACGGGGTGCCGTCCTCGAGCCGGGGCGCGGTCTGCACCACGTCGGGCTGGCCGCACGGGCACCGGTGCGCCACGCCGGTCAGCGCCCGGGGGGTGCGGCCGAGCTGCCGGGCGACGACGTCGCGGTCCTGCGGACTGACTCTCTCGCTCACCCGTGGAGTCTCCCAGGTCCTCCGCAGACCCGGACCCGCCTCACCGCCGCCAGCGCGAGACGGCCGCGGCGACGGCCGCCGCCAGCCCGGCCTGGGCCGCGGTCGACAGACCCGTCGCGATCGCCGGCGCCCCGATGTCGGCCAGCCCGGCGTCGCCCAGCCCGCCACCGCCGACCAGGGCCAGCAGCCCGGCGCCGACCCCGACCCCGACGCCGGTCACCACGCCCCACAATGCCGCGGTGACGACCCCGCCGTCGGCGTCGGTCAGCCGCCGGGCGGTCGCCGTCCCGGCCACCAGACCGGCGAGCACGGGGAGGGCCTGCGAGACGAAGGCCAGCAGCGGCACGGCCTGCGTGTCGGGCAGCGCGGCCAGCAGCGGCACCGCCGGGACGGCGCCCAGGGTGACCCCGGCGGTCGAGACGAGGGTGCCCGCCCCGACGGTGAACCCGGGACCGGCCGCCAGCCCGAGGACGGCGGCGGCCGCGTTGGGCAGCAGCAGGGCGCTCAGGCCGACCAGGCCCACCGCACCGGCACCCGCCCCGCCGAGGCTGGTGGCCAGTGCGGCGGCCCCGCCGACGTCGGCGGCCAGCGCGACCGCGACCACCGCCAGGGCCAGCCCGACGAGGGTCAGCAGCCCGGCCAGGACCCCCCGGGCCACCGCCCGGCCGGGCCCGGGGAAGCGGTCCACCAGGTCCCCGGCGGCCCCGGACTCGCGGGCGGCACCCCAGCCGGCCGCGACGCCCGGGAGCACGAGGGCGCCCAGCACCGTCGACGGCCACCGGACGGCCGCGTCGGGGGCGTCCAGGACGAGGGCGAGCAGCACGGTGAGGACGGCGTGGACGCCGACGACCGTGCCGACCACCGTGCCGACGCCGCGGGGGTCGACGACGTCCCGGCGGGCGACCACCGCGCGGGCCGCGCTCGAGGACCCCCAGGCCACGGCGGCGGTGAGCAGCAGCGGCGCCAGCGCGACGGTGCCGGAGGACAGCTGGAGGGCGGCGCCGTGCGCCAGCAGCCAGAGCCGGCCGGCCAGGGCGAGGTCGGCACCGACGGACAGGCCACCGGCGGGGTCGAGCGCGGCGACGACCACCAGGGCGAGGGTCAGCACGACCAGCCCCACCACGGTGACCGCCGCGGACGCCGCCGCGGCGAGGGCGGCCAGCGGCAGCCGGGCGCGGTCACCGCTGCGGGCGGAGGTTCGGGTCAGCAGCTGGCGCACCCCCCCACTCTCGCAAGTCCGGGGCGGTCGCGGCGCCCGCACCCGCCGACAGCGGCCGATCGACACCGGGCCGGGACGCACAGACCCGCCCCGGCGGTGCCGGAGCGGGTCTGGTCGTGCGCGGAGCGGGGTGGGTCAGGCGTCGCCCGAGGGCTTCGGCCGGTCGCCGTCGCCGTCGGCCTCGTGCGGCGGGGGCGGCGGCGGGGTGGTGCCGGCTGCGTAGGTCGGCGGCGCCGGGGGCTGCCCGCCGGCCGGCGGGGTGCTCCAGCCGCTGGCCGAGGAGCCGGTCGACGGCTGGCCGTAGGACGGCGAGGAGGGCGCCGCCGGCGGGGTCGGCTGGCCGTAGGACGGCGTGGCGGACGGGGACTGGCCCCAGCCGGACTGCGCACCCTGCTGGCCGGGCTGCTGACCGGCCTGCTGGCCCTGCTGCTGACCGGGCTGGCCGTAGGAGGGGGTGGCCGGGGAGCCGTACCCGCCGGGCTGACCGGACTGCTGACCGGACTGCTGACCGAAGCCGGCGGACTGCTGCGGGGCGCCGTAGCCGCCCTGCTGGCCGTAGCCGCCCTGGCCGGGGCCGCCCTGCTGGGGAGCACCGTGGCCGGGGCCGCCGTGGCCCGGCTGGCCGAACTGCGGCGCGGGCTGGTTGGCCCACTGGGAGGCGTTGGCCAGGCCACCGGGCAGCGCCGGCTTGTTCTTCAGCTCGGGCAGCAGCCCGAGGACGGCGAAGGCCAGCGCCGCGGCCGACACCAGGAAGGTGAGCAGCGCGAAGATGCTGAACCCGGCCTCGAAGGTCTGGATCCACTCGATGAGGGTGAGCAGGAACGCGAGCCCGGTGAGGCCGACGGTCACGAAGCTGCGCGGGAAGCCGAGCTTGAGGTCCAGGAACGCCGGCAGCAGCGCCCACACGGCGGCGGCCAGCAGCAGGACGAAGGAGAAGACGATCAGCCCGGACTCGAAGCCGTTGACGCTGTAGCTGTAGCCGAAGCCGAAGTCGCCGCTGAACCAGGGCAGCAGGGAGAACAGCAGGTACAGCAGCGCGCTGCCGGCCACGACGTAGTCGCCGACCTTGAGCTTCTTGAGGTCGAAGCCGCCGCCGGAGGAGGAGGGCTGGCCGAAGCCGCCCTGCTGGCCGAACGAGCCCTGCTGGCCGTAGGCCGGCTGCTGGCCGGGCTGGCCAGGCTGGCCGTAGCCGCCCTGGGGAGCTCCGTAGCCACCCTGGCCGGGGGTCGGCTGACCGGGCTGCCCTGGCTGGCCGTAGCCGCCGGGCTGCTGGCCGTACCCCGCCGGGGGCTGACCGGGCTGGCCGTAACCGCCGGGCTGGCCGGGCTGGCCCGGCTGGCCGTAGCCACCGGGCTGCTGGCCGTAGCCGCCGGGACCCTGCCCGGGACCTCCCGGCGTCTGGTCGGGTCCGCTGCTGGTCATAGCTCGGCTTCTCTCCTGGGGTCGTACGGGTTGGACGTGATCAGGATGTCAGGATCCCGCCACGCATGGTCTCCACGCGCCGGACGGCCCGCAACCGCGCCGCAGCGGGACACCCTCGTGCGAGGGGGCCCCGCTGCGGCGGTGACGTGCGGTCTGGCTCAGGCGCCGAGGAGCTCGCGCATCAGCCGGGCGGTCTCCGAGGGGGTCTTGCCGACCTTGACGCCGGCGGCCTCGAGGGCCTCCTTCTTGGCCTGCGCGGTGCCGGCCGAGCCGGACACGATCGCGCCGGCGTGGCCCATCGTCTTGCCCTCGGGGGCGGTGAAGCCGGCGACGTAGCCGACCACGGGCTTGGTGACGTTGGCCTTGATGAAGTCGGCGGCCCGCTCCTCGGCGTCGCCGCCGATCTCACCGATCATCACGATGGCCTCGGTCTCCGGGTCGTCCTGGAAGGCCTGCAGCGCGTCGATGTGCGTGGTGCCGATGACCGGGTCGCCGCCGATGCCGATGGCGGTGGAGAAACCGATGTCGCGCAGCTCGTACATCATCTGGTAGGTCAGCGTGCCGGACTTGGAGACCAGCCCGATCTTGCCGGCCTGGGTGATGTCGGCCGGGATGATGCCGGCGTTGGAGCGGCCGGGGCTGATCAGGCCGGGGCAGTTGGGCCCGATGATCCGGGTGCTCTTGCCCTGGGCGTAGGCCCAGAACTCGGTGGAGTCGTGCACCGGGATGCCCTCGGTGATGACCACGCACAGCCCGATGCCGGCGTCCACGGCTTCGACGACGGCGCCCTTGGCGAACTTCGGCGGCACGAAGACGACGGTGACGTCGGCCCCGGTCTCCTTCATGGCCTCGGCCACGGAGCCGAAGACCGGCACCGACGTGCCGTCGAAGTCGACGGTCTGGCCGGCCTTGGAGGGGTTCACGCCACCGACGACCGCGGTGCCGGAGGCCAGCATGCGCTGGGTGTGCTTGCGGCCCTCCGACCCGGTGATGCCCTGCACGATGACCTTGCTGTTCTCGGTGAGGAAGATGCTCATGTCAGAAGTCCTTCGGGGTCAGCGAGTCGGGATCAGGCGGCGGCGAGCTCGGCGGCCCGGCGGGCGGCGCCGTCCATGGTGTCGACCACGGTGACCAGCGGGTGGGCGGCCTCGGCGAGGATCCGCCGGCCCTCCTCGACGTTGTTGCCGTCGAGCCGGACGACCAGGGGCTTGGTGGCCTCGTCGCCCAGGATGGCCAGCGCGGAGACGATGCCGTCGGCGACCGCGTCGCAGGAGGTGATCCCGCCGAAGACGTTGACGAACACGCTCTTCACCGCGGCGTCGCCCAGGATGATGCCCAGGCCGTCGGCCATGACCTGCGCCGAGGCGCCGCCGCCGATGTCCAGGAAGTTGGCCGGGCGCACGCCGCCGAACTCCTCGCCGGCGTAGGCGACGACGTCCAAGGTGCTCATGACCAGGCCGGCACCGTTGCCGATGATGCCGACCTCGCCCTCGAGCTTGACGTAGTTGAGGCCCTTCTCCTTCGCGGCGGCCTCGAGCGGGTCGGCGGCCGCGGCGTCCTCGAGGGCGTCGTGCCCGGGCTGCCGGAAGGCGGCGTTCTCGTCGAGGGTGACCTTGCCGTCCAGCGCGAGCACGGTGCCGTCGGGCGCCTTGGCCAGCGGGTTCACCTCGACCAGGGTGGCGTCCTCCTTGGAGAACACGTCCCACAGCTTGATGGCGATCTCCACGACCTGGTCGCGCACCTCGGCGGGGAAGTTCGCCGCGTCGACGATCTCCTCGGCCTTGGCGCGGTCCACGCCGACGGAGGCGTCGACGGGGATGCGGGCCAGCGCCTCGGGCTTGGTGACCGCGATCTCCTCGATCTCCATGCCGCCCTCGACGCTGGCCATGGCCAGGAAGGTGCGGTTGGACCGGTCGAGCAGGTAGGAGAAGTAGTACTCCTCGGCGATGTCGCTGGCCTTGGCCACCATCACCTGCCGGGTGATGTGGCCCTTGATGTCCAGGCCGAGGATGTCGGTCGCCCGCGCCTTGGCCTCCTCCGGGGTGTCGGCGAGCTTGACGCCACCGGCCTTGCCCCGGCCGCCGACCTTGACCTGGGCCTTGACGACGACCTGGCCCGCGATGTCGCGGGCGATGGCCTCGGCCTGCTCAGGGGTCTCGGCGACGCCGCCGGGGAGCACGGGTACGCCGTGCGCTGCGAACATGTCACGGGCCTGGTACTCGAAGAGATCCACGAAGAGGCACCGTAACGCCCCCGCAACCTCGCTGCCGACCCCTCGTCGCAGTCCGTGGGACGCATCACAGGCGCCGGAGGTCCTCCGGCTCGTCGTCCTCGACCGCCGGCCGACCGGGGCCCGGCTGCCACCGCCAGGCCAGGACGGCGAGACCGACCGCGGCGATCCCCAGCAGCAGCAGGCCGATCCCCGGCACCGTCCAGTCCAGGTCGGTGGAGTGCAGCGCGTCGCGCCAGCCGGACAGCCCGGCCTGCAGCACCACGACGGCCAGCGCCAGCAACCCGCCGACCGCGGCCAGCCGAGGGCGCAGCGAGGCGGCGACGCCGGCGCAGAGCAGCAGCCCGGCGGCCAGCACCAGACCGCCCAGCAGCGCGAGGCCGGGTCGCTCGAGCAGCGCACGGGGCCCCTCGGTGGTCACCACGGTGACCAGCCCGGTGGCCGGGTCGGTGACCAGACCGTCGGGCACGTCGGCCGCGGGGAGGGCCAGGCACAGCGCCGCCACCGCAGCCAGCAGCACGGCCGACCCGGCCAGCGCGGGGCGCAACGCGTCCAGCGCGCCGCCGTCCTCCATGACCGTGCGCCCCCAGGCGAGGACGGCGACCACCCCGGCGAGCACGGTCAGGGCCAGGGCGACGACGCCCAGCACCCAGCCGGCGCCGGTGACCACCGTGCTGGTGACCACCAGGTCACCGGCCAGCACCTCGACGCCGGGCCGGGTGGTGGAGGCGGTGCCCTGGTACAGCTCGATCAGCAGCCGGCCGGTCCCCAGCCCGCCGGCCACCGCGGCGTAGGCCAGCCCGAAGCGGGGCACCCGGCCCAGCGCGGTCAGCACGCCCACGGCCAGCGCCACCAGCGGGGTGACCAGGGCGACCAGGACGTCGAGCGGGCCGGTGGCCAGCGACAGCGGCTCACCCCCGACCACGAGGTACCCCGGGAAGACCGCCACGGCCCCGACCAGGCCGGCCAGCGCCAGCAGGGCACCGGCCACCCGGGCGGTGACCGGCACGTCGCCGACGACCAGCCCGTCCGCGGGCACGGCGGAGGTCCCGCGGGCCGGGGGCCGGGCGGTCCGCGTCGCACCGCCGCGGGGTGCGGCCCTGCGGGCGGTCGCGGAGCTCCCTGGCGTGGTGCCGTCCTTGCGCGTGGCCACGGGGTCCTCCTGGGGTCGTGGTCGCGAGCGGCCGAGACCGCATCGTGATCGTGTCGGGGTGTCGTCGTGTGTGACGTCGGGCACACGAGGGCATTACCGTCACGTGAACGGGGCACGCATGGTGAGCCCCAGCACATCCCGGCGCCCGCCGGGTCGACCCAGGAGGTGCCGGTGACGACGTCCGCGTCCGTCCCAGCCTGGCACGGCGCCTCCTCGGTGGTGGCCAACGGCGTGTCCGGCGTGGCCGGTGCCGCCCGGACGCTGCGCAGCCTGTGCACGCCCGCGACGCTCACCGGCGGCCTGACCGAGCTGGCCTGGGTCAGCGCGCACGCCCTGCTGTGGCCGCTGGGGACCCGGGCGGAGACGCCGGTCGCCGACGAGCGGATCCGCCCCGAGTGGCAGCCGCCCGCCGTCCGCGCGTTCTTCGCCGCCGACCCGCTCGCCGCCCGGGTGCCGGTGGTGCTGGTCCACGGCATGGTGGACAACCGGTCGATCTTCACGGTGATGAGCCGCTCGCTGCGCCGTCGGGGCTTCACCTCGGTGAGCACCTGGAACTACAGCCCGCTGGTGCAGGACGTGCGCGTGGCCGCCGACCAGCTGGCCCGGCACCTCGAGCAGATCTGCGAGCAGACCGGCCACGAGCGCGTGCACCTGGTCGGGCACTCCCTCGGCGGGATCGTCGCGCGGTACCTGGTGCAGTGCGCGGGCACCGAGCGGGTGGCCTCGTTGACCACCCTGGGCTCCCCGCACGGCGGCACGCTCTGGGCCCACGCGGTGCCGACCCCGCTCATCCGGCAGCTGCGGTCGGGCTCGGACCTGCTGGCCGAGCTGGGCCGACCCGCACCGGGCGTCGACATCCCGGTGACGGCGGTCTACAGCGACCTGGACCAGATGGTCCTGCCGATCGTGCACGGGCGCTGCGACCACCCCGACCTGCGGGCGCGCAACGTGCTGGTGCACGGCGTGGGGCACATGTCCCTCCCGATCCACCGGGCCGTCGTCGACGAGGTCGCCGCCACCCTGGCCGGGCACCGCAGCACCGACCGCAGCACGGACGTCGTCGCGGCCTGACGGTCCCGCGCCCGATCCCGGGCAGGTTCTGCCCACGGTCGGTGACGGTTGGGACGTCCGGTGTCCGCAGCACCCCCGCGCGCACTGCGTGTGACGAGAAGTCGACAGACCGACACGCCGCGCACGTCCCCGGTCGCAGCCGTCACACGTGGTCACAATGCGATCACGCTGCTGGCATTCCTGCCGGCACCCGACGCCGGCCTCGCCGGCAGTCGACCCGCTCCCCCGGGGGCGGGCCCACCACGGAAGGCGGTGCCCCGGATGTCCCGACATGGCCTGGTGGGTCACCCGCGGCCCGGCCGCCCCGTCCGCGACCGCTCGGTGCTCGAGGCACCCGCACGGGAGTCCGTCGAGGACCTCCTGGACGCCCTCGACCCCGACGTCCCCACGGCCTCGACCGACGACCCGCTGGACGGCGGGCCGAAGCCGGTGACCACCGTCGTGGCGTCCCGCGAGCCGGCCACCACGCCGCGCCCGGGTGGGCGACACCGCCTCCCCCAGCCCCCTCGGCGGCGCGGGCACCTGCTCCTGGCGGCGCTGACCGTCGGTGCCGTCCTCGCCGCGGTGCTCGGCAGCACCGGGTCACCGACCCCCGCGACGCCGGTCGCCGACGCCGGGGACTACGGGCTGTCCTCCTCGGACTCGAACTTCGCCGGGGGCACCGAGGACGCCGACGCGCGCCGTGACCTCACCGCCGCCGAGGCCAGTGCCCGCCTGGCCGACCTGGCCGCCTCCCGCGCCGAGCGGGAGCCGGACTTCGCGCTGCCGACCGACGGGATCCTGACCACGTGCTTCTGCATGCGGTGGGGCCAGATGCACTGGGGCCTGGACCTGGCCGCCCCGCTGGGCACCCCGATCGTCGCGGCCGCCGACGGCGTCGTGCTCCGCTCGGGCCCGGCCAGCGGGTACGGCAACGCCATCTACATCCAGGACGCCGACGGCAATGTCGAGATCTACGGCCACATGCGCTACCTGTTCGTCTCGGCCGGGGACGTCGTCTCCGCCGGGGACCTCATCGCCAAGGTCGGCAACGAGGGCCAGTCCACCGGCCCGCACGTCCACTTCGAGGTCCACGTCGGTTCCATGACCGGGCGGCCCACCGACGCCGCCGAGTGGTTGAACGACCGAGGCATCGACGTCCCGGGAGCGTAGGAGTCCGCCCCGCGCACCGCGCCGAAGGCGCTGACCGGCGACGAGGCGGGGCCGGAGGCTCCCCGAGGAACCGGTCGACCGGCAGCCGAGGGCCGGCACGGTCGTGAGAAGGGGGCCCGGAGGGTCCCCGCCGATCGACGGGCACGCTCGCCACAACGGGGGCACGGCTCCTGGCCGCGGTGCGATCCGGAGGATCGCCGTGTCATCGCCCCTCCCGCTCGTCAGAGCTTGACCACCGGCGCATATCTCAGGACCAAGCGCTTCGTCCCGCCGCTGCCGAAGTCGACGGTGGCCTGGGCCTTGTCGCCGACGCCGTTGATCTCGACGACAGTGCCGAGCCCGAAGGCGTCGTGGCTGACCCGGTCGCCGACGTCGACGCTGATGACCTGGCGGTTGCCCACCCCGCCGCGCAGTCCGCCGGTGGACAGGCCGGTGGCGGCGACCCGGCGCTGCGCTGACCCGTAGGCGGCCGAGGGCTTGGGGTCCACGCCGGTCCAGTGCACGGCGTCGCCGGGCAGCTCGTCGAGGAACCGGGACGGCGGGTTGTAGGCGGGCTGGCCCCAGGAGGTGCGGACCGTGGCGCGGGACAGGAACAGCCGCTCGCGGGCCCGGGTGATGCCCACGTAGGCCAGCCGGCGCTCCTCCTCCAGCTCCTTGCTGTCGCCCAGGGCGCGCAGGTGCGGGAAGACGCCGTCCTCCAGGGCGGTGAGGAAGACGACCGGGAACTCCAGGCCCTTGGCGGTGTGCAGCGTCATCATCGTGACCACCCCGGCGTCGTCGCCGGCGACGGGGATCTGGTCGGCGTCGGCCACCAGCGACACCTGCTCGAGGAAGTCGGTCACCGTGCCCTCGGGGTTCACCGCCTCGAACTCGGCGGCGACGCTGACCAGCTCGTGCAGGTTGTCCACCCGGCCCTCGTCCTGGGGGTCGGTGGAGGACTCCAGCTCCGAGAGCAGCCCGCTGCGCTCCAGGATCGACTCCAGCAGCGCGCTGGGCCCCGAGCCGGTGGCCAGCAGGTGCTCGAACTCCTCCAGCAGCGAGACGAACTCCTGGATGTTCTTGAGCGAGCGGGTGGCCAGGCCCGGGGCCTCCTCGGCCCGGCGCAGCGCGGTGGCGAACGCGATCCGCTCGCGGTCGGCGAGGGTCTCCACGCAGGCTTCGGCGCGGTCACCGATGCCGCGCTTGGGGGTGTTGAGCACCCGGCGCAGGCTGACCACGTCGGTCGGGTTGCTGACCACCTTGAGGTAGGCCAGCGCGTCGCGGACCTCCTTGCGCTCGTAGAAGCGCACCCCGCCGACCACCTTGTAGGGCATGCCGACCCGGATGAACACCTCCTCGAAGACGCGGGAGGCGTTGTTGGTGCGGTAGAAGACCGCGATGTCCTTGGGCCGGGCGTCACCGGCGTCGACCAGCTTGTCGATCTGCTCGGCGACCCAGGCCGCCTCGTCGTGCTCGTTCTCCCCGACGTAGCCCTCGATCAGCTCGCCGTCCCCCGCGTCGGACCACAGGTTCTTCGGCCGGCGCGCGGTGTTGCGGGCGATGACCTGGTTGGCCGCCTTGAGGATGCGCTGGGTGGAGCGGTAGTTCTGCTCCAGCACGATCGTGGTGGCCTCGGGGTAGTCGCGCTCGAACTCGTCGATGTTGCGGATCGTGGCGCCGCGGAAGGCGTAGATCGACTGGTCGGCGTCGCCGACCACGCACAGCTCGGCCGGCGGCACCGGGCCGCCCGGGAACCCGACCAGCTCGCGCACCAGCGCGTACTGCGCGTGGTTGGTGTCCTGGTACTCGTCGACCAGCACGTGCCGGAACCGGCGGCGGTAGTGCTCGGCGACGTCGGGGAAGGCCTGCAGCAGGTTGACCGTCGTCATGATCAGGTCGTCGAAGTCCATCGCGTGCGCCTCGCGCAGCCGCCGCTGGTAGAGCGCGTAGACGTCGGCGAGCACCTTCTCCGGCGGCGTCTGCGGGGCGAAGGACTCCTCGTCGACCAGCTCGTTCTTCAGGTTCGAGATCTGGGTGGCCAGGCTGCGGCCCGGGTAGCGCTTGGCGTCGAGGTCCAGGTCGCGGGCGACCATCGTCATCAACCGGACCGAGTCGCCCTGGTCGTAGATGGTGAACGAGCTCTTCATGCCGAGCTTGGCGGCCTCGGCGCGGAGGATGCGCACGCACATGGAGTGGAAGGTCGACACCCACATGGCCCGCGCCCGCGGCCCCACCAGCTGGGCGACCCGCTCCTTCATCTCGCCGGCGGCCTTGTTGGTGAACGTGATGGCCATGATCTCGCCGGGCGTCGCGCCCCGGGCGCCCAGCAGGTAGGCGATCCGGTGGGTCAGCACCCGGGTCTTGCCCGACCCGGCGCCGGCCACGATGAGCAGCGGCCCGCCCTCGTGGACCACGGCGTCGCGCTGGGGGCCGTTGAGCCCGGCGAGCATCCGCTCGAGCTCGCGGCCCATCTGCCCGGGTGTCCGGCGGGGCAGGGCGGCGGTTCCGGGGAGGGAGATCTGGGGGCTGCTCATGACGCCTCCGAGCTTAGGCGTCGGCACCGACACCGACCCGGGCCAGCGACCGTGCTGGCCACCACCCGCGCGGTGTGGCAAGCTCCCCAGCGTGCTGAGCGCGCAGGAGTTTTACTACGGCCACCGGGTCCCGGTCGCCGTCCCTCAGCGCTAGCCACTGACAGACGAGACCCCGGGCCCAGGAGCCCGGGGTTTTCGCGTCTCCGGGGTGCTGGGCCTCCCCCACCAGGAGGAACGACCATGAGCACGACCCTCGACGGCACCCCCACCCCGGCCGACCCCGCCGGGCGCATCGGCGAGCTGCGCGTGGAGATCGACGCCTGCGACGCCGAGATCATCCGCCTGGTGCAGCAGCGCCTGGCCATCTCGAAGGAGATCGGGTCGCTGCGCCGGGAGAGCGGGGGCACCCGGCTGTCGCTGTCCCGCGAGCAGCAGGTGCTGGCCCGGTTCCAGCAGGCCCTCGGCCCCGACGGGGCCACGCTGGGCATGATGCTGCTGCGCCAGGGCCGCGGCCGGCTCTGACCCGGGAACACCCGCCCCGCGCCCGGGCTTGAGCCCCGTGTGACCGCACCCGCCCAGCCCCCCGCCGAGCACGTGGACCGCGTCCTGTGCGTGCTGGCCCACCCCGACGACGTCGACTTCGGCAGTGCCGGCACCATCGCGACCTGGACCGACGCCGGCACCGAGGTCGTCTACTGCCTGGTCACCGACGGCGACGCGGGTGGGTTCGACGACACCCCGCGCGACCGGATGGGCCCGCTGCGCCGGGAGGAGCAGACCGCCGCGGCCGCCCAGGTGGGCGTGACCGAGCTGCACTGGCTGGGCTACCCCGACGGCCGCGTCGAGCAGACGCTGGACCTGCGTCGCGACATCTCCCGGGTGATCCGCCAGGTCCGCCCCGACCGGGTGGTCACCACCTCGCCGGAGCGGATGTGGGACCGGGTCGGCGCCAGCCACCCCGACCACATGACCGTCGGCGAGGCCACGATGCGGGCGGTGTACCCCGACGCGCGCAACCCCTTCGCCTTCCCCGAGCTGCTGGCCGACGAGGGCCTGGAGGCGTGGACGGTGTCGGAGGTGTGGCTGTCGGCCAGCCCCCGCGCCGACCACGCGGTCGACGTCACCGACACCGCCGAGCGCAAGTTCGCCGCGCTGGAGTCGCACGTCACCCAGGTCGCCCACCAGCCCGAGGGCCAGCTGCGCGAGTTCGTCACCGGCTGGATGCGGCAGACCGCCCGCACCCACGGCCTCCCCGAAGGCCGCCTCGCCGAGGCCTTCCACGTCGTGCACACCGCCTAGGCGAGCTTGCGGTCGACCGCCCAGCGGGTGAGCTCGTTGCGGTTGGACAGCTGCAGCTTGCGCAGCACGTTGGAGGCGTGGGACTCCACCGTCTTCACCGAGATGAACAGCCGCTGGCCGATCTCCCGGTAGGTGTAGCCCCGGGCCAGCAGCTGCATGACCTCGCGCTCGCGGGCCGACAGCAGGTCCAGGCCCGGGTCGACGTCCGGCTCGGGGGCGGGGGCGGCCGGTCCGGCGGCGAAGGCGTCGAGCACGAAGCCGGCCAGCCGCGGGGAGAACACCACGTCGCCCTCGGCCACCCGGGCCACGGCGTCGCGCAGGTCCGGCCCGGAGATGGTCTTGGTGACGTAGCCGCGGGCGCCGGCGCGGATGACGGCGATGACGTCCTCGGCCGCGTCGGACACCGACAGCGCCAGCCACCGGACGTCGGGCAGCTCGGCGCGCAGCGTCTCCAGCACCGCCCGGCCACCCCCGCCGGGCAGGTGCACGTCGAGCAGGACGACGTCCGGGCGGGTCTCCCGGACCCCGGCCACCGCCCCGGCGACGTCGGCGGCCTCGCCGACCACCTCGACGGCGTCGCCGAGCTCGGCGCGCACGCCCGAGCGCACCATCGCGTGGTCGTCGACCAGGAAGACGGTGATCACGACGCGCTCCGCGGCAGGGTCAGCTCCACCTCGGTCCCCTCCCCCGGGTTCGAGTGCACGACGGCGGTCCCGCCGACGCGCTGCAGGCGACCGACGACGGAGTCCCGCAGCCCGCGCCGGTCCTGCGGGACCCGGGCCGGGTCGAACCCGGTGCCGCGGTCCCGGACGAAGACGGTGAGCGCCGACGGCGTCACCTCGGTGTAGAGCGCGACCTCGCCGGCCCCGGAGTGCTTGGCCGCGTTGACCACGGCCTCCCGGGTGGCCTGGCCCAGCGCCGCGACGGCGTCGTCGACCGCGGTGTCGCCCACGACGACCGGGTCGACGGTGACCACGTGGTCGGCCTCGACCTCGGCCACCAGCCGCTCGACCAGCCCGGCCCAGGTGCCCCCGGTGGCCACCTGCGGGGCGTAGAGCCAGCTGCGCAGCTCGCGCTCCTGGCTGCGCGCCAGGCGGGCCACCTGGGTGGGGTCGGCGGCGTGCCGCTGCACCAGCGCCAGGGTCTGCAGCACCGAGTCGTGCAGGTGGGCGGCGACCGCGGCGCGCTCCTCCGAGCGGATCCGGGCGGCGCGCTCCTCGGCGCGGGAGTCCAGCAGCCGCCGCCAGAGCGGCGCGGTGGCCAGCGCGATGCCGACCAGCACGACCAGGGTGGCGGCGAACCCGTTGCGGGCGTTGACCAGCTGGCCGGTGGTGGCCAGCAGCAGCACCACGCCGCCGACGCCGAGCAGCACGCCGACCACCAGGCCCCACCGCCCGGTGGAGCGGGTCAGCGTGCGCTCGGTGTCGAGCTGGTACCAGATCACCGCCAGCCCGGCCCCGGCCAGCAGCAGCGGGACGACGACGTCGCCGCGACCCCAGCTGGACAGCCGGCTGGTGAGGGTGACCGCGGCCAGCCCGAGCAGCACCACGCCGACCAGCTGGCGGCGACTGGGCGACGCCGGCCGCGGCGGCCGCTCCGACCCGGCCGGCGCGGCCCGCATGGTCAGCCACAGCAGGGCGTAGGCGACGACGCCGATGCCGGTCAGCGACATCAGGACGAAGGCGACCCGGACGAGCAGCGGGTCCAGCCGGAGGTGGTCGGCGGTGCCGGCGGCCACCCCGCCCAGCAGCCGGCCCGAGCGCGGGCGCAGCAGCGGTGGTCGGGCCGCGGGGAGGGCGCTGCCCGGCGGCAACGTCGTCGTCCCCGGGTCGGTCACGTGATCATCGTGTCACCGCCGGCCCGCCGGCCACACCCGGTGACACCCTGAGTTCCCCCGGGGCAGGACCAGGGTGTCCCCGGGTTCCGCCGGGGTCCGGGGCGGCCCAGGGTCGGTGCATGCCCCTCGCCACGCTCGGTCGCGCGCTGTGGTCCGCGCCGTCCGGGCCGGCTCCGCTGGCCCGGTTCGCCCTCGCCGGCGGCACCGCGACGCTGGTGCAGTCCGCGCTCTTCCTGCTGGCCGGGGGCGGCCAGACCGCCAACCTGCTGGCCACCGCGGCCGCGACCGTGCTGGCCAACGAGCTGCACCGGCGGGTCACCTTCCACGCCGGCGGCCGGACGCCGTGGTGGCGCGCGCAGTGGACCGGCGGCGGGGTGGCCGTCGTCGGCCTGGCCACCACCAGCACCGTCCTGCTGCTGTGGGAGAGCTGGGTCCCCGACGCGCCGGACGTGGCGGCCCTCGCGGTGCTCGTGGGCGTCACCACCACGGTCGGGCTGGTGCGCTTCCTGGTGCTCCGCCGGGTGCTGTCCCCGAGCTGAGGACCAGGGTCGGATCCGGGGGTTCCCCGATGGTGCCGGCCCCCTCCCGTCGACAGGCTGGTGCCCATGACGACCACCGTCCCCCCGCTGCCCCCCGCTCCCGAGGCACCCGCCGGCCCCCCGCCCCCGCCGCCCGGCGCGGACGGGCTGCGTCCCCCGCTGCGCCGCAGCCGCACCGACAAGGTGCTCGGCGGCGTCAGCGGCGGACTGGCGGAGTACACCGGCATCGACGCCCTGCTGTGGCGGGTCGGCTTCATCGCCCTGGTCTTCGCCGGCGGCACCGGCGTCGTGGTCTACCTCCTGCTGTGGGTGCTGATGCCCCGCCGCCAGGACGGCGAGGCCGCGGCCGCCGCCCCGGCCCGCGTCGAGGCCGGCCCGCCCGAGCCCCGCTCCCCCGTCCCGGGGATCACCGTGGCGGTGCTGCTGATCCTGGTCGGCGTGCTGGCCCTGGCCGCCCGGGTCACCCCGTGGACGCCGGGCCCGGTGCCCTTCCTGGCCACCGCGCTGATCACGGTGGGCATCGGCCTGGGCGTCGGTGCCTTCGTCTCCGGCCGCAGCTCGCGCGGCCCGCTGATCGCGCTGGGCGTGCTGCTGTCCTTCGCGCTGCTGGTCGCCTCGGCCACCGACGGCGACGGGTTCCGCAACGGCCGGGACCGGGGTCTGGGTGACCAGAGCTACACCCCGCAGGACGCCACGGCCGTGCAGCCCCGCTACGAGTCCGGGGTCGGTGACTTCGAGCTCGACCTCACCGACGTCGACCTCGCCGACCTGACCCAGCCGGTCACCACCACCGTCAACGCCGGGGTGGGCGACGTCGAGGTCGTCGTGCCGCGGTCGGCCGACGTCCGGGTGGAGGTGTCCAACGGCCTGGGGAACGCCGACGTGTTCGGCCGCAGCTCGGACGGCGGCACCTACGCCGGCACCGGCGACCAGCCGTGGACCGGCGACGACACCGCCGAGATCGTGCTGACGATCGAGTCCGGCATCGGCGACGTGACGGTGTCCCGTGGCTGACCCCATCGGCTCCGCGCCGCCGACCACCGACCAGCCCACCGACCCGTCACCCGACCGTCAGGAGACCCCCGTGAACCCCACCGGCGAGCACGCCACCACCGAGCACCCGACCACCGAGTTCGGCACCGACCACCCACGCGGCGCACAGGCCACCGCCGTCGCACCGCCGCTCGTCGGACCGACCGGCTACGCCACCTGGCAGGAGGCCCAGGCGCAGCCGGACCCCGTCGCCCGGCCCGGGCGCCGGTCGCCCGACGTGGTCGCCCTCGTCAGCGGTGCGCTGTTCGTGCTGGTCGCCGTGCTGGCGCTGGTCGGCACGTCGCTGCCGGGCTGGGTGTTCGGCGGCGGCCTGGTGGCCACCGTCCTCGTCGTCCTCGGCGCCGGCCTGCTCGTCTCGGAGCTGCGCCGCATCAAGCGGTGACGAAGGTGACCCGATGGAACGGCCCCGTCCCAGGGGCCCCGGGCGCGCGGAGCGCGTCAGGGGGTGGGACGGGGTCCTTCTTCTACTCCCACTCGATGGTGCCCGGGGGCTTGCTGGTCACGTCCAGCACCACCCGGTTGACCTCGGCCACCTCGTTGGTGATCCGGGTCGAGATCTTCGCCAGCACGTCGTAGGGCAGCCGGGTCCAGTCCGCGGTCATCGCGTCCTCGCTGGACACCGGCCGCAGCACCACCGGGTGGCCGTAGGTGCGGCCGTCGCCCTGCACGCCCACCGACCGGACGTCGGCCAGCAGCACCACGGGGCACTGCCAGATCTCCCGGTCCAGCCCGGCCGCGGACAGCTCGGCCCGGGCGATGGCATCGGCCTTGCGCAGGATGTCCAGCCGCTCCGCGGTCACCTCGCCGACGATCCGGATGCCCAGGCCGGGACCAGGGAACGGCTGCCGCCAGACCAGCGAGCCGGGCAGCCCGAGCTGCAGGCCGACCTCGCGCACCTCGTCCTTGAACAGCGTGCGCAGCGGCTCGACCAGGGTGAAGGTCAGGTCCTCGGGGAGGCCGCCGACGTTGTGGTGGCTCTTGATGTTCGCCGTCCCGGTGCCGCCGCCGGACTCGACGACGTCCGGGTAGAGCGTTCCCTGCACGAGGAACTCGACCGTCTCGCCGTGGGCCGCGGCGTCGGCGACCACGTCGGTGGCTGCTTGCTCGAACACCCGGATGAACTCCCGGCCGATGATCTTGCGCTTCTGCTCCGGGTCGCTGACCCCGGCCAGCGCGGTCAGGAACTGCTCGCGGGCGTCGACGACCCGCAGGTCGGCCCCGGTGACGGCGACGAAGTCCCGCTCGATCTGCTCGGTCTCGCCCTCGCGCATCAAGCCGTGGTCGACGTAGACGCAGGTCAGCTGGTCGCCGATGGCCCGCTGCACGAGCGCTGCGGCCACCGCGGAGTCCACGCCGCCCGACAGCGCGCACAGCGCCCGCTTGCCGCCGATCTGGGCGCGGATGGCCTCCACCTGCTCCTCGACGACGTTGGCCATCGTCCAGGACTTCTCGAGGCCGGCGATGTCGAAGAGGAAGTGCTCGAGCACGGTCTGGCCGTGCGCGGTGTGCTTGACCTCGGGGTGGAACTGCACGCCGGCCAGCCGCCGGTCGACGTCCTCGAAGGCGGCCACGGGGGCCCCGGTGGAGGTCGCGGTGACGGTGAACCCGGGGGGTGCGGCCGAGACCGCATCGCCGTGGCTCATCCAGACCGACTGCTCCAGCGGGGTCTCGCCGAACAGCCGGTTCGCCGTGGTCACGGTCAGCGGGGTGCCGCCGTACTCGCGGTCGCCGGTGTGCGCGACGGTGCCGCCGAGGGACTGCGCCATGGCCTGGAAGCCGTAGCAGATGCCGAAGGCGGGCACCCCGGCCTCGAACAGCGCCGGGTCGACCTGCGGGGCACCCTCGGCGTAGACGCTCGAGGGCCCGCCGGACAGCACGATCGCCGCCGGCTTGCGGGCCAGCACCTCGGCGACCGGGACGTCGGAGCCGACGAGCTCGGAGTACACCCCGGCCTCGCGGATCCGGCGGGCGATGAGCTGGGCGTACTGCGCACCGAAGTCGACGACCAGGACGGTCGGGAAGTCCATGCTCACCCTTCGATGACCAGGTCGACCCGCTGGAACTCCTTGAGGTCCCGGTAGCCGGTCTTGGCCATGGTGCGGGCCAGCGCGCCGAACAGGTTGGTGCGCCCGTCGGACTCCAGGGCCGGGCCGTTGAGCACCTGCTCCAGCGGCACCGACCGGCCCACCGGGGCGGACACCTCGCCGCGCGGCAGGCGGGGGTGCGCGGCGACGGAGTCCCACCAGGCCCCGCCGGCCGGCGCCTCGGTGGCCGAGCGCAGCGGCTCGCCGAGCTGGACGGCGTCCGCACCGCAGGCCAGGGCCCGGGCGATGGCGCCGGAGGTCTCGATCCGGCCGTTGGCGATGACGTGCACGTACCGGCCACCGGTCTCGTCCAGGTAGTCCCGGCGGGCCGCGGCGGCGTCGGCGATGGCGGTGGCCAGCGGCACCCGCACGCCCATGACGGCGTCCCCGGTGGAGGCGCTGTCGGCACCGATGCCCACGATCACGCCGGCCGCGCCGGTGCGCATCAGGTGCAGCGTGGTCTGGTAGTCCGCGGCCCCGCCCACGATCACCGGGACGTCGAGGTCGGCGATGAAGTCCTTGAGGTTGAGCGAGTCGCCCTGGGTGGTGACGTGCTCGGCGGACACGATCGTGCCCTGGATGACCAGCAGGTCCACCCCGGCCGACAGCACGGCCGGGGCCAGCGCCTCGGTGTGCTGCGGGCTGATCCGCACCGCGGAGGTGACCCCGGAGTCGCGCAGCTCCTTGACCCGGGCGGTGACCAGGTCGGGCTTGACCGGCTCGCTGTAGAGCTGCTGCAGCAGGGCGGTGGTCGACGTCCCGGAGCCCGCGGCCTCGAGCAGCTGCCGGTAGACGTCGGTCGGGTCGTCGTACCGGGTCCACAGGCCCTCGGCGTTGAGCACGCCGAGCCCGCCGGCCTGCCCGACGGCGACGGCGGTGGCCGGGCTCATCACGGCGTCCGACGGGCTGGCGACCAACGGGATGCCGAACCGGAAGGCGTCGATCTGCCACGCGGTCGAGACGTCGTCGACGTCCCGGGTGCGGCGGCTGGGGACGATGGAGACCTCGTCGAGGTCGTAGCCGCGGCGGGCGAAGCGGTTCAGCCCGATCTCGACGTTGTCACGCACTGGCACTGAGGGTCACCGGGCCCGGTAGTTGGGAGCTTCGACGGTCATCTGGATGTCGTGCGGGTGGCTCTCGGTCAGGCCCGCGGCGGTGATCCGCGTGAGCTGACCCTTCTCCTGCAGGTCGGCGACGGTGGCCGCGCCGGCGTAGCCCATCGAGGCCCGCAGGCCGCCGACCAGCTGGTGGGCGACCCCGGACAGCGCGCCGCGGTAGGGCACCTGGCCCTCGATGCCCTCGGGGACGAGCTTGTCGTCGGAGAGGACGTCGTCGGCGAAGTAGCGGTCCCGGCTGTAGGACTGGTTGCCGCGCTTCTGCATGGCCCCCAGGCTGCCCATCCCCCGGTAGGACTTGTACTGCTTGCCGTTCATGAAGACCAGGTCGCCCGGGGCCTCCTCGACGCCGGCGAACAGGCTGCCCAGCATCACGGTGTCGGCCCCGGCGACCAGCGCCTTGGCGATGTCGCCGGAGTACTGCAGCCCGCCGTCGGCGATGACCGGGACGCCGGCGGGCTTGCAGGCCAGCGAGGCCTCGTAGACCGCGGTCACCTGGGGCACGCCGACGCCGGCGACCACCCGGGTGGTGCAGATCGAGCCCGGGCCGACACCGACCTTGACGCCGTCGGCGCCCGCGTCGACCAGGGCCTGCGCCCCGGCGCGGGTCGCGACGTTGCCGCCCACCACCTGCACGCCGAAGTCCTTCTTGACCCGGGCGACCATCTCCAGCACGGCGCGCTGGTGGCCGTGCGCGGTGTCCACGACGAGGACGTCGACCCCGGCGTCGACCAGCAGGCCGGCGCGCTTGTAGGCGTCCTCGCCGACACCGAGGGCGGCGCCCACGACCAGGCGGTTGTCGGCGTCCTTGGTGGAGTTCGGGTACTGGTCGCGCTTGATGAAGTCCTTGACGGTGATCAGCCCGCGCAGCCGGCCGGCGTCGTCGACCAGCGGCAGCTTCTCCACCTTGTGCTGGCGCAGCAGGGCCAGCGCGGTCTCGCCGTCGACGCCCACGGGGGCGGTGACCAGCGGCAGCGGGGTCATGACATCGCCGACCAGGCGGTTGGTGTGGTCGGACTCGAACCGCATGTCGCGGTTGGTGACCATGCCGACGAGGACGCCGTCGGCGTCGACGACCGGCGCGCCGGAGATGCGGTAGCGCCCGGACAGCGCGTCGACGTGGGCGAGGGTGTCGCCGGGCGAGCAGGTGACCGGGTTGGTGATCATCCCGGACTCCGAGCGCTTGACCAGGTCGACCTGGCCGGCCTGCTCCTCGGCGGCGAGGTTGCGGTGCAGGATGCCCACGCCCCCGGCCCGGGCCATCGCGATGGCCATGCGGGCCTCGGTGACGGTGTCCATGGCGCTGGAGACCAGCGGGATGGACAACCGGATGCCGCGGGTGAGCAGCGAGGACGTGTCGACCTCGGCGGGGACCACGTCGGAGGCGCCCGGCACCAGCAGGACGTCGTCGTAGGTCAACCCCAGGGGCGCGAACTTCGCCGGGAGCTCGGGGGTGCTGGCGTCGGGCTGCACGGGTGCCGCCACCTCTCGTCTGGTGGTGCGGGCGCCGGACGGCGCACGGGGACCCCGACGATCGTAGGCTGCCGCCCCCGTCACACCCCAGGGACGGTTAGCCTCGACCGGTGACCTCGTGGGACGACGCGTTCGGTGCCGACGGCGGCGAGGACGCCCCGCCGCCGCCTCCGTTGACCATGGAGGAGCGGGCGGGGGTGCTCGACGACCTCGCCGAGCTGGAGGTCTTCCGCACCCTGCTGGAGCACACCGGGGTCAAGGGCATCGTCGTGGACTGCCCGGACTGCGACGAGGAGCACCACGTCGACTGGGCGCTGATGCAGGCCAACCTGCGCCAGCTGCTGGACGAGGGGCAGACCGGGCGGCACGAGCCACCCTTCGACCCGGACCCCGACGACTACGTCAGCTGGGACTACGCCAGCGGGTACGCCGACGGCGTGGCCGCCCGCGCCGACGCCGAGGAGCCCACCGAGGGCCGCACCCCCGGCCGCCACGCCCGCGAGGACTGACTCAGCTCATCATCCCGCGGCGGAAGCCCGTCGCGACGGCCTCGGCGCGGTCCTTCGCGCCGAGCTTGCGGAACAGCCGGCGGGCGTGGGTCTTGATGGTGTCCTCGGAGAGGTAGAGCTCGCGGCCGATCTGGGCGTTGGACTTGCCCTGGCTCATGCCGGTCAGCACCTGCATCTCGCGCACCGACAGCGACACCGCCGGGACGTCGACGCGGACGGCGGCGCGGACCGTGGTGGGCGCCGAGGACGACGCCAGCGCGCTCGAGCCGCTCCAGGCCGGCGCCGACGAGGCCCCGACGGTGGACAGCGGACCGGTGTGCGGCGGACGACCCGGCTCGACCCGCAGGCCGGCGCGGGAGATGCCCAGCCCCATCTCGACCGGGGAGGCGTCCCACCGCAGGTACCCGCGGGCACCGAAGGCGACGGCGGCGCGGACGCTGTCGGCGTCGTCGGGGGCGCCGAGCACCAGCACCGACAGGCCGGGGTGGTTGCGCAGCACCTGGGTGGCGACGGCGAGGCCGTTGTCGGTGGCCCGCTGGGTCCCGACGAGCAGGACGTCGGGCTGGCGGGTGGCCAGCCGGGCCTGCAGCGAGACGGCGTCGCCGACGGCCTCGACCCGACCGACGAAGGGCAGCGCGACCAGGCGCGAGGCGACGTCGTCCCGGACCCGCCGGCGCTCGTCGAACACCCACACGGTGGCACCGCCCATGGTGGCCGTGCCCCCGCCGTTGACCGCGTTGCGCGTCCTGTCCTCGACCACGTCTGCTCCTGTCCTCACCCGGCTGCACCCGATCGGGTGCGTCCGGTGTCCCTCGACCGGTGGTCGACGGGCTGAGGACCCACCTTGAGCGTCGAGGGGGGTGCTGCCCAGCGGGTGTCACCCCGGGGGGTGAGGCCCGGGCCGCCGACCACCCGAAGCACACATCGGTGGATCCCGCAGAAGAAGGATCACCGGACGGGGTTTGGCCGTGATCACCGGCGGGCAGATGCCCAAGAGCGCCGGGCAGCACCCCGGTCAGCCCGAGCACAGGAGGACCACGCATGGCCGACATCCGCCGTCTCCCCACCCCCGTCGCCGAGGTGTGGGACTGGCAACTGCACGGCTCCTGCCGTGGCGAGTCCACCTCCCTCTTCTTCCACCCCGACGGCGAGCGCGGCCCGGCCCGGGCCCGTCGCCAGGCCGCCGCCAAGGCCGTCTGCGGGACCTGCCCCGTCATCGACGCCTGCCTCAAGCACGCCCTCAGCGTCCGCGAGCCCTACGGCGTGTGGGGCGGCATGAGCGAGGAGGAGCGCACCCGGCTCATCGCCGCGGAGAACTCCCCGGTGCGCGTCGGCGTCTGAGACGCCCCAGAGGCCGCTGGGCCTCCCCCCGAACCCCCGAGAGGGCCGGTCGACCACGGAT